>JANWVM010000019.1:42466-43033 GCA_025056115.1 Gloeomargarita sp. SKYG116
AAGCGGTCGTCAATTCGTTTGATTTCGACCTTCAATTCTGTTTCTAGCCTTCGCATCTGACTAGTTAAACGTTCTTCTACACCCTTGATCTCGGCCTCCAATTGCTTGATTTCGCCCTCGAGCTTCGTCTCAACTCGTTTAATCTCTCCGGTTAGCTTCTCTTCAGTCGCTCTAATATCTCCCTTGAGTTCGGTAAATTGAACATCAACCTTCTTCTCGAGCGCATCAATCTTTTTATCTAGTGTGTTGAACCGCTCGTCAATCTTCCGGTCCAATTGGTTGAATAGGGATTGGATCAGGTCTCGCAGCTCTTGATTCGTTGGTTCACTCATAGCTATATCTTCTTAGAGTTGACCAGGGAAGAACAGGTATTTGGCTAGAGCAACCACAATGCCAGCAATAATAGCTCCAAAGGCACTCCGGCTGATGACCTCTTCATTCGCTAGGCGCTTATCTAAACTAGCAAACCGTTCGTCTAGGCGTTTAATTTCTCCCATTACCCTTTGTTCCGAAGTGTTGATTTCCCCCCTGAGTTTCTCTTCAGATGCTCGAATTTCTCCCTTGAGT
>JANWVM010000001.1:0-81713 GCA_025056115.1 Gloeomargarita sp. SKYG116
AAACTGGCCAGCCGCGCTCCCATATCGCGATGGGCTAACGTTTCAATCATCATTTCGGTTTGCAAAATCCGGGACGCCAGCCCCCGCAACAGGATCAGCGATAGCTCTGGGTCACTTTTGATGAGCGCTTCCACTTGTTCAATGGGTACCGAATAAAGCTGGGTGGTGGTAAAGGCAACGGCGTGATAAAAGCGGTCCGAGCGATGGCCCGTGATGAACGATAGCACGCCAAAAAAGCTATTTTCCCGCAGCAGGGCAACAGTAATTTCTTCACCAGATTCATACACCCGCGAGAGTTTCACTGCGCCTTTGATCAAAAAATAAATCCGTTCTGCCGGATCGCCAGGAAAGAAAATGGTTTTGCCCCGTTCAAAGGTCTCCACGCCTTGGGGAAATGTGCCATGGGATAACCGGTGCAACAGGCCATAAAGGGGTTTGTCTTGCAATACAGCCATTGGCAGAAAGCGACCAAATACTAATGTTCCACGCTATGGGAATGCTGCTAGCTCAATTGTATTCTCTATAACCATTTGTGCCCGCTTGTGCTGAGAGACATTCCGGGGTAGGGTTGAGACAGTGTCCATACATGCCGGTGGGAGGGATATGTTGAACTTGCAGGGAAAAAAGGCGCTGGTGCTAGGCATTGCCAACGAATACTCGATTGCCTGGGGGATTGCCCAACAACTGCACCAGGCGGGCGCGACGCTAGGGGTCACTTATCTACCCGATGAAAAAGACCGTTTCAAGCAAAAGGTGGCCCAGTTGACCGAACCCCTGCATCCGGAACTTTTTTTGCCTTGCGACGTGCAGAAAGATGAACACATCAGCGACCTGTTTCAAGTTGTACGGGAGCGCTGGGGCACCTTGGATGTCCTGGTGCATTGCCTGGCGTTTGTCCCCAAGGAAGGGCTAGAAGGGGATTTCAGCCAGATTTCGCGGGCGGGGTTTGCCCAGGCGCTCGACGTGAGCACTTACTCATTGATTGCCCTATGCCGGGCAGCCAAACCCTTGTTCAGTCCGACGGCGTCGGTCATTACGTTGACCTACTTAGGGGGTGTGCGGGTTGTGCCGAACTACAACACGGCTGGGGTGGCTAAAGCTGCTTTAGAAGCCTGTGTGCGCTATTTGGCCTATGAGCTGGGGCCACAAGGGGTGCGCGTCAATGCCATTTCCGCTGGTCCGATTAAAACCCTGGCGTCATCAGCCGTGGGGGGCATTCGCGACATGATTCAACACGTGCGGCAAACGGCTCCCCTGCGCCGGTCCGTCACGCAACTGGAAGTAGGCAATACAGCGGCCTTCCTGGCGAGCGACCTAGCTAGCGGCATCACCGGGCAAGTGATCTACGTGGATGCAGGCTACGAGATTATGGGGATGACAGCGCCAGCGGATTGATATACCCTGGAATTGTCCCACGGCCCCCCAGCAGTCAATGGCTCCGTTACACATCGCGGTCGAAGCGCCAGCTTACGTTCTCATCGGCCTGGCAAGCGGTGAATTGGAACGCATCGGCGGCGTGATACGGAATGCCCAGACCAAACAGGTGGTGATGTGGCTGCGGGATGCAGGAGCGACACCAGCCCAGGCATTTTTGGGCATGACCACCGCAGCCAGTTGGTTGAATTTGGGGGTCGCAGCGGTTGGCTTTGCGCTTGTGATTGAAAAACTCAATAAACTAGAAAAAGCCCTGCAAAGTTTGCAACAGATTACTAAAGAGATCAGCGACAAAATTGACCTGAGTTTTTATGCCAACTTCCGGGCGGCAGTTGATTTGGCGCAAAACGCTTTTCGGATGCAGCAAACGCACAACCGGCGAACGAGTGCGATGACTGCGATTAATCGCTTTTTGGAAGCCCAACACATTTATAGCAACCTAGCGCGGCAGCAACTTCCTTACAAAACCAAAGCGATTGCCACCTATCTTCACACGCTGTATCTAGCCTACGTAGTAGAAGCACGGTGTTATTTAGAACTGGAAGAACTAGACACGGCTAGACAACGTTTAGAAGCAGGCTACCGAGAACTGAACCAGCTCCTGCGCCAGTATGTGGATATTCTCTTGACGGACAGGCCGGTGATTTATCTCCATCCCAAACTCTCGCCCCAGGTGGATTTAACTCGTTTAACCCACATCTTCCGTTGGAAACATCAAAATTATCGTCTGACTGAAAACGAAGTGTTTGAGTTGCTACGCCGGACATGGCTTTTGAATGAGAACTACGATATTCATGTAGGTTACTGGATTGACAACTTACCCCCTGCTGTTATCTCCCAAACCGAAATTGACCGCAACTTGTTTGGTGTAACTCCGGCAGGTCGGGAGAAAGTGTTTCAGCGTCTTGCCGAAACCGTCAATCATATCGAGTCGCTGCTGGAAACGGACCAGCGGTTTCTAGGGTATCAGTTGGAGGTACAAGCGCTCCAGCAACAGGGCGTGAGTTTTCGGGCGTTTCAAGACCTAAAACCTGAAGGGACTTCCCTACCGCCAGTGGTCTATATCTATCCAGAATCCTGAGACGGTTGCCCCTATACTGGAAACGTTTGTCCCTGGCGCGGTGGGATGTCGCCTGAATTGCAACGGCTGGTTGAACTGTATATCACTTTGTCGGTTTGTACAGGTCTGGGCTGGCTAGTGGGGCCTTACGTGGGGCCGAAATTACTTGACCGGGTTGGGCAATGGCTGTTTTGGGTGGGCATGCCCCTGAGTGTGCTGGGTTTTGTCCTGAATGTGCAACTGACGCTGGATGTCTGGTGGGCGGGATGGGTAGCGCTGCTGGCATTTTGGGGAGCCTGGGGACTGGGTGAACTGTGGCTACGCTGGCGGGGCGCGCACTGGTCACTGCCACAGCGGGGGAGTTTCCTACTGACCGCCATGGCCGGCAACACAGGCTATGTGGGCTATCCGGTGTGTTTGTTCCTGGTCGGGCCGTCCTATTTTGGCTGGGCAGTGGTGTTTGATTTGATGAATACCCTGGCGGGTTCCTACGGGTTGGGTGTGTGGCTGGCGGCGAAACTGGGGGGACGACGGGCCAAACCCTGGCTGGCGCTGGTGCGTAATCCGATGCTGTGGGCGGCGTTGCTGGCGCTAGCGTTGTACCAGGTATCCCGTCCGGCTTGGCTCAATGTCAGCTTAAAAACGATTGCCTGGAGTATGGTCGTGGTTTGCCTGGTGCTGATGGGGGTGCGCCTGCGGCAAGTGCGGCACTGGGGGAAATTGAAGTCCGTCGCTGCCAGCTTGGGGATTAAGATGCTGGTGATCCCGCTGCTGGTGGGGCTGCTATTGCAAGGGTTCGGGGTACCAGCGCCGGTACGATTGACACTGGTGCTGCAAGCAGGGATGCCACCAGCCCTGGCCACTTTAGTTTTGACCGAGGCCTACGGCCTGGAACCAAGTTTCACCGTTAGTGCGATTGGGCTGGGGTTGGGATTGCTGCTGGTCACGTTGCCCCTGTGGTTAGCGCTGTTCGGTGGGGGCATCGGCTAGGGTCGTTAGAATTGATATGAAGTACTACATTGATGGCGAGCGATTGACCGTCTGTGCAACCAACTGACCCCAATAAATTCACCGAAAAAGCCTGGGAAGCGATTGTCAAGTCCCAAGACATTGCCCGCCGGTACCGCCAGCAGCAACTGGAAGTCGAACATCTCATGCTGGCGCTGCTGGAACAGAATGACTTTGCCGTGAAGATGCTGGTGCAAAGCGGCTGCGATTTAGTGCAATGTACCCAGCAGTTGGAGATGTTTGCGCGGCGGCAACCCCAAGTCAGCGCAGCCAATGGGCAATTGTACCTAGGGCGGTTTTTAGACATTTTGCTGGACCGCGCCGAAGCCCAACGCCTGACCTGGAATGACGCTCTGATCTCGGTGGAGCACCTGCTACTGGGGTTTAGCGAAGATGAGCGCCTAGGACGCCGCCTGTTCCAAAACCTAGGGGTCACCACCGAGCAACTGATTACTGCTATCAAGACCATCCGGGGACACCAACGGGTACAGGACGCCACGCCGGAAGCCCATTACCAGGCTCTGGAACGCTATGGCCGGGATTTGACCGAACAGGCGCGGGCGGGTAAATTAGACCCCGTTATTGGGCGAGACGAAGAAATCCGGCGGGTGATCCAAGTCCTGTCGCGGCGCACCAAAAATAATCCCGTGCTCATCGGTGAACCGGGCGTTGGGAAAACGGCCATTGCCGAAGGACTGGCGCAACGGATTGTCAATGGCGATGTGCCGGAGTCCCTGAAAAATCGCCGCCTGATTTCCCTAGACGTGGGGAGTTTAGTCGCCGGGGCGCGTTACCGGGGCGATTTTGAGAAGCGCTTGCAGGCGGTGTTGCGGGAAGTAACGGAAGCCGCTGGTCAAGTGATTTTGTTTATTGACGAACTGCACACCGTTGTTGGCGCCGGGGCGACTACCCAGGGTGCGATGGACGCGGGCAACTTGCTCAAACCCATGCTGGCACGGGGCGAGTTGCGCTGTATTGGCGCCACCACTCTTGACGAATATCGCAAGCACATCGAAAAAGACGCAGCACTCGAACGACGGTTTCAACCCATTCGCGTGGAAGAACCCAGCCAAGATGACACGGTGGCCATTTTACGGGGATTAAAAGAGCGCTACGAAGTGCATCACGGGGTAAAAATTGCTGACGCGGCATTGGTGGCTGCGGTACGTTTGTCTGTGCGCTACATTCCCGACCGGTTCTTACCCGACAAAGCCATTGATTTGATTGACGAAGCCGCCGCCAAGCTCAAGATGGAAATCACATCGAAGCCGGAAGAATTAGAAGTGATTGAGCGGCGGTTGATGCAACTGGAAATGGAGCGGTTATCGCTGGTGAATGACCGGGATGCCGCCAGTCAAGAACGCCTGAAAAAAATTGAACGGGAAATTGCGACCCTGAGTGCGCAACAACAGTCGCTCAACCAGCAATGGCAAAGTGAAAAACAACTGCTCGAAGCCATTAAGGCGCTGAAACAGGAAGAAGAGCAAATCCGCGTGCAAATTGAACAAGCCGAACGGAACTACGACCTGAACCGGGCCGCCCAACTGAAATACGGTCGCCTAGAAGCCCTACACCAAGAGTTAGAAGCCAAGGAAGCAGCCCTGGCGGAAATTCAATCGCACAATGCCACGCTTTTGCGCGAACAGGTCACTGAAGCCGATGTCGCCGAAATTGTGGCCAAATGGACAGGGATTCCGGTGCGGCGGTTGTTGGAATCCGAACGGCAAAAATTGCTCCATCTCGAAGAATACCTGCATCAAAGGGTGATTGGGCAAGAGCAAGCGGTCAAAGCTGTTGCTGCGGCCATTCGCCGGACACGCGCTGGTTTGAAATCTCCCCGTCGTCCTATCGGTTCGTTTCTATTTCTCGGCCCTACGGGCGTTGGCAAGACGGAACTGGCCCGCACCTTAGCGGAAGCCCTGTTTGACAGTGAACAGGCGCTGGTGCGTTTAGACATGTCCGAGTACATGGAAAAGCACAGTATTTCCCGGTTGTTGGGCGCGCCGCCGGGTTACGTGGGCTATGAAGAAGGGGGGCAATTGTCAACGGCCATTCGCCGGCGTCCCTATGCCGTGGTCTTGCTCGATGAAATTGAAAAAGCCCACCCTGACATTTTCAATGTGTTGTTGCAAATTTTGGACGATGGGCGGGTGACAGATTCCCAGGGGCGCGTAGTGGACTTTCGCAACACCATTATCGTCATGACCAGCAATTTGGGGAGCGAATTGATCTTAGAAGGCACCGAAACCCCCGCCTTTTTAGAACCCAAAATCCGGCAATTGCTAGCGGCTCACTTCCGGCCTGAATTCTTGAACCGCATTGATGAAATCATCATTTTCCACTGTCTCAACCGCGACCAATTGCGGGCAATTGTGCAATTACAAATCCAACAACTCCAGCAACTGTTATCCGAGCAACAAGTCACCTTGGACGTCACTCCTGTAGCGGTGGACTACTTAGTGGAAGCGGGTTACGACCCAGCCTATGGCGCGCGACCCCTGCGACGTGCGATTCAGCGGGAGTTAGAAAACCCCCTGGCCGACTTTCTCCTGGCGCAAGCGGCTGGTGGTCCGATGAAGGTCAAGGTGGATGTGCGCGATGGGCAGTTAGTGCTCACGCGTCGCATGGGAACGCCGAATGATCCAATAGCTCACCGATAGCGCCAAAACGGCTGCGGCCAGGCCAATCAGGCTGAGACCCGTGGTTTTTTCTAAATCTAAGATGATAATTTTGCGGGCCACTGCAATCAAAGATGTCACAATCACCAACTCTACCTGCAACACATGCCGCTGCAAATAAGCCGTAATATTTTCCAAAATTTCTAGAGCAATCAACACGTTCAAAAACGCCCCAAAAATGGTGAATAAATTTTGACCGAAAAATCCCTTGGGTTCGGTGTTCAATTCAATGACCAATAGCCGGATCAAATCAATGACGGCCACAAAAATAACCCCAATCATCGCCAGGGAGAGAAACCGGGCGATCCAGGATTCAACCGTAGCGACGCCTGCTAGGAAACGAGTTTCTTCCCCCACCTGTCCCAGCCAGCGCCACAGCCACTTCATCTTTTTTTGCCTTACCAACCGTTACCGAGAAACCACAGTCCGACCAAAACCACACCACCCAAAATAGTCAGCAGATAAATTTGGGACTTGCCACTGACACTGTATTTCAATAACTGACCGCTAAAAATTGTGGAAACCCCTACTAAATGCACCAACCCATCCACCAGATAACGGTCAACCCAGGCGGTTAAACGGGACATCACCCGCACCAGTTGCACCACTGTTGCCTGATAAACCGGTTCGATGTAAAAGTCGTAGGCGAGAAAATCTTCACCCAACCGCCACCAGCGCTGCGCTGAACGCACGCCCCGCCGTTTCAGTTCCAACGCTGCCCCTGCTCCTATACCCAGTGCGCCTGACGTGATGAGGAGTAGCACTTCTCCCCGTTGCCACGGACCCCACACCGGCGGCAATTCCCACTGCCTGAGCACCACCGGCGTTAGTAAGGTGATAAAAATCATGGCAACCATCGGCACTGCCATTGGCCAGGCCACTTCCGGGGTGCGGCGAGTTTTTGGTTGCACTGGCCCGAGAAACACCAGACGGAACACGCGGGTCAGGTTCAACGCGCACAGGAAATTGATCACCAACACCAAGCCCAGCACCCACGTCGGCATTGTTACAAACCAGCGACAAAAGACCCAGAACATGCCCAAGGGAAATAGTCCCACTAAGCCCAAAGACCCAACCACAAAACTGGTGATGGTTACCGGCATCCGTCGCCCAATACCCCCCATTTCCGTAATATCTTGGCTAGATGTGGTAATGGTAATCGCGCCGGCACTCATAAACAACAAGGCTTTGGCGACCGCATGGGCAAATAACAACCAGAAAGCGACATCGGGCTGTTGCAAACCCACTGCAATAAAAACCAGTCCTAAGTACGCGCTCGTGGAGTGAGAAAGCGTCCGTTTCATATCAATTTGCGCTAGGGCCATCAAAATGGTGCCGACGGCTGTCATCGTGCCTAAAATGACAAGTGCATCGAGAGCGACCGGCGAGCGAGACAAGACCGGCTCTAATTTAATCAGCACGTAAGCCCCTGCCGCCACCACAATCGAATTACGTAAAACAGATGCTGGATTGGGGCCTTCCATCGCTTCGTCTAACCACAAGTGCAAGGGGAATTGGGCGCATTTGCCAATGGGTCCAGCAATCAATGCCAAACCCAGTAACGTCCAAACTGCTGGCGGTAAATCGGCGGTTGCGGCCCAAGTGGCAATCTCTGGAAAGGTCAATCCTGACCCCAATCCCGACAGGGCTACCACGCCCATTAAAAACACTACATCCCCAACCCGTTTCGTTAAAAATGCATCCCGCGCTGCTTTGACCACCAAAGGTTGGGCATACCAAAAACCCACCAATAAATAGGTCGAAAGGGTGAGCATTTCTAGCAGCATATAGCTTAGAAATAAAGAGTCGCTTAAGGCAATCCCCCCCAACGCCGATTCAAAAAAGCCAATTAACCCATAAAAACGCGCCAGCGACCAGTCTTTTTCCATATACCCCAGCGCGAATAACTGGGCCAGCAGCGTAAAGCTATTCACCGTTGTGAGCGCCAGGAGCGACGGCACCGATAGATGCAGCGCCAGCGTCAAGTCCAAATCCGCAACGTGCAACCAGTGAAACATCAACTCCCGGGGAAGCTGTTCCTGTCCTACGAGCAATGCCGCCCCACTATGCAAAAACGCCAGCAGGGACGCCAGCATATTCAAATAAGCCGCTGGTCGTTGACCTGTGCGTTGAATCAACCCCAGAGACCACGGCAACGTGACAATCGCCCCTAGCAACCCATAGACAGGGCTAAACCAAACCGTATCGAAAATCCACTGCGGCATGGTCATCACCAGGAGTCACGCCGTACTTGATTGTCCCATGTCCGGCGCTACCAGTAGCAACCTTGTTCAACAACTTGACAATTCGGCGGGACTTCCTGGGGAGCCGGTCGTACCCAGTGTTCATTATATAACTGCTGAAAAAAGGGCCGTTCATCCCATCGTTTACCTTTGATACCGAATAGAATTTGCGTCGCTCCCCCCAGATGAATGGCTTTTTTGCCTAGACGTTTTACATGGGCCGCTAAAGGTAATCCGTAAGCACCTGCTCCGATAATGGCAATATCAAATTCGATTTTGCTCACCTCGTCACACATCCAATCCAGCGCAGCAAACCAGTTAGGAAACCCACAGTCATTGCCAGCAATAGATTGCACTGCCTTTAAGGTTTTCAACTCAAACTCGGGTAAAACATCAGGATTGTGAAAGAGTAATTCGCGTTTCTGATACTGCTGTTGAATCGTGTCAGCAAAGGGATGGATAACTAACACAATTTTCCCCCGCAATGCCACTGACCATGGCTGTTCATGGTAATAGGGTTCTAAGTCTTCTAGTTTAACCTTCACTGCTTGGGAGATAGCATCCCCAAAAAGCTGTTCATCGGGCAACCAGGAACCAAGAATGTCTATGAGGGGAATATCCTGGAGCATGCGTTCACAAAAGCGCTCTAAATAGGGCGGTTCCGCTGGGAAAAATCCCGCATTGTAACGCATTTTTTGCCTAATCTTAGTATCCCACCAGAAAGGCCCTGATTGACCAGTAATGTAGCGCCAACTTTTCTGCAAAGGAAATGCATTTTTCTGGTGAATTCTGTAGTAGTGGACAAGCGCCCCTAGTTCCACTCCCCCAAATCGGGCAATCATGCAAGGTTCAGGCGCGAGAACTTTTGCTTTGATCACGTCACTAGCAGCCTGGCCAGAATAATCAACTGTTGGTCGGGATGGGGAAGCGTCAGTTGAGGTGAGTTTCTTACCCCAGCTATAAACGCGGCGACCACTATTCAACAAGCGAATTACCAAAGGATGAACCGTCATTAACATCACCAATAAGCTTTCACGCGACCAATTTTGGGTGGAACTTCGTGGGGAGCCGGTCGCACCCAGTGCTCATTATACAGTTGTTGGAAGAAGGGCATCTCATCCCAGCGGCCCCCTTTGATGCCGAAAAGAATTTGAGTTGGCCCACCCAGATGAATGGCCTTTTTACCTAGACGTTTTACATGGGCCGCTAAGGGCAATCCATAAGCACCTGCGCCGATGATGGCAATATCAAACTCAATCTTGCTGATGGCTTCGCACATCCAGTCAAAGGCGGCAAACCAGTCAGGAAACCCGCAATCATTACCGGCAATAGATTGCACCGCCCTTAAGGTCTTTAGCTCAAACTCAGGTAAAATATCAGGGTTCTGAAATAACATTTCGCGTTTCTGATATTGCTGCTGAATCGTATCTACAAAAGGGTGAATCACTAGCACTGTTTTACCCTGGAGTGCTTTGGACCAGGGATGTTCATGATAATAGGGTTCTAGGTCGCTAAAACGTATCAATTTGGCCTGGGTTAAAAAATGTTGGATTTGCCGCACGAAATAGTCCTGTTTCCCTTCCCAAAACGCCAGGACATCAATAAGTTGCATATCGGCAATCATCCGTTCCCCAAAACGTTCTAAATACGTGGGTGTCGCTGGAAAAAAACCTGCATCCATCCACATGGACTCCTGGGCGCTCTGGTCCCACCAAAAATGATGAATCTGACCGCGAATATAGTTCCAGGATTTTTCTCCCCAATACTGGGCATGGCGACGGATGTGATAGGCTCGCAAAGTTGCGTTTAACTCCACATTGCCAAAGCGGCAAATCATGCAGGGGTCAGGCGTTTCCAGGATTTGCTGGATGTAGTCACTTGCTGCTTGACCTGCGTAATGAACTCGAATGGGGGGTGCTGTCGCTGGATGGATTACCCCATAAATACGGCGTAATAATTTGAGCAGTAGAACACTCAACCGCTGCAAAATTGGCCCCCTGGAACCGCCATTGACTGGGATTCATCATATCTCAATCGAGCCACGTCCACTCACGAAACATGGCCGCTTGCCCGTAGAACTGTCCCTGGTCATCGAGCACGTTCCACACAATGGCATTTTGAAACTGAAACCGGCGCCCTTTGCGACTAATGCGCACACCCCGGTAACCCTGCGCCCAACCTTGCGTCTTGACCTGCTGTAACAACTGCGCGCGCTCCGGTTGATATTCATCAGCGGCGGACAGCCGTGACGGTAGGCCAATCCATTGATCCCACGTGGTTTCCCATAAATCTAGGGCGGCTTGATTACCGTAATTGAAACAGGGGTCAGGCTGAGTGTCGTGGGAAACCAGAACCCAGGGCGCATGAAATAAACCATAGGCTAAGGCTTCCAAATCAAGGCTTGCATCCATCAAGCGCTGCCCTGTCCAGTGGCGAAAACTGCTAATGAGTCGTTGGCTGTGGGTTTGCACATCAGGGCGTTGCCAAGGAGAAATGCCGCTCATGCCTTAGTTAATTGGTCCAGCCTGGCCCGCACGGCTTGAATGTCTTGCCACATGAGCCATTTGGGGCTGCCGACTTCCCGCGACGGATTGCGCAATAAAAAGGCCGGATGGAAAACGGGCATGCATGCGTACCCTTGCCACTCAAACCATTGACCCCGAATTTTTGTAATGCCCCGTTTGTCGCCTAGGATGGCTTGCACAGCGACCGCTCCTGCCAGCAGGATAATTTTGGGATTGACCAATCGGATTTGGGCGAGCAGATAGGGTTTGCAGGCGGCCACTTCATCGGGTTCCGGGTTGCGGTTGCCAGGCGGACGGCATTTGATCACGTTGCAGATATACACGTCCCGCTCGCTGTCGAGATTGACAGACGCCAGGATTTTGTCAAGCAATTGTCCAGCTTTACCCACAAACGGTAAACCGGTTTCGTCTTCCTGTTGCCCTGGCGCTTCTCCAATCACCATTAAGGACGCCTGGGGATTGCCCCGACTGACCACCACGTGGGTGCGGGTCTCCGCTAGACGACATTTCTGACAGGTTTGACAGGCGCGGTTTAATTCATCCAAACTGGCGTAATCCACCGGCGGGGACGCAGGTTCAGGTGCGAGTTGAAATAAATCCATTTGTTCGCCGGCCATGGCTTTGCCCTATCTACGCCGCACTATTCATACCCGCCGCGCCATGGGATTCTGGGGACGGAGGGATAATCTTTTCCAACCCGTGGATATGCACGTCTCGCTGTGGGAATGGCACCTTGATATTGTACTTTTGAAAGCTCTCCACAATCCGGTAGTAGAGATCACTTTTGATACGGTACTGCTCGCGGGGTTCGCAAATCCACACCAGCAGGTCAAACATCATGGCGCTTTCGCCGAAATTCACTAACCACACCTGGGGCGCAGGATTGGCGAGGACATCCGGGTGACGGCGGGCGGCTTCTAGTAACGCAGTACGCACCGTTTCCACCGGCGAACCGTAGGCGACTCCCACCGGTACATGCAGGCGCGAGACCGGACTGCCCAAACTCCAGTTAATCACCTGGTTGTCCACAAACCGGGAATTGGGCACGATGATAGAGACGCGGTCCAGGGTGCGAATTTCCGTGGTGCGGGTGCCAATCCGTTCCACTGTGCCTTGCAAATCCCCGACGTTGATAAAATCTCCCACCTGAATCGGGCGCTCTAAGGTAATGATTAAACCGCTGATGAAGTTGTTGGCTGTGTTTTGCAACCCGAAGCCAATCCCCACCCCCAGGACACTGGCTAACAGGGTCAACGAGGTTACATCTAAGCCCCAAATTTGCAACAGGATAATTGACCCCAGCAACACCAGCATGTAACGGGTTAAAACGGCGACCACTTCCCGTACCCGCTGGTCAGCACCGGCTACTTGTAGTACGCGAGATTTGAGAAGTCCGGCGACCGTGCCCGATAGGGTCCACAACAGCACAAATAAGACGAGAAAGGTGAGTAGGTCGAGTAACGAATAGCCCCGATTTCCCAGCGTGACAATGGGAGTGGTTAGCCCCACCACTAAAGACCGCACCAAGTAGTAACGGGCAATGCGAATGGTGGGGAATAAATCGGTGAGATAGAGCAAAACAGCCAGCCATATCCCGCTTTGGATGCCAATAAATCCCATCTGGCTAATCAGCCGCAGGGTGCCTTCTAGATGGGGAGCGGTGGCATGGGTTAAACGAGTGAGATACCGCACAAACCAACGGCGGGCGGCGCTCAGCACAATATGCCCCAGTCCCGCTAGCACCAGGGTCACCACTGCAAAGACTAGCGCTTGGGAGTGATACGCCGGTGTGCGCTCTAAACGCGCTTGTTGCAAGGCATTTTGAATTTCCTGTTGCCAGATTTCGGCTTGCACCCGCGCGGACCGACCGCCTTGGCCAATATCTGCCTGGGTCACGGTGAGGAGATGCTGGTCGTTGAGGCGCAAGGTCCACTGATTGGTACTCGGGTCGGCGACAATTTGCACGACAGGGGGTTGCTCGGGGTTGGCTTGCCACTGGTCAATGGCTCGAGCCAAAAGTTGGTTAGCCCAGTCGGCTCGCTCCACGCCACTCAAGCTGCCCGAATCCCGCAGGTCAAACAGGGGCCGACCATCCACCACCACTGCCGCGACGCGCCGGGACAACCACTGGGGTACAGGCCGAAGTTGCGCGTTCACGGGCGTCGCCATCAGGAGCCACCACACGCCTACCACTACGGTCGCCACCGCCAACCAGCGACGGATTCGCCCCACCATGATGGACGGTTGTCATCAAACGCACGTTATTCCCAGTGTAACCTAGCCGGTTGCGGCTGCTGGTATCTCAACGGTGGTAATGGTATAGCTGCCGTAATTACACAGGCGACTGGTTTCGGGCAACAGAGCGCGAATCGCTTCCTGGATGACGGGTTGGGTTAGGGAACCTTCCAAATCGACCGAAAAAAAGTACTCCCCTAGCCCCCGCCGTGTCGGGCGTGACTCAATCCGGCTGAGATTGATCCCCCGCTGGGCAAAATGCGTCAAGGCCCGCACCAAGGCCCCTGGCCGGTTCTCCGGCACGCTAAAGGCCAAGGTGGTATGGCTGCCCGCCGTCTGAAACTGGGAACCCACGACCCAAAACCGGGTGAGATTGTCGGCTGCTAAATCGGTTGCCAGGACGGGTAAATCGAGGGACTGGGCCGCCCGTGGCGAAACAATAGCTGCCGCTTGGGGGTCTTTCTCCACGTACTGCAAGGCTTCGGCGGTAGAACGTGTCGGCAACCAGGGGATGTGGGGCAAATGGTCTTCCAGCCAGTACTGGCATTGACCAAGCGCCTGGGGATGGGAGTACACCCGCTGAATCTGTTCAAGCTGGGCGCAACGGCTGACCAGGACATGCAGGATGGGCAAGATTAACCCCTGCTGGATGTACAGGTTGGGAAGTTGCCAGAGCATGTCCAACGTGATGCTGACGCTGCCTTCCAGGGAGTTTTCCACTGGCACGACCCCATAATCGGCTTCCCCCCGCGCCACGCTGTGCAACACCTGGGCAATGGTACTGGTGGCTAACCACTGGGGTTGGGGCCACTGCTGACCAAAGGCGTGGGCGACCGTTTCGCTGTTGGTGCCCGCCGGACCGAGATAGGCAATGCGGGGGGAGAGAACCATTAGTGTTAAGATAAGTTACAACATCACCGGTCAAATGACCTATGCTAGTTCATTTTCAGGCGCAAGAATCCGTGACGATACCGGTGCCCCGCCAGCCGATTCCGATTGAACACTACCTGCGGCAACCCCAGCGGCTGGTCTATGCGATTGCCGACCCGCGCCAGGTGGAGGAGTTGGAAGAGCAAATCTATCGCCTGAAGATGCGCCCCCGCAATTTTTTTTCGTTCACGATTCAGCCAGTGGTGGATGTCCGGGTGTGGACGGAGCCGTCGAATATCCTGCGGTTGCAGTCGGTGGGGTGTGAAATTCGGGGCGTGCCTTACATTGACCGGCGGTTTCGCCTGAATTTGACAGGGACGTTGCAGGCGGTGCGTTCATCCCGCTGTTCGTCGCTGGTGGGTCACGCCAACTTGCAGGTGGATGTGGATGTGCCGCCCCCGCTGAACCTGATGCCCAAGCCGATGGTGGAAGCCGCGGGCAACAGTCTGCTCGCCAGTGTGCTGGGTCTCATCAAGCAGCAATTGACGCGCCAGTTGATGGCCGATTACCAGCAGTGGGTGGCTAGCACAATGCAGGCAGAAGCAGAAGCTCACGGGACTTTGGCCTGGGAAACCTGACAGGGGCGAAACGACAACCGGTGGATGCTACTGGGGCCATAACGCTGCAATGCCCGGCGATGGGTGGGACTGGCATAGCCTTTGTTGCGGGCTAAGTCGTAGACGGGGTATTCGTGGCTCAACTGGTCCAAGTGCTCATCGCGCCAGACTTTGGCAAGGACACTGGCAGCAGCAATGGGAATTTCCGTCTGGTCACCGTCCACGACTGTCTGCTGGGGATAGGGCAGGTCGGGAATGGGGTGGTTGCCATCCACTAGACAAATCGCGGGCGCGAGGGAAATGGCCATGACTGCCCGGCGCATGGCTAACAGCGTGGCTTGCAGGATATTGAGGGTATCGATTTCCCAGGGGTCGGCCCAGGCAATGTGCCACGCCTTGGCAATGTACTGAATGCGGGGAACCCAGGCGCGGCGTTGGTGGGGGGAAAGTTGTTTACTTTCGCGCAGTCCCAAGCGGCGGAGTTCGGTTTCCCCAGCGGCATCCAGAACCACCGCTGCACAGACCACCGGACCGCAAAGGGCGCCCCGACCGACTTCATCCACGCCCAGGCGCAGGTGGGTTAGCATGGGGCACAGCGACCCATCCAACGTATGAGTGAGTTTACCGCCTTTCACAGCACGTTTAGCGACTGTATGCCCATGTATGCGCCAGCGGCGGTGGTGGGGACGTATTTGGACGCGCATCAAGCCTGGTTCCGGCGCTGTGCTGACCCTATGCAAGCAGAACCCATCGGCCAAACCGGTTACGCCCTGAAATTAGGTCGCTTTGGTGCGCTGGGTTACGAGCTGGAACCTTGCATTGGGTTGGATTTACTGCCAGCAGACCAGCAGACCTACCGCATTCGCACCATCCCCGTGCCAGGCTTTGAACCGGAGGACTACCGGGTGGATTTTCAGGCCCGTTTGACGCTGGTGGAAACGCCAGTG
The DNA here is from genome assembly GCA_025056115.1 of Gloeomargarita sp. SKYG116. Lineage (GTDB taxonomy): Bacteria > Cyanobacteriota > Cyanobacteriia > Gloeomargaritales > Gloeomargaritaceae > Gloeomargarita. The sequence continues at coordinate 15,618 of JANWVM010000001.1, forward strand.
CCCGCTGATGTGCAAGCAGAATTGCCCAATTTAACTGTGATGACGCGGGTGGAATGGGTGCTGGACCTAGGCGTGGAGGTACGCTTTCCCCGCTTTATTCAGGTGTTGCCAGAATCCTTAATCCAACGGACGGGCGAGGCGCTGTTGCGGCAAGTGGTGCGGCAAATTTCCCGGCGATTGACCCGTCGGGTTCAGGAAGACTTCCACCACAGCCAGGGGTTGCCCATGCCCCGTCCCGTCCATCAATTCCGCTGGCGCCGTCATCGTCCGGTACGCCCAAAACAGAATCAACTGACGCCGTGAATTCCCTGGACGGGTGCAGGCGGGCGCAATGTGAGTGAGTTGAGAATGACAGCGAGTGAACTGATCGCCATCAACCCGGCTGCCCAAGTGGGTGTTAACGCCCAGCCCCAGGGCAAAAACACACCTGCTGCTAGAGGAATTGCCACCAAATTGTACAGGAATGCCCAGGCCAGGTTCTGGTAAATCTTATCCAGCGTGCGCCGGCTCAATTCTAAAGCTGCGACCACGTCCCGCAAGTCATTGTGAATCAAAACGATCCCAGCGCTCTCCAGGGCTACCTGCGTTCCCCGCGCCAGCGCAATACCAACATGAGCCGTTACCAACGCCGGCGCATCGTTGCTGCCGTCCCCCACGACTGCCACCTGATGTCCTTGCTGTTGCCAGCGGGTCACCCAAGCCACCTTGTCGGCAGGCAATAGTCCTCCTTGAACCTGGTCTGGGGATAAATCTAGCGCCTGCGCCAGGTGTTGTACCACGTCCGGGCGGTCGCCGCTCAGAACCCGCACCTGCAGGCCCCGGTCTCGTAACCACTGGACCACACCTCGTGCTTCGGGTCGCACTTGGTCGCGCAGGGTTAAAATCCCCACCGGTTGACCAGCAATTTGCAGCGCCACCACCGTTTGTCCCGGTGTCAGGTCTAGCGGCAGCAGTGCCCCATCTGGCCAGCGCCCCAACTGTACAGCATGACCATCCACCTGAGCAGTAACCCCTACGCCTGGTTGAACGCGCACATCCTGAATCTCCCACTGGCGTTCTACCTGCGGCGCGCCCTGGCGAATCCCCACGGCTAGTGGATGCGTACTGCCCCATTCCAACTGCGCCGCCAACTGCCAGAGTTCTGCGGGGGTGGTCACGAGAGGATGGGGTTGTAGCAGGTGCATGGCTTCGACCTGGGGTTGACCTTGAGTGAGCGTGCCCGTTTTGTCAAAGACGACCGTATCAACGTGAACTACCTGTTCGAGGACGTCGCCGCCCCGGATTAACAGGCCCCGCTGTGCTCCCCGCGTTAATCCGACGAGAATTGCCATTGGCGTCGCCAACCCCAGCGCACAAGGGCAAGCTACCACCAGCACGGCCACGACGCGATGAATGGCCACTAGCCAGGGATGGTCAACCTCCGGCCACCACAGCGGCGCCATTACCCCCCAAAACAGCAACGTCACTCCCGCAATGCCCAGCACCACGTAGGTAAACCAGGCAGCAATCCGGTCGGCAATTCCTTGCACTGGCGCCTTGCGGGCTTGTGCAGTCAGTACCAGGTTAATGATCTGCCCCAAGCGCGTTTCTGCCCCCGTCGCTGTGACTTGCACCACGACCGTATCGGTGAGATTGACCGTGCCGCTATAGACAGGGTCGCCAGGCCGATGCAGGACAGGCAGCGATTCTCCCGTCAGCATCGCCTGATCCACCAGCGTCGTCCCTTCCCAGATCACCCCATCCACCGGAAAGGTTTCACCGGGTTGAACTTGGACTTTCTGACCCTTTTGCACCTGCACTAGCGGCACGGGTTCCCATACGCCTTGGGAGGTCAGCAGGCGAGCGACTGGCGGTTGCAAAGCGACTAACGCTGCCAAAGCCTGACCAGCTCGTTGTCGCGCCCGCGCCTCCAAAGCCTGACCCACTGACATTAGAGCAATCACCATCACTACTTCGTAAAAAAACCGGTCCCAGCCCCAATCGGGTCGCCACCACGCCGCCATACCGGCCATGTAAGCAACCGTGACCCCTAACCCCACCAGGCTGTACATAGTCGGCGCCCCCGCTCGCCAGCTTTGCCAACCAGAAATGAGCATCTCTCGCCCCGGCCATCCCAGCGCCACTGTCGCCAGTAACCACTCCGTCAGGGGGTGATGCAACCAAGGCCAGTGATGGTGTCCGAACGGTAGATGTCCCAGCCCTGCCAGCGCCAGCAGCAGCAATGCCGTTAGTAAATGCCAGGTGGATGCCTGGGCTCCGCTGACTGTGGCTTGCCAAAGGGTGTGGGGCCGGCTGGGAAAGCCTTTCTGGGTCAAAAACTGAGCCAGCTTCTCCGGCACGACTTGGGTGGCATCGCCGATAACTTGGGCCTGGTGGGTGGCCAGGTTCACTGTGACCGCCAATACCCCTGGATAACTGCGCAGGTGTTGTTCGACGGCCCGCACGCAGCCAGCGCATTTCATGCCCTCAATGTCCAAAAGGATGTTCTGGGTGGTCGGCGGTGAGGATACAGTCATGGCGAACGCCTCAATGACCCCATCAGCTTTTTCTTTTTTCTAGTCTAGTCAGCCCGCCCCCAAGGCTCATGGAATCGTTAATAGAGTGTTTATGCCAACCACACAGCCGTCACAGCGCAGTCGTGTATATCCGTTGGGTCGCAGGGCAAAGTCCCGTTTATTAGATTTCTTGTGATTTCTCTGAGCAACCTAAGGGGTAACACTATTTATGAAGCCGGTAGAGAATTTCCTGGTGAGAATGCAGAGATGATGGAAAACCAGGGGTTGGGGAGTACCTCCCTGCGACCGCTAATTGGCAATAAAGGGCCTGGCTGAAATTGCTTAGCTCATTGGGAGAAATGGTAAGGAAAACGGCTACACCCTACAGCCAACCACTTAATGTTGCGCTATATTGCGAATCAACCATCGCCAGGGATGAACCCGAAACCAAGACTCTAAAATAATAGAACGGATTTGGGGAGGCCCAGGGATGACCCGGTGGCGACGCCGAGCAACACAGCCCAAAAGAATTGCTGTTACTTACTACGCGTTGAGCAACGCCCCGGTGGAACAGATTTGGCAAAAATTGACGAATTTAGCCGATTTGTCCTGGCATCCGCTCGTCACACGCCCCTATGTCCCCTGGGGGCTTTTGCCCAAACCCGGTTTGCTATACGAGGCCGTGTTCCGCCTTTTCCCCATACGGGTGCGGATTTTTGTCGAGCGGGTGCAACAACAAAAATTGCTGAGCGTGCGCGTTTTTGCTTTGCCTGGCGTGGAAGAACGAGTAACTTACCAGGTGCAATCCACTGTTTGCGGCACCCAAATTTCTTACTCCATCACGTTGCAAGGCTGGCTGTCACCCCTGGTTTGGTCGGTTATCCGTCCCCGCGCCGCTCGCGTTGCTCGCCAGTTGGCCCAAGCTGCCGAGGGACGTTTGACCACTCCCTGGGATGGTATGTCGGTGATCTAAGCCATCGCTTCTGGAAAGGTCTGGGCAAACTCTGCTAGCAGGTCGTCCATCTCCTCCAGCGCCTGGGTGACATCAATCCGCAGCGTGCCTAATTCCGGCTGAGCGAGGAGTTGTACAAGCACCTCTCGCTTTTGCTGAATGGCCTTGATTTTTTGCTGCAATACTTGCTTGTCCATGGCTCTGTTGGTGATGCGCTCTCCCTTCGACTCTAGGCGATTTTCGCTACCTTGTCCAGCCGCGCTGCCGTTGCCAGGATGGCTTCTCGATTGGCCAGCAATTGCCCACAGGCGTCCCAAGTGCCCTGCAGTAAGGCTCGCTGCGCCCCTAGGTCCATCTGCACCGGCCAGGTTTGCGCGTCAGTCGCCAGGGTCAGCGTCTGGATATCCAGGGTGAACGCTTGGGCAGGCTCGGCAGCAATCTGAGCTTGCAAAGTCCGAATCACATCTGGCGTTGCCGTCGCCACCGGTATGCCCAAGGCCAAACAATTGCCCGCAAAAATTTCCGCGAAACTTTCCCCAACTATGGCCCGGATACCCCAGCGGCGCAAGGCTTGGGGTGCGTGTTCCCGGCTAGACCCGCAACCAAAATTGGCATTGACAACCAAGATGGCGGCGCCCTGGTACTGGGGTTGGTCAAAGGGATGGTTCCCCTGCGCCCGGTCGTCGGCAAATACATGCGCCCCCAAACCGTCAAACGTCACACACCGCAAAAAACGGGCTGGAATAATCCGGTCTGTGTCAATGTCATTGCCGACCAGCGGGATAGCCCGACCGCTGATTTGCCAAATAGGAGTCATGACGAACTTAGGGTGTCTCTGCTCTATTCATTCAAGCAAAAAAGGGCTTAGAGTAGAAGTAACCACCCAAGGCTTTTACAATCAGATGACTGTAAATCTACCGAGACGCTGAATGCTGATCCTTTCAGTCGCTGAGGTAGAACCAATTGGGGCTGCTTATGCTCAGGCCCAGCGCATCCGATACCGACAACAGGTGTTTGAACGCCGGTGCTCTTTTTCGCCTCATCAACGACAACAAGCCATCAAAGCCTGCCAGAAGTATCTGGATGCCTATCCCTTTAATTGCTTGCTTGTTACTGATGCTACGGGCTACACCCTCTGGACTTATGTCGGGGAGAGCTAGCGGCGTTTTTCCGTATTTTTACGGAAGGGTGAAACAGCAGCCTTTTGTCATGATGGCAACGTGAGTCTTTTTTGACTGGTTTTTCCATGGAAGCTCGCAATTCTAGTTGTCAACATGCACCTGCGCTTTAGCGGCTTGACCCATCCGGGCGTGGTCCGGCAGCGCAATGAGGATGCTTTTTACATAGACCCCCAGGGGCGGTTTTTCATGGTGGCTGATGGTATGGGGGGTTATTCTGGTGGGGAGCGCGCCAGTCAACTAACGGTGGCGTTAGTGGCCATGTATCTGGATACCTACTGGGGTCGCCACCAACCACCGGTAGAAGCCATCCAACGGGCAATGATGCGAGCCAATGAACATATCCTGGCGGAACAGGCCCAAAACCCGGTGATTAAAGATATGGGTACGACGCTAGTGTTGCTGTGTCGTGGGGAGGGGCAACAGGCTTGGTTTTGCCATGTAGGCGATTCGCGGCTGTACCGGCTACGCAACCATCACTTAGAGCAATTGACGTATGACCATACGTGGGTTGCGCAAGCCATTGCGGCGGGGGGACTGTCGCCGGCTCAGGCTCGGTCTCATCCCTGGCGCCATCTGCTAACCCAATGTTTGGGGCGCGAAGACCTGGAACCGGTGTCGGTGCAGAGCTTGACGCTGGAAGTGGGGGACTGTTATCTGCTCTGCAGTGACGGGCTGACCGAGGAAGTGCTGGATTGGCAAATTGCGGCCATCTTGCGGCGGCAGCGCTCCCCCGAGTGGGCGGTGCAGGCGTTGATTGATGCGGCTTGTCAGCGGGGCGGCCGGGACAACATCACGGCGGTGGTGGTACAAGTGGAGGCAGACAGCCCGGCGGCCTAAAACGCTATCGTAAAAGCTAGCGAGGAGGAGAATCGATGGACGTGCAGGTGCGGATGTGGCTGCAACCGGTAGCTGACTTTTTCAACGGTTTGCATTTCCCGGAACCGATTGTGCATTGGGGGCATCCCGTGATGATGGGAATTGTGCTGGTGTTTATGGGTAGCTTTGCGGCCTGGACGGGTTGGCGAGGCCGGCTGGCAACCGACCCCCAGGTAGCGCAACAGGCCTGGAGCGAACACCGGAAATTAACGCCTTGGTTGTACCTGTTCCTGGCACTGGGTTACAGCGGTGGATTGCTGTCGTTGGTGATGCAGGGCCAAGAAATTTTCCACAGCGCTCACTTTGTGACCGGAACGTTGGTCTTGGCTGGCTTGACGCTGAATGCGCTGCTGGCGTTGGGCATGAAACGCCAAGCCCTGACCCGCACCTTGCATGCGTACGTCGGTAGCGCTACGTTGGCAGTGGCAGCCGTGCACATGGCCCTAGGCGTGCAATTGGGGTTGTCGTTCTAAAGGAAGCTGGATGCGAGTCATTTGGGGTTGTCTAATTGGGTTATTGTGGTGGTTTGCCAGTGGCGTGACCGCGCCGGCATTGGCGTTGACCGATGCGCAGCGACTGGTGGTGGAGGTGTGGCACATTGTGAACCGGGCCTATGTGGACCCCACCTTCAACGGCCATAACTGGCAACAGGTACGGCAGATGGCGCTACGGCAACCCTTAGAAACCATGGCCCAGGCGACCCAAGTGATCCAGGATATGCTCAGGCAACTGGACGACCCGTTTACCCGCTTGCTGCCCCGCCAGCAGTACCGCACGCTCCAGACGACAACGGCCGGCGAGTTGACAGGGGTGGGGTTGCAAATTGTGTTGGATACCGAGCGGCAAGTGCCAATGGTCGTTGCGCCGATTCCGGGTTCACCGGCTGCTCAGGCGGGCATTCAGAGTCATGACCGGATTGTGGCGATTGACGGCGAATCAACAGTGGGAATGGATATGGAGAGTGCAGCCAGCCGGATGCGCGGTGCGCCGGGCACGTTGGTAACACTGACTCTAGAGCGCGGCGAGCGGCAATGGACCGTGACCTTAGAACGGCAGCGGGTGACCTTGCCCTCGGTGGTGTGGGAATTGCGACCAGGCGGCATCGGCTACATCCAGCTAAGCCAGTTCAGTGCGGGTTCAGCGGCAGAAATGGCCCAAGCGATCCAAGCGCTCGAAGCCCAAGGCGTGCGTGGTTATGTCCTGGATTTGCGCAACAATCCGGGCGGTTTGTTCCAGGCGGGTTTAGAGATTGCCCAGGAATGGCTGGACCAGGGAACGGTGGTGTACACGGTTAGTCGGGATGGCACAGAGACAGATTTCACGGCAACAGGCAAGGCCCTGACCGATAAACCCTTAGTCGTGCTCATCAACCACGGCACCGCCAGCGCCAGTGAGATTGTGGCCGGAGCGTTGCAGGACCATCACCGGGCGCATCTGATTGGGGAAACGACGTTTGGCAAAGGCTTAATCCAATCCGTTTTCCCGTTGAGTAATGGCGATGGCTTAGCGGTATCGGTGGCCCGTTACGAAACGCCAGCGCACCACAACATTCACCGGCGCGGCATTGTGCCTGACCAGGTTGTGCCGGCTGCCGACAGTGCCGAGAACGACCCGCAGTACCAGGCGGCCGTGGCTTGGCTAGACCGTTACTTGGCCCAGGCGACAACCTCTATCCTGGAGAAAGGAACGCGGGGGTGACATGGACAAAATCAACATTGGTTTGCTGGGGCTAGGAACGGTGGGCGCAGGGGTCGCCGCAATTCTATTGGACCCCCAGGGACGCCATCCCCTGCTAGCCGACATGGCGCTACGGCGCGTGGGGGTGCGTTCGTTACACAAGCCCCGAGCATTGCACTTACCAGCGGGAATTCTCACAACTGACCTGGTGGGCTTGGTCCAGGACCCGGATATTCACATCGTGGTGGAAGTGATGGGGGGGCTGGAACCGGCGCGCAGTCTCATCTTGCAGGCGATTCAACAGGGAAAGCACGTGGTGACGGCCAATAAAGCAGTTCTAGCGCGCTACGGTGCGGAATTATGGCAGGCGGCCAGGGAAAAAGGGGTGTATGTTTTGATGGAGGGCGCGGTTGGCGGCGGTATTCCCATCATCCACCCGTTGAAGCAAGCCCTAGGCGCCAACCGTCTCACCCGCATTTTGGGCATTGTCAATGGCACCACCAACTTCATCCTGACCCAGATGGAAGCAGCCGGGATGGATTTTGCTGCGGCCCTAGCGACGGCGCAATCCCTGGGTTATGCGGAAGCCGACCCCCGCGCTGATGTGGACGGCGAAGATGCTGCCGACAAGATTGCCATCCTTGCCACCCTCGCCTTTGGGGTGCAGGTCGTGCGGGATGAAGTGTACTGCGAGGGCATTGGCGGCATCGAACCGGTGGATTTGCAGTACGCTGAACGACTAGGCTTTCGGGTGAAATTGTTGGCGCTGGCCCAACGGCAAGGAGAAGCCCTTGACATCCGGGTGCACCCAACCCTCATCCCCCGCAGTCATCCCTTGGCCAGTGTGCAGGGGGTGCAGAATGCGATTGTCCTAGGCGGCGACCCTGTGGGAGAAGTCATGCTCCAGGGACCTGGGGCGGGAGCCGGACCGACAGCGAGTGCTGTAGTGGGGGATATTGTGAATGTGGCGGCTACGCTGCGGGCCAATTCGGGCTATCATCCCTTGTTGGGAGCCACTGGTGCGATTCCGACGCGGCGGCTACCCATGGACGAGGTGCATACCCGTTTCTACACCCGCGTTTTAACCCAAGACCGACCGGGGGTCATTGGCCAGTTGGGTACCAGTTTTGGCCGGCACGGGGTGAGCTTGGAATCAGTGGTGCAAATTGGTCGCCAAGAGGAATTGGCCGAAATTGTTGTTGTTACGCATCAAGTGCGGGAGGGGGATTTTTGGCTAGCGCTGGAGGAAATTCGCCAGTTTGCGGCGGTCATGGCCATTCCCACAGTGCTACGGGTTTGGTCGTAGAAGACCCGCAACTGCAAGAAATTCAGGCTCTGGTGCGGGCGGCAGCGCGGGCGCGCGAGGGCAATGCAACAGCTTTGTTAGCATTACTCCGGTTACTAGAGGCGTTGCACCGGGAAATTGAAACCGGCCCCTTTAACGATGCGCTGCCTCGCACCCGCCGGGATTTATACAACTTGTTACTGGATATGGAAACCCATGGCGGTTGGCCGTACATATACCGCCGTAGTCTGGAGAGTCTGTTAACCCACTTGCGAGAGACCGAAGCGCTAACGGATGGGCAGGAATGAATTGGAAAATTAGAAATTTTGTTCACAACCCTGATTCCCAGTACCCGTTTGCGGAAAAATAAGGGTACACTGAATGCCATAACCCCGTGCCTCCACACCGTTGAAGGGAGAGTGGTCATGTTACCGGAACAGCAGCGCAAAATCCTGGTGTACTTCATCGAAGAGGCCAAAGAGCATTTACAAACCCTAGAGCAAGGGTTGATGAACCTGCAGGCCAACTCCCGCGACAGCGAAATGGTCAACGAAATGTTCCGGGCTGCCCACTCGATCAAGGGGGGGGCCGCTATGTTGGGTTATGACAGCATTCGTCGCACAGCGCACCGGCTGGAAGACTGTCTCAAGATCGTTAAAGAACACCCCGATACCCCACTTGACCAGGAAACAGAAGATTTGTTCTTGCAAGGGTTTGAAACCCTGGAGGACTTGATCCAGCATCTGGAACAGGGGGATTTGACCGAAGAGATAGGACAGATGGCTTTGCAAAAGTCAGAACCGGTTTTTGGGTTATTGCAACAACGCCTAACAGGGGTACCAATGGAGCCTCAACCTGCGGTTCCGGCTAACTTTTCCGCTCAAGTACTGACCATCCTGCGGCAGATCCTGGCACTGGTCAAACAGGGCGACGGGTCAGAACGGGCGCAACAAGTCGCTGCTCTGTGTGGTCGGTTAGGGGCGTTAGCTCCCAGTATTCCCACCTGGCAAACCCTCACCCAAATAGCCCAGAAAGCTGCCACCAATCCCCGCGTGCCTCTCAACAAAATCGCAGCCGTATTGCTAAACGAATTAAAACGGGCCAGTGAACTGATTCAACAGGGCAAAAGTCAACAAGTTGCCCCCAGTGAAATCCTGTGTCGTTTGGCCAGCGTGGAAGCTGCAACTGCTGCATCCCCTAAACAAATTGCCATTCCCTTGGAGCCACGAGAAGCTGCCAAATTACTAGTTGCCCACTTTGAACCAGCCCAGTTGGCTGTCCTGGCCAAGTTATTGGTGCAAGCGTTGAGGCGTCCCACTTGATGCCCCGTCGGATTTTGATCGTTGATGACGAACCCCACATTCGGTTATTGCTGGAACAAACGTTAGAGGATTGGGCAGAAGCCACTGGTGTGGAATTACTCAGCGCCAGTAACGGTCTCGATGCCTTAGCGTTAATCCAGAGCCAGCGCCCCAACTTAGTGTTTTTAGATGTTATGATGCCCCAGATGAATGGCTTTGACGTATGTCGTCAGGTGAAGCAAGAACTGGCCTTAGAAGGCATCTATATCGTCCTGCTCACGGCCAAAGGTCAAGAATTTGACAAAGCACAGGGGCGAGCAGTAGGAGCCGATCAGTACATGACCAAGCCTTTTGACCCTGACCAGGTTGTGCGTTGTGCCATGGAGGTACTGGGGTGTTGACCTGGGGTAAACGCACTTATCTCATGGGCATTGTCAACGTAACTCCCGACAGTTTCAGCGACGGCGGCGATTATTTCGCTCTAGATTTAGCCGTTGCTCATGGGCAAAAGCTGGTTGCTGAGGGAGCTGACATTCTGGATATCGGGGGACAATCAACCCGCCCTGGCGCTGAGATCATTCCAGTTGAAGAAGAACTGCGGCGAGTGATTCCGGTGATCAAAGCCTTAGCCGCTCTCGTTACTGTCCCCATTTCTGTGGATACCACCCGGGCGGTCGTCGCTGAACAAGCCCTTGCTGCCGGAGCAACCTGGGTCAACGATGTTTCTGGCGGCACTGACGATCCGGAACTGCTGACCGTCGCCGCCCGAGCAGGGGCAACCGTGGTGTTAATGCACCGGCGCGGCACCCCGAAAACCATGCAGACGCTAACCCACTACGACGATTTAATTGGGGAAATTCGAGATTTTTTAGGGCAACAGGTGTGCAAAGCTCAACAACTCGGCATAGAACACATCGTGATTGACCCGGGGATTGGTTTTGCCAAAACTGCTGACCAAAACTTGACCATTCTCCGAGAACTCCACCAGTTCAAAACCCTAAATCGTCCTCTGCTCGTTGGCCCTTCGCGCAAGAGTTTCATCGGTCATATCCTCAACCAACCCGATCCCAAGCAGCGGGTATGGGGAACTGCCGCCGCCTGTTGTGCAGCCATTGCTCACGGTGCTGATATTTTACGTGTACACGATGTGGCAGCTATGAAACAAGTTGTGCAGGTGGCAGATGCCATCTGGCGGGGCAATGGGTACACCTCCTAACATTCTGCTATTAACCACCGGCTGTCTCTCTTTTGCCCATGGAACTGGTGCTCGCTTACTTCAGCATTTCGCTAGTTATCCCCGCCAGCACCTGTGGAACATCTTTTGCGGTCTGCAGGGTGAACCAGAACTGGATCAGCATCTTTGGGTGACCATTCATGGCGACTGGCGAGCTAGTTTGCGACGCTGGCGACGACGATTATTCGGCATCCCGACAGCAGTGGATATGCGCACTATTCGTCAGTACCTAACTCGCCGAAAATGGCATCCTGATTTAATTTACGCTACCTGTTTACATCGGGATGACCTCATCGTCTTGGATGCAATTTTGCAGCAATATGATTATGCCTTGCCAGTTATTCAACATTTTTTAGACTGGCACCCTGATGACTCAGAAGCGATTCACTTGTTGCAGAAACTCAATCCCTACCTGAGTGAAGTATGGGCCCTCACGGAGAACATTCAGCTAGATATTAGCCACATCTTGGGGAGGCCAACATCGCTAGTCAGTGTATTTCACTGTGATTTGCCAACAATCTACAAACAACACCATCACCCCTACAGCAGCAATTTCCGTGCTGTTATCTTGGGCAACTGTAGCTACACAGAAATCTTCGATGATTTAGCCTATGCCTGGCAACAATTAGAGACCGACTTTCCTGACTTACAACCAATTCATTGGTACGGCCATCCGAATGCAATAAACAGCCTCTTTCAGAGAGGTTATAAACTACCACCTGCGATTGAATATCGAGGGTTTATCGCCAATGAGGAGCTAATAGCAAAGTTAGTAACATATGACCTAGCGCTCATTCCGTTTAACCGAGCCGATCAACCCGAGTCCTATTATGCGCGCTATTCCTGTCCTTCGCGTATTACGGAGCTAGCAAGTGCTGGTTTACCACTCTGTCTTCTCGCCGGTTCAGAGACTGCTGCAGCACAGTACATCTGGCAAAACGATATCGGTGTAGTAGTCAACCCGAGCCATCGAGAACAACTCATCGCTGAACTGAAAGCCCTTCTCCAAGACTCAGCCCTTCGCCAGACTCTTGGACACAAAAGCCGTTGCTTTGCCGAAGCCCACTTCGATGTCGTCAAGCACCGTCAGTTTCTGTATGCCACCTTCAACCGACTCTTGCAGCAGCCTACTGAAATTGCGCCTGCTTACGCAACAACTCCTCTAATGTCAAATCAAAATCGGCTCGCCCTGCAAAAACCGTACCCACCTCCTGCCGGTAAAACGTCACCGATGCCAGATGATAGTGCTCCTCCGTGAGGGGAATGTAGCCAACTTGCGACACAATCTTCGGCGCATTTTTTAGGTAAAAACTAACAAAATCCTTCAATACTTCCTTTTCCTGTGCCTTCGCAGCGTTGACATAAATAAACAGAGGCCGGGTCAGGGGGCGATAACGGTAACGTAAGACATTTTCCAAGGTAGGCGCAACTGGACCTTTACCGTTATCAATCGGCACTGCCTTCATCTTGTCTTTATTTTTTTCATAATAGGCCAAGCCGAGGTAACCTAGCGCGTTAGGGTCCTGGGAAATGCCCTGCACCAGAATATCATCATCCTCACTGAATACCACATCCTTACGACTCGCATCTACCTTACCCACAATTGCTTCCGTGAAATAATCAAATGTCCCCGAATCTACCCCCGGACTAAACAAATTTAAAGGCCGCTCAGGGAAAGTTGCCCGTACCTGGTTCCACTTTTTAATTTTCCCCTCTGCTGCTGGTTCCCACATCTTACGTAATTCCAGAACTGTTAATTTGTCCACCCAATTATTTTCTCGGTTCACCACCACAGTCAGAGCATCAAAGGCGATGGGCAGCTCAATGTAACGGACATCATTACGGTTACATAGATTCATTTCTGTGCGGTTGATAGGACGGGACGCATTGCTAATGTCAATTTTGCCCTCACAGAACTTACGAAACCCACCCGTTGTTCCCGAAAATTCCACTGTTAACTCTTGCAGAAGCTGAGGTTGAGTTTGCTGAAATGCAACTGCAACTGCTTTAGTAATTGGATACACTGTGCTTGAACCATCAATTGCAATACTGGCTGGCTTGGGTGCCTTGCTCCAGTTGCACCCCCCCATCCACACCAGCAAACTGGCTAGTAAAATGCCAGACCTTCGCCGCCACCCCCAAAACCCCATCCTGGCAACCTCCAATCCGTTTTAAGTAAGTGACTAAATGGCTAAGCTCGTCTAACCCACTCATAACCCATACCCTACACCAGGCGTACTGTCAAGAGTCCGTTAGTGACAACGTACTACAAGAATAAAATTTCCACTTTTTTTAAGCTCGCTCCCTAGAAAGATAAGTCACTCTCTAATATACTAGTATGATTGAGCGTGTTTGTTTTTAATCTTTCATCGTATGGATGAAATTTTAGAAAAAATCCGTCAGCAATTTAATTACGGTCCTTACCCCCGCCATTCCCTGGAGCAGTCACCGCGCAATGACCGAGATTTTTTATTTATCCACAATCTAACAACGCCCTACTACTTACGTTACCGGCAACGACCACCTCAAAACATCACGATTCTAGATGCAGGTTGCGGTTCAGGGTACAAAGCTTTAGCCTTAGCGCTAGCGAACCCAGGCGCCCACATTGTTGGAATTGATTTGTCTGAGAAATCGGTAGAATTAGCTCGACAACGATTGGCATTTCACCAGATACCAAGCTATGAATTTCACGTTATGGCAATCGAGCAAGTTGCTGACCTGGGTATAATGTTTGATTACATTAATTGTGATGAAGTACTCACATTAGTGCCTGACCCAGTAGCGAGTTTGACAGCCTTAAAACAGGTGCTAAAACCTCTTGGTATTATGCGAATTAATGTGCATAATTTGTATCAAAGACAATACTACTTTCAGGCGCAGGAATTTTTTAGGATGATTGGATTGTTAAATGACAATCCTGAGGAGTTAGAAATACAAATAGTTTATGAAATTATGGAAGAGCTTGCCGATCAGATTTATGTCAAAGGAACTTGGCGGCGGTATGTAAAAAGTAAGCCTGATGAGAAAAGCAAAGAATTTATTCTTATGAACTATTTATTGCAAGGCGACAAGGGTTATACAATTCCTCAACTGTTTGACTGTTTAGAGACAGCTGGTCTGGAATTTATTGAAATGGTCTATTGGCCGAAATGGCGACTAAAATCTTTATTCAAAAATCCAGATAATCTACCAGCAGCATTACATCTAGCGCTTGAGGAAGCCAGTCCAGCGGAAGTCTTACACTTAGTCAATTTACTGCATAGCGGTGAGCGACTACTCGATTTGTGGTGTGGTCATCCCGATGCGGAATTGCCGCCCCCCGCTAACGGTCAACCGATGGTTTCACTCCATCCACAATTGGTTGATGAAACAGTTAAAAAAGCTTGGCAGGAACATTTGCAAGGGGGACGGCCATTCCTATTATCAGATTATTTGAAAGTGCCGGTGCAGGGGCCTTTTCAGCAAGAGCAAGTGGAAATTGATGCCATTGCCTTGGGAGCATTATGGCCTCTGTTTGAGGGCACCCAAAGTTTCCAGAGCTTACTCCAACGATGGTTGCAACTTTATCCCCGTGACTTACTTACTCTAGAGCCAATTGCAGAAGAAACGGCTGCGACGATGTTGCGTGAGTTGTTGCTGTTCTTGAACCGGTACCTGTATGTATTGCTTACGGTTGAATAGGACATGCATGATTCTGAGAATTTGGATAAAATTCGTCAACAGTTTGACTTTGGTCCCTACCCCCACTTTCCCCTAGAAAAATCTCCTGTACAGGACTTGGAAACACTGTTTATTCATGACTTGACGACACCATATTACTTGAAGTACAGACGATTGCCACCGCGAGAAGGTGTGGTGATTTTAGATGCTGGGTGTGGGTCAGGATACGGAGCGTTAACGCTGGCAGTCGCAAATCCAGGTGCAAAGGTTATTGGCGTTGATTTGTCGGAAAAGTCGCTTGAGTTAGCCCGGCAGCGCCTGCGTTATCACGGCATAGAAAACTGCGAATTCCATTGTTTACCCATCACAGAGATTGACAGGCTAGGTTATCGGTTTGATTACATTAACTGTGATGAAGTAATCTACCTGGCTGATGACCCTGCACAGGTGCTGGCTGTCTTTGCCCAGGCATTGAAACCGCAAGGGATTATTCGGGTTAATTTTCACGATGCTTACCAGCGGGCTGAACAGTACCGTGGACAGGCGTTTTTTGAGTGGCTTGGTCTAAAAGAACATAACCCTGAGGATATGGCGATTGAAACGGTGCGGCGGGTGATGCAAGAGCTGCAGGATGAAGTGGATGTGAAAAAGCATTGCTGGCAGCCGGCGCTGGGGAATCGTAGCGATCAAGCGGGGAAAGAATATATTTTGATGAACTTTCTTTTCCAGTGTGATAAGGGATTTACACCCCTACAGGTGAGGGATTTTGTAGAAATGGTGGGGTTGGAACTCATTGAGATGGTGCACTGGCGCAAATGGCGACTCCATGAATTATTTGCAGACCCGGAGAATCCCCCAGCCATTGTGGCGGCAGCAGAGGCCATGGCTACACCTTGGGAACGGTTGCATTTGGTGGATTTGCTGCACCCAGCAGAGCGATTGATTGATTTTTGGTGCGGTCTGCCGCAACCGACGCAACCGATGACTTTGACGCCAGAATCACAAATTTATCTGCACCCCCAGTTGCGCCAGGAACGAGTGAAATTGGCTTGGCAACAGGCGCTCCAGCATCGCCAATCATTAGCGCTTTCTCATTTTTTGAAAACGCCAGCCCAAAGTGCATTATTCCATGCGGAGGTGACCCTGGATTTTATTGCTGCCGCTGTGCTTTGGCCGCTACTGGAAACGCCAATGACATTTACGGAATTACAAACCCGCTGGCAGCGCTTGTACCCCTACGATTGGCACACCGGCAACCCCCTGCCCCCAAGCGAGATTGCCAATCAACTGCATGAGTTGCTCCTGCGCCTGGAAAGTTATTTGTATGTGTTAATCGTCGAGGGCAGCGGTTAGCAGAGCGCCGAGGGTAAATACGCCTACCAGGGGCAACGGGCAATGGCTATACCAGCTACCAATGAAGGCCGCTAAACTGCTCACTCCCATCAGGCCGACAGCCCATCGTTCATGGGGAGATAAGCCGTAGGTGGCTTTGAGTTGATGCAGGACTTCCTCAGGAATGGGCACAGGCATCACCGCTTGGGGGGGAAAGGCCCAGTAGGTACCCTCTACGGCCATCCATTCGCTCCAGCCGTGTTCGCGACACCAGCGGTCAATCCAGGCATCGGCCCACCGTTTCATACCTGCCTCGCTTCGCTCTAGCTTTAACCTAGCAGGACCACAGGGTTAATGCCGACAATACAAAGGCGACTGTAATGAATTGTTATGCGCTGTTATTTTTCCGACCGCAGGATGTCCTGCAAGGCCGGCGCCAACGTGGGGTACTGGTAAGTAAAACCCATGGCCTGGACGCGCTCTGGCAATACCCGTTGACCGGTCAAGATCACCTGCGCCGCATCCCCTAGCAGTAGCTCCAAAACCATCGCCGGTACAGGTAACCAGGACGGTCGGTGCAACACCTGTCCCAAAACTTGGCAAAATTCCGCCATCCGTACGGGTTCGGGCGCGGTTGCATTGTAAATCCCTGACCAACGTTCATCGCGCAGCGCTGTCAGGATTAAGTTCACCACATCGTCCTGATGAATCCAGGCAAACCACTGGCGTCCAGAACCAATTGGACCTCCTAAAAACGCTCGAAACGGCGGTAGAATCCGGCGAATTGCCCCGCCTAACCCCAGTACAATCCCGATGCGGAAAAGCACCAATCGCACCCCCAAGGCCTGCACTGGCTGCGCCGCTTGCTCCCATGCCTGACACACCTGGGCCAAAAAATCATTCCCCGGTGGACTGGCCTCGGTGAAGGTTACCGTTTCGCTGGCACCGTAGTACCCAATTGCCGAGGCATTGATGAGCACCTGGGGACGCTGGGTTGCTTGCCCAATCGCTGCCACCAACCGTTGGGTTCCGCCTACCCGGCTATCCCAAATGGCCTGTTTACGCGCAGGTGTCCACCGGCCAATGATGGGTTCCCCCGCTAGATTGACCACGCCAGTACACCCCTCAACCGCTGCGGTTAGGGCTGTCCAAGGATAAACCTGCGCCTGGGGAAACAACGCCTGCGCTCGTTCCGGCGAACGGCTGAGGATACGCACCGTTTCTCCTTCGGTAAACAATCGCTTGACCAGCCGTGAACCGATAAAGCCCGTGGCTCCCGTAACCAGAATCGTCATCTAACGTGGTGCAGGCAGTAAACCGCCTCCTAGTAACTGTTGCAAATCTAACCCTTGTTGACCAAGACGCAACAGGGCCGGAATATCCAGATTCATTTCCGCTGCCGGGTACGCCTCCAAAACATTGACCAGGCCAAACCCGTCTCTATCCCGAAACCCCCCTTGTTCCCGTGGAATCGAGGCCAGGATAATCGCCCCCTTGAGTCCCGGCATCACTGAAGGCGATTGATTGGGCAAAAACACAGGCGGAATTTGCATGAGTATCCGTTCAACCGCCGGTGAGTCCACCAGACGAATCACCCGCCGTGTTTCCAAGGGTATCTTAAATCGCAAAACCTGCTCAAACGCCTGGCGTTCTTTTTCCGGCAACAATCGCAACGTGCGCTGCAAGTCTGGGGACAGTTCATTTTTGTCCACAAACCGGCGTAAATCCGGCACAGAAATGCGGGCCACTTCGAAAATGTTGAACCAAAAAGAGACCGTTCGCGCTGCTTGGGCCGGTGCTGCTACTCCCGCTAGCCACACTGTCAAACCCAAGCCCCATCCCCACTGCTTGAGACGTATTTTTCCATTCACCTCGCTTTGCCCTCACAACCCACACCTTCTATCATAGCCCGCTCTGCCCCCGCTACCACTAGACCATAGCCCCGACCGTAAAACGTTTGAATGACAGGAGCCTCTCCTGGAGCTTCCAGTTTCCGGCGCAACAAGCGGATATGGGCCGCCAACAAATTCCGATCCGGCGTTTCTCCCGGCCACAACCGCGCTAGCAACTGCGTGTGGGAGAGCACTTGTCCCGGCTGCTGCATCAACAACGCCAGCAATTGGGTCTCTTTTTCAGACAATACAATGGGCCGTTCTCCTCGATAGGCCAGCCGTTGCTCCGGCAGCAAGACCAAATCGCCCACCACCAATCGCCCAGAAGACCCAGTCGCTAGGGGCCGGCGGAGTAACGCACGCACCCGAGCCGCCAATTCCTCAAAAGCAAATGGTTTGACCAGGTAGTCGTCAGCGCCCGCATCCAATCCCTGCACCCGGTCCGTCACTCCATCCCGGGCGGTTAGAAATAAAACGGGCGTGGTTAACCCCTCGCGTCGCAAGCGTTGACATAGCGTCAGTCCATCCAGACGGGGCAGCATCCAGTCTAAAATCAGCAGGTCGTAGGCATTTTGTTTTGCCAGCGCATAGGCGGTTTCGCCATCTCGCACCGCAGTTACCTGGTACCCCCGTTGTTCCAGAAGGGCGGTCAAGGGTTCGGCCAAATCCAGGTCATCTTCCACCAGCAATAGGGGCATAGGCGTCACTGGGACTCATCGGTCGAGCCACGGTGAGGATGCACAGACGGTTGAGGGGAATAGGATTTAGCGCTAGACAGGGCCTGACGACGCCGGCGTTCCATCAGTACTTGCTGGAGTTGCTGGTACAGTTGTTCAGCGACACGCACATTCATCGCCACGCGCGCCACTGGCTGTACCTGCACACCGCTCGGCTCAAACGCCCGGTCTGACACAGGAGGTTGGGGCAGGCAAAACGGGTCAAGGAAACCAAAATCAATCACGACATCGTCATTCAGTTGATTGGCTAATGTGATATTGACGTACTGGGGTATCCGTTCAGGATTGACCGGAAACTGAAACCGAATCATCCGTTTACTGTCGGTCATTTATCCCTTCCTCCCGGCCAACCTATACCCATGCTACAGTAGGAAACAGGATTTGTGATTAGAACCACTGATGACAGCGACCACTCTGGCGGTAGAGAAAACCAAATTAGCGACACCTCCCTTACGGGTAGAAGTGCTGGGAAGCAAGGTGTTGCGGCAGCCGGCCAAGCGGGTCACCCAGATTAATCAGGAGCTACGGGATTTGGCGGTGCAGATGTTGCAGACCATGTACAGCCGTGAGGGGATTGGTCTGGCGGCACCGCAGGTGGGAATTTCTAAGCAGGTGATTGTGGTGGATACGGAGCCAGACAATCCGGCGACGCCGCCTTTGATCTTGGTAAATCCAGTTGTGGAATCCCAGAGCCAGGAACTGGTGAATGGGGAAGAGGGCTGCTTGAGTATTCCGGGAGTTTTTTTGCCCGTGAAACGCCCAGCGCAGGTGACGGTTACGTACAAAGACGAGTGGGGCAAATTACAACGACGGCAGTTTACGGACTTGCTGGCGCGGGTGGTGTTGCATGAGATGGACCACCTGCAGGGAGTGATGTTTGTGGATCGGGTGGAGAATACGCTGGCCCTAGCGCGG
This sequence comes from Gloeomargarita sp. SKYG116, assembly GCA_025056115.1. GTDB lineage: Bacteria > Cyanobacteriota > Cyanobacteriia > Gloeomargaritales > Gloeomargaritaceae > Gloeomargarita. Next base: position 35,158 of record JANWVM010000001.1, read on the forward strand.
GAGTTGAGCAAGCATCGGTTTTCTCTAGCGGACGTGCGGCGGGTTCGATGAGTCCTCTCACACCAGTCAGTGGTTTATTTTTAGCGGGCGCCTGCGTCTCGGCAATTGCAGCGGTTGGGTGTGTTTTTGAACTAGGCTACGGTCAACCGCAGTTGGGTGTTCCCTTGACGTGGACGATTTTGTTGCTGAGTACACCAGCGACGGTGGCCTGTTTTTGGGCGGCAGTGCGTTCGGCGCGGCAGGAATAGGCTAAAATGAGAGAAAGAGTTTCTTGAACTCGAGCGAAGGATTTAGACGGAGGATGGCGTAAACTAGAGTTAGGACGTATGCAGGGACGGGTGCTCACACACACCTCTAGTGCTTACGTGTTCATCCTAGCGTATGAGCAGCGAACCAACGGAATCTCCAAATTCGCAACCAACGGCTGATGGGGTGCCGACTGATATGCCGATGTCGCCAATTGGTGAATCTGGTGAGCATAGTCTGCTGGTTATCCCTAACGGTCAGAACCTGAACGGTATTACGCGGGTACGCCAGTTCAATGACCACCGTTTGGAGGAGTTACACCGGGTTTTGACCAAACACAGCGGGGAGCGGCATTTGGTCATCCTGCAGGACTTCCCGGACCCCGATGCCCTCTCGTCGGCCTGGGCTTACCAGTTGATCGCGCAGCAGTATGATATTCGCTGTGACTTGGTTTACACCGGGATTATTAGTCATCAGGAAAATATCGCGCTGGTGAAGTTAACGGGAATGCCCGTGCAAAACTGGTCGCCCACCACCCTCAAGGACCGCGACTGGAGTTGCTACCAGGGCTGTGTGTTTATTGACAACCAGGGGGCCACCAGCCAATTGACACCATGGGTGCAACAGATGCAGTTGCCCGTCATTGCGGTGATTGACCATCATTCCCAAGGAGAGATTGCGGCGGAATTTATAGATATTCGTCCCAATATCAAGGCCACGGCTACTATCCTCACTCAGTATTTGCAAGGGGAATTGCTGGTGCTCGACCGCAACATTAGCGACCACGTCAAATGTGCGACGGCTTTGATCCACGGCATTCGTTCTGACACGCAGGCGTTGCTCCAGGCGCAAGAGGAAGATCTGCTGGCAGTGGCCTATCTGACTCGTTATCACGACCCGCAGTTGTTGCGCTCAATTTTGCAGGTCAATCGCAGTAAACAGGCAATGGATGTGATTGAGCGGGCTTTGAAAAACCGCATGATCCAGAACAATTTCTCGCTGTCAGGGGTGGGTTATCTGCGCTATGACGCCCGTGATGCCATTCCCCAGGCGGCGGATTTTCTGGTTACTGAGGACAACGTTCATACAGCAGTCGTCTATGGCATTGTCTATGACAAGGACAGGGAGCGGGAGTTGGTCATCGGCTCGCTGCGGACCACGAAATTGACCTTAGACCCTGATGAATTTTTGAAAGAGGCGTTTGGGCATGACCCACAGGGGCGATTTTTCGGAGGTGGGCGTTCCCAAGCGGGCGGATTTGAGATTCCCATGGGCTTTTTGGCCGGGCTCAACGACAACCCCAACTACGCCAATCTGAAGTGGGAAGTGTACGACACGCAGATCAAGCAAAAGCTCCTGCGGTTGATCAATCCTGACCGACCGGCGCCGGTGACCTGATGACCTGGCAATTTTTGTTGCAGCGGCAAGACGCTCCCCGTAGTTATTGCTGGTTGCGAGGGGGGCAGCCGCTCCAGCCTGGCGTTTACCGGTTGTGGGGACGGACGCAGCCAGAGCAGGCCGGCTTGACGACGGTGGAATGGTTTTGGCCAACTCGCAACGGACGACAACGCCTGCGGCGACGGGACGTAACTGTCAACCGCCGGGGATTGGCCCTGTTGCTGCCGTGGACGCGCTGGGAGACGGGCGAATGGCGGATGCGGTGTTGGACTGAAAAACCCCATCGCACCTGGGAATCCTGGGGAGATGGCCTAAGCCTACGGGTAACCCATGAGCCTCACCCGCCCCAAATTCTAGCCCTGCACTGGCGTTACCGTTGCCGATTTCCCTGGCACCAAACGCTGCAACTGCGGGGATGGGTGACCACGGGTCAAGGCCTAGCGTTCCGTTTGCATGACCCCTTGCAAATGGCGTTGGTGATGCACATTCAACAACCTTTACCCGCCGCGCCTTCTGGACCGGTGCCTTTCTGTTTCGACTTGGCCATTCCGCCCTATCTCTACCAGCGGGTGTTGTTGGGGGTGGTGGAGGTATTGGGCACCGCTTTGCAACAGGAACTTTTACTGGTCAATCCCCTGGTGACAGCTCGCTTAACGCCTCAACTCGCAGTGGAACCATGCTCTTTGGCCGACTTGGCGCAACAGGCTGTGCATATTCTGACCCAGCGATCAATGTCTCCCTCGTTCCTATTAACCAAGTAACCTGGGGTCGCCCGCGCTTGTCACTCCTTGGGTCACAGGGCAACGACCCATTGCTGGTTCACTCTCTGACAACCGAACGCAGTTTGGCTAACTTAACTATCGTGGTCGCCCCTTCGCTTCAGGGAATCCCCGCACTCATCGCCAGCATCCGTTCCAGGGGCACCAGGGCTTTCTGACGGATGTCTTCCGGCACCGTAATTTCCGGTTGGCGGTCCCGCAGCGCTAGATAGACTTTTTCCAAGGTGTTCAAGCGCATATAGGGACATTGATTGCAAGCGCAACCGTTGGTGGCCGGCGCCGGAATAAACACCTTGTCAGGGGCGGCTTTTTGCATCTGGTGAATGATGCCAGGTTCGGTCACCACGATGAATTCCCGGGCGTCGCTGCGCTGGACGTATTTGAGCAGGCCGGTGGTGGACGCGATGTAATCCGCCATTTCTAAAACCGGGGCTTCGCATTCGGGGTGGGCAATAATCTGGGCGTTGGGATAACGCACCTTCAGCTTCACCAATTCCTGATAAGAAAACGTTTCGTGGACGATGCAACTGCCTGGCCAGAGCACCATTTCCCGCCCGGTTTGCTTCATGACATAGCGCCCCAAGTTTTGGTCTGGCGCAAAAATGATTGGCTGTTCGGGGGGAATCTGCTGGACAATAGCGACCGCGTTGGAACTGGTGCAAATAATATCGCTCATGGCTTTGATGGCCGCCGAGCAGTTGATGTAAGAAATCACCAAGTGGTCGGGATACTGGGCCTTGAACGCGGCGAAGGCATCAGGGGGACAACTATCCGCCAGCGAGCAACCGGCGGCCAAATCTGGCAACAACACCAACTTATCGGGGTTGAGAATCTTCGCTGTTTCTGCCATGAAATGCACGCCGGCAAACAGGATGACCTCAGCGTTGGTCTGGGACGCTTGTCGAGATAACCCTAGCGAATCCCCTACATAGTCGGCGACGTCCTGTACCTGGGAATCCTGATAATAATGCGCTAAAATGACGGCGTTTAACTCCTGCTTGAGCGCTTGAATCGCCCCAACTAAATCCTTCGGCAGCGCCGTCTCCTGCACTGGCAAGAACATCGCCCTACTCCTGAGAGTTCTGTAACGCTTTGTTGCATTATAGTTGATCTTACCAAAATTAGAGCCGGAGTGACAGGTGATACCAAACTCACAAATGCCGGTCGGATATTGTACCTTTGATGATCTAACGCTGACGGATAGCACAGATGACGGGCACGGTGTACTTGGTGGGTGCAGGCCCAGGCGATCCGGGGTTACTCACCCTGAAGGGCAAAACGCTGCTAGAGCTGGCGGAGGTGGTGATTTACGATGCGCTGGTGAGTCCCCCGATCCTGGCGATGGTCAACCCCCAGGCGGAACGCATTTTTGTGGGCAAGTACCGGGGCTGGCACGCGTTACCCCAGGCAAAAATTAACGAGTTGCTGATTGCCAAGGCTCAGGAATACGCAACGGTGGTGCGGCTCAAGGCGGGCGACCCGTTTATTTTTGGGCGCGGGGGTGAAGAAGTGGCGGCGCTGCACCAGGCGGGCATTCCGGTGGAAGTCGTGCCCGGGATTAGTGCGGGGTTGGCGCTGGGGTTGCCCTTGACGCACCGGCAATACAGTTCCAGTGTGGCCTTGGTAACGGGACACGAAGCGATTGAGAAAACGCGACCGGCGGTCAATTGGACCGCGCTGGCCCAGGGCGCCGATACGCTGGTGATTTACATGGGGATGCACCACCTGGCGGAAATTGCCCAGACGTTGATGGCGGCGGGGCGTCCAGCCACAACACCAGTGCAGGTGGTGCAGTGGGGCACCTGGCCTCAGGAGCGACGGGTGCAGGGAACGCTGGCAACCATTGCAGATGTCGTCACCCAGGCAGGAGTGGGAGCGCCAGCGATAATTGTGGTGGGTGAAGTGGCGGCAACGGAACCGCTATGATCAGGGAAACGGGCCAGCAGGGGAGTCGCCATGGAATTTCTCTTCATTCTAGTGATTGCAGTCGTCATTATCACCCTGGCGATTCGCAATCTCTACTACATCTGCCAGCCGAATGAGGTGTTGATTTTTGCCGGTACAACGCGCTGGGTGCCGGCGTTGGGACGACGGGTGGGCTACCGGCTGGTCAAGGGGGGAAGCAGTTTACGAATGCCCCTGTTTGAGCGGGTGTTGCGCCTGGATTTGACCAATATGATTATTGAATTGAAGGTGGTGGGGGCCTATTCCAAGGGCGGGATTCCCCTCAAGGTCGAAGGCGTGGCCAATATCAAAATTGCTGGCGAAGAACCGATTATTCACAACGCCATTGAACGACTGCTTGGCAAAACCCGGGATGAGATTCAGCGCATCGCCAAAGAAACCCTGGAGGGCAATTTGCGGGGCGTGCTGGCGAGCTTAACCCCCCAGCAAGTCAACGAAGATAAATTGGCGTTTGTGCGCAGTCTCCAGGATGAAGCGGAAGAGGATTTGGGGAAATTGGGCCTGGTGCTTGACACTTTGCAGATTCAAAACATTTCCGACGATGTGGGGTACCTGGACTCCCTAGGGCGCAAGCAACGCGCGGAACTGCTGCGAGACGCCCGGATCGCCGAGGCCCAAGCGCAAGCCCAAGCTGCCATCCAAGCTGCTGAAAATGCCCGTCTTACGACCTTTGCCCAACTCGATGCCGAGATGCAAATTATCCAAGCGGAAGTCCAGCGGCGGATTCGGGATGCGGTTACGCGGCGGGAAGCCCTGGTGGCGGAGGTGCAGGCGGAAGTCGGGGCCCAACTGGCGCGCACCCAAGCCGATTTAGCCGTGCAACGAGAACGCATTGCCCAGGTGCGCCAGCAACTCCAAGCTGATGTCGTTGCGCCAGCGGAAGCGCGTTGTCAACAAGAGATGGAAGCAGCGCAAGCGGCGGCGGCTCAGATCGTTGAAGACGGGAAAGCGCTAGTGGAAGGGATGCGGCAGCTGGCGATGACGTGGCAACGGGCGGGCGCCCATGCGCGGCAAATTTTCCTGCTCCAGAAGTTGGAACCCCTGTTGCAGGCGCTGGCGGCGACAGTTCCCCCGGTGCAGGTGGAGCGTGTAACGGTGCTCGACCCCGCCTCTGCAACCAGTACAGCAGCCTGGTGGGAACAGGTAAGAGCGGCGACTGGCATTGACCTGAAGCAACTGTTGCCCCAGAAGTCCCCCCCGCCCGAATCATGACGGTTGCGCAGCAACATCCCTATCAATGGCTAGAACAGGCGCTGGCCACCATCCAGCGGGCGCACTGGCAACGGACGTTGAAACCCATCACTAGCCCGCCGGGACCTGTTGTTACCGTTGGGGAGCAACGAGTTTTGAACTTCGCCAGTAACGATTACTTGGGCTTGGCGGGCGATGAACGGCTGGTGCAAGCAGCAACCCAAGCGATGCAGCGCTACGGGGTGGGGGCGACCGGTTCGCGGCTCCTCAGCGGCCATCGGGATTTGCATCGGGAGTTGGAGCGGACGGTGGCCCAGTGGAAGGGCACGGAAGACGCGCTGGTGTTTAGCAGTGGCTATGCCGCCTGCCTCGGAACGGTCGTGGCGCTGGTGGGACGACCCGATGCCATTTTCCAGGACGCGTACAACCACAGTTGTCTGCAACAGGGGGCCAAGTTGAGCCAAGCCCAGGTGTACGCCTACCGGCACAACGACCTGGCGCATCTCCAGGAACTGCTGCAGACCCATCGCCCCGACCATCGCCGCGCTTTGATTACGACCGAAAGCCTGTTCAGCATGGATGGGGACTGTTGCCCGCTCCCGGAGTTGCTGGACTTGGCCGAGCGGTGGGGCTGTATGGTGCTGGTGGATGAAGCCCACGGCAACGGCGTGTTCGGCGAGCAGGGGGCTGGCTGGGTGCAGGCGACGGGGTGTCAAGACCGGCCTTTGGTACAGGTGGGCAATTTCAGCAAGGCGCTGGGGAGCATGGGGGGCTATGTTGCCGGTCGTCACGCGTTAATAGCGTATCTACGGCACCGCGCGCCCACCTGGGTCTATAGCACGGGTCTTTCGATTCCCGATACGGCGGCAGCCTTGACCGCCATTGGCATCCTGAAGCAGGAACCCCAGCGGCAAGCTCAGCTCTGGCGGAATATCCACGACCTGCGAGCGCAGTTAACCCAAGCGGGATTGCCCTTGCTGTCGGCTGTTCCGTCTCCCATCGTGTGCTTGCCCCTGCGCGACACCGAAACCGCTGCCCAGTTAGAACCTGCGCTTTTGCAAGCAGGCGTTTTGGCGGGCGTGGTGCGTCCCCCAACTGTTCCTACCAGCCGGTTGCGCCTATCGGTCACCAGCAGCCATACGCACGACCATCTCGCCGAATTGGTGCGCGTTCTCGCCCAATTTTCTGGAGTCTATGGCTGAAGCCGGTTACACCCTACCCGTATTTGCCTGCGCCAGTGCCGTTGCTGCCTGGCACTACCTGCGCACCCAGGAGGTGGTGGACACGGTGCAATTGGATTTACTGAACCCACCAACGACGGCGGAAATTCCCATTGAACAGGTGGTGCCCTTGGCCAATGGCGGGGTGCTGGCCATGACCCGTTCACAACCCGGCGACAATTTGGACTTGACCCGCAACACGCCAGTGTGGGCGCTGGTCACCTGGGGCGAACCGGCTGACCCACCCTTAACCTTGGTCGGGGGCTATGGCGTGGGGTGGCACCGTGAGACTGGACAAGCCGCGATTTATCAGTATGCGCGCCGTCTCTTGACCCACCATCTCGCCAGCGACAAGCCCTTGCGTGTAGAAATCATCTTGCCCCAGGGCCGGCGCCTGGCAGAACGCACGTCCAATGCAGCGTTTGGTGTAGTGGAAGGGTTGGCTCTCCTGGGAACCAGCGGCATTGCCCATCCCGTAAGCGCGCCGGAACAACTAGAGCAATTTCGGGACGAACTGCGCCGGAAAGCACCCCAGGGGGAGGTCGTCTTTTGCATTGGGGAAAATGGTCTCGACCTGGCCCGCTCGTGGCGTATTCCCGATGACTACCTGGTGAAAACGGGCAACTGGTTGGGGCCATTGCTGGTGGAAGCGTCACTGCTGGCTGTGCAAACCGTCACCCTACTTGGTTACCACGGCAAGCTCCTGAAACTCGCAGGCGGCATTTTCCACACCCACCACCATCTCGCCGATGCGCGTTTGGAAATTCTGGCGGCTTGCGCGTTACGGGCCGGTTTGCCGACGCCAGTGTTGCAAAAACTATTGACGCAACCGACGGTGGACGCCGCCATGCACTACCTGAACCAGGTGCAGCCGTTGCAGATGCGGGCGTTGTACGACATCATCCTGGCCCAAATCCGCCACCGCACCCAGAGCTACATCCACGCCCACGGCGGCCAACCCTTGGGATTGGAAGTCATCTTGTTCAACCGCGAGCGGCAAGTGGTGGCCCAGACGCCTGGGGCAAAGCGGTGGTTCAACCTGCGCTAAGATGCTGATCATCGCCACGGAGAGCCACCCATGACCAAAACCGTTGCTGAAGCCATGACGCCTGACCCGGTGGTGGTCTATCCCCAAACCCCGATTGAGGAGGCCATCCAAATCCTGGCGGAACGGGGGTTTAGCGGCCTACCCGTGGTCAATGAGCGGCATCAACTGGTTGGTGTCTTGTCCACCTTGGATATTCTCCACCGGCAAGAGGGGATTCGCCCGCCCCTTTATTTCTGGTTCATGGACGCCGTGATCTGGCTGGAAAACCCGCAGCATTATCGCCAGGAACTGCACAAAGTGTTAGGGCCGACGGTTGGCGATGTGATGACTCCCCATCCCATCAGCATTCATCCTGAAGAACCCCTGACGGTGGCGGCCCATAAAATGCACCAGCACAACGTCCGCCGCTTACCCGTGGTGAACTCGGAAAATCGGGTCGTGGGTATCCTGACGCGAGGGGATATCGTGCGCTGTTTAGCTGAGGAAATTGCCGCCGAGGCCAATCCGTGACTGGTAGGAGCAAAGGGGAAACGCAATGGTTACCGTTGCTAAAAAGACCTACACCCCTGACGAATACTTTGCTTGGGAGTCGCAGGCGCAAATTCGTCACGAATACCGTCGTGGAGACATGATTCCCATGCCTGGCGGCACGCCAACTCACAACGAAATCATGCGGATGTTGGTGTTTCTGCTAACCGCTAGTTTGCGACAGAAACCCTACTGTATTTTTGTGAGTGACCAACGGCTCTGGATTCCTGCGACCGACCAATACACGTATCCCGATGTGATGGTAACACCACGCCCCCCGGAATTAAGACCAGGTCGCATGGATACCGTCATGAATCCTATCTGCGTGGCCGAAATCCTTTCTGAATCGACGGAAGGCTATGACCGTGGCGACAAATTTAGTGCCTACCGAACCATCCCTACGTTCCAAGAATACCTTTTGATTGCGCAGGATAAAGTCCAGGTCGAACACTTTATTAAACAAACGCAGAACGAGTGGCTGTTCAAGGAATATAAGCATCTCTCGGATGTAGTCATGCTCAACTCGCTTGAGGTGCGTCTCTCCCTAGCGGAGCTATACGAAACGGTTGAATTTTAGAGAACCCCCACCCGCGACGCTAGGGATGACCGGCAGAGGTGATGGAGTACTCAGTGAGAACTGCGTAGTGACGGAACTGGGTGACGCACTTTGTTAGTCCAAACGTTATACTATCGGCTTAACGGTGGGTGGGGGTACGCGCCATGTGCGGCATTGTGGGTTATGTGGGGTTGCAATCAGCCTTAGGCATTCTCATGGAGGGCTTGCGCCGGTTGGAATATCGGGGCTACGACTCCGCGGGCATAGCGTGGCTCGACAACGGCGAAATTCACGTGTTACGGGCGGCGGGAAAACTGCACAACCTACAGGCGCAACTCCCGGCGACCCACAGCCATGTGGGGATTGGTCATACCCGCTGGGCCACCCACGGCAAACCCGAAGAGCGCAACGCCCATCCCCACGTGGATAACCAGCGGCGCGTCGCCGTCGTCCAAAACGGCATCATCGAAAACTACCGTGCGTTGCGAGACGAGTTGACTGCTCAGGGGTGCGTGTTTACGTCGGATACCGATACGGAGGTCATCCCCCATCTCGTGAGCCTGTATTTGCAGCAGGGCCACCCCTTCCTGGAGGCAATGCGCCTGGCGGTGTCGCGTTTAGAGGGAGCCTTTGCCATTGCGGCGATTGCGGCTGACGCCCCTGATGAAATTGTGCTGGCCCGGCAACAAGCGCCCCTAGTGGTGGGGTTGGGTCAGGGGGAATTTTTCTGCGCGTCCGATACCGCTGCTTTGATCAGCCATACGCAAGCCTTTCTGGCCCTGGAAAACGGGGAATTGGCCCGCCTGACACCCCTAGGCGTGGAACTCTATACCTTTGCTGGGCAACGGGTGCAGCGCTATCCCCAACGGTTGACCTGGAGTCCCCTGGCGGTGGAAAAGGGCGGCTTCAAGCACTACATGCTCAAGGAAATTCACGAGCAGCCGGCGGTGTTGCGCCAGGGGTTGGAGTCCCACCTAATTGAGGGGCAAATTGCCCTGGGGCCAGTGCAGGAGTTGTACGCCCAGGTCGAGCACATTCACATCGTCGCCTGCGGCACCAGTTGGCACGCGGGTTTGGTGGGGAAATATCTCCTAGAGCAGATTGCCCAGATTCCCACCCACGTGTACTATGCTTCGGAGTTTCGCTACGCCCCGCCCCCCTATCTACCCCGCACCTTGACCATTGGCGTCACCCAATCGGGCGAAACGGCGGACACATTGGCAGCGCTCTCCCTGGTTGCCAGCCGCACCTTAACCGGTACACCCTGGTTGCTCGGCATCACCAATCGGCCTGACAGCACCTTGGGACGGCTAGTGCCCTATTTAATTGACACACGGGCAGGCATTGAAATCGGCGTGGCCGCAACCAAAACCTTCACGGCCCAGGTGGTAGCGTTTTACCTGCTGGCTCTAGACATGGCCCACCAGCGCGGGATGATTGACCAGGAAAAGCTAGAGCTCTATCTCGCCAACCTGCAGAAAATCCCCAACCATTTGGAATGGATATTGGAGACGCAAACGCCAGCGATTGAGCAACTAGCGCATCAGTTTCAAGACGTACACCATGTAATTTATTTAGGGCGGGGGATCAATTTCCCCATCGCGTTGGAAGGGGCGTTGAAATTAAAAGAAATCAGCTACATTCATGCCGAGGGATATCCCGCCGGTGAAATGAAACACGGCCCCATCGCGCTACTGGATAAAAACGTGCCCGTTGTGGCGATTGCCATGCCCGGAACAGTTTACGAAAAAACCATCAGTAATGTGCAAGAAGCGCGGGCGCGAGAAGCTCAAATTATCGGCGTGGGGACGGCGGCCAATTTGGAAATTCCCGACCTCTTTCAGGTGAATTTAACCGTCCCCGAAGTGCCGGAATTGCTCTCACCGTTTGTCACCGTTTTGCCGTTGCAACTCCTGGCCTATTACATCGCCGCCCAGCGGGGCTTAGACGTAGACCAGCCGCGTAATTTGGCCAAGTCGGTGACAGTGGAGTGAAAATACGTTGTCCCCACGCATGTGGGGGTGTTCCGCCCCTCCCATTCAGCCGCTCCTTGATCTCGCCCAGTTGTCCCTACGCATGTGGGTTTTTTTGTCATAACCCGGCATTTCTCCAGAGCACAGCCGAGTCACTTCAGCTTGTCAGAGAGAGAAAGCCAGAGGGAAATTATGCTCTGCAACTATCCACTTCTGACACATCAACCAGCAAAAATATCAGGAGCCAATACTCCTTGGGCAATCCCCTGCACTGGCCCGGTCATGGTAACGTACAAGTCCGGCGTCATGGAGATATGCAATTCTCCACCTGGCATTTCTACAGTGACTTCAGCGTCACACAAACCTAACCGGTAAGCCGCTGCTGCTGCCGCACTACTACTGCTACCAGAAGCCAAAGTATAACCCGCTCCCCGTTCCCAAATCTCTAGCCGGAGTCGTTGCCGGGACAACACTTGCACAAATTGAACATTGGTGCGCTGGGGGAAAAGTGGATGGTGTTCTATGAGTGGGCCGTAGGTTTGGGCCAATTCCGGGCGAGTCTCCGGCACGATAATGACACAGTGGGGATTGCCAATTGTGGCCGCTGTGAACGTAAAGGTTTGGTCCAACACGGTGATGGGTTCTTGGATCACTTCGCGGTCAGGGCCAGTGACCGGTATCAAACGGCTGTAAAACGATACCTGCCCCATTTCTACCCGCACCTGTCGCCCCTGCTGTTGCACTTGCACACTCACCCGACCCCCTAGTGTTTGCACCTGAAATGGCGCTTCTCCCACCTTCCCTTGGTCCCACAGGTAGCGGGCAAAGATGCGCAACCCATTGCCACTTTTTTCTGCCTCTGAACCGTCGGGGTTAAAAATGCGCACACCAAAATCGGCTGCCGGCGCCGGCCAAGGCCCCCACAAAATCCCATCCGCGCCAATGCCGAAATGTCGGTGGCATAGCCGTTGAATTTGCCACGGTTGTAGCGCTTCCCCGCCCCGTTCAGGGTCTATCACGAGATAATCATTCCCCAGCGCGTGGTACTTCCAAAAGGCAACGGCCAACTAGTTCGTCTCCTCCTCGTACTCGGGTTGCCGCTGCGGCAGGTTGACTGGCGGTTGATAAGGTTCTGGCTCAGCCCAAACATCAGCAGTCACGTCCTCATCCACCACCGGCTCCGGCTCCAACGGTTCCACGTAAGCTGTCTCCACCCGCCGTTTCGGTTTACGGGCTGGCCGGGGTGCAGGGGCTTCTTCCGGTTCTTCCCAGACTTGCTCCGTCTTGGCGACCCGTCGGCGCTCCGTTTCGGTAGGCGTGCCACTCCCCAGCCGATTTTCCACACTCACCGGCGTCGGTAAATAATTGCGGTCTTCGTCACGTTCCCAAGGCGGTTTGCCAATACCAATCGACTCGAGCCAACCGCGCGTCAATTGCCGTAAGCGTTCCTCCGCTCCCTCAAACACAATCAATTTATCCGCGCCCACACTCACGACTTCCTCGACGGATAACTCATACGTGCTCAACAACCGCGCCGGAATCCGGGGCACCCCCAACGAGTCAATCACCAGATGCGAAATCCGCCCCTCGGCCAAATCAAACTCAAAATCCCGCACTTTCCCCAGAAATTCCCCGGTTTCGGTAATCACCTCAATCCCCACCAGCCGGGTGTAGGGCGATAAATCCAACTCCTCCAAAACTTGGTCATCGTCCACCAGTACCACATCCCCCACCTGGCGCACGTGCTCCCACCGCAGCGAATGACTGGGTTCACCAGGCAAATAATTATTCACCAGCGAATCTTTAATATCTAGCGCCACCACTTGCCAGGCGTCCACATCACACCACACCTGACTGACAACCCCCAACCGTCGCCCTCGGTCGCGGGTAATTACTTGGCTGTCAATCAACGCTGAACGGAAACAAACTTGTGCTGTCACTTTCATCGCCAGGGGTGGGCCAACCGCTCCGCCAAAAACTGTTTTTCTATTTTAGCGGCATTTCTTGTTGAGCTAGCCGTTCCCGCAACTGCCGTAATGCATCTGCCCAGCGTGGGTCCGGTTCGGGAATATCCACATCGCCCACGACACTCGCCGATGGGGAGGAGGCTGATTTCCGCCGGTTAGCCGACCGTTGAGGGCTGCGATTGGCTGTTTCCCGCCGGGGCGTGGGGCGCTCGACTGTGCTAGCCTTGACCGTTTTTTCTGGGGTTGATTCCCCTGAGGATGGTGCCTGAACCGTATCTTTATCTTTTTCCTTGTCCTTATCCTTATTGCGCGGTAGGGCTTTTTCCACCTTTAATACTTGGTCCCGAAAGGTCTGGCCGTTGAACCGACTCACCACTTCATCCGCCTCGGCCTCGGTCTTGACCGTCAAAAAACCAAATCCTCGGCACTTTTGGGTCTTGCGGTTGGTAATCAGCTTGAGGGACTGGATGGCTGGGACATCCCGAAACAGCGTCTCCAGTAATTCCTCCTTCTTAGCATCCTCGGGTAAATTCCCCACGTAAATACGCACAGTCATGGAGCACCTCCTTGCTAAAAAAATGTTACGGCACCGGCGGGAATAAGGGCAGAACAGACAAACCAAATTGTGACAATCTTTTGCAATTTGCTGGTACGTTGCTGTTGCCCAAACAAGTACCTTATTTAGGTTATCACACCCAAGGGTGGGGTGGAAAATTCTGGAGGCTAATAGCCGTTGGCGTCCTGATCCACCGTCACGGGGCAGGCAACCCGCACGACGCCGCTGGTGTACCGGCCATCGGGGAGCAACTCCAACCAGCGAAAACCGGGAAACGCCGGGTCCAGGGTAAAGGTATCAGCCTGGGCCGCAAATTGAATACAGGTGGAGGGCGTACTGTAATAGGTCACGCCGCACCGCTGCCAAGTGTGCTCCTGATGGACATGCCCGCACAGCACCACGCGAACCTGGGGATGCCGATCCACCGCTTGCCAGAACACTTCTGGGTTGCCGACCCGACTGTCATCCAGCCAGGGCGACCCCACCGGAAACAAGGGATGGTGCATGGCAATCAAGGTGGGTTCGGGATGCTGGGTCAGTTCCTCAGTCAATTCGGCCATCGCTGCCCTCTGCAACCATCCCCCTACTTGGCCAGGCAGGGTCGAATCCAGTAGGACAAAATACCATCCCCCCTGGACAAACCGCTTTTCCGGTCGCCACCCGCCCGTCGCTGCCACCTCTGCCAGGACGCTTGCTGCGTCATGATTGCCCCCGAGCCAGTACACCGGACAATCTAGGGACCGGAGGGCGTTGACCAAGTGTTGGTAGGATGCCGCACTCTCGTCTTGGGACAAGTCCCCCGTCAGCAGCACCAAATCTGGACAGTAGGCTGCCGCCTCGGTCACAACCGCTTGACAGGTCAGCCACGTCCGACAACCCAATAGGGTCTGCTGAGGGTCTGCAAAGAGATGGGTGTCCGTTAGCTGAACAACCCGCAATGGCCGCTGCACAACCCTAGCCGTTGAGGTTTAGTCGTCATACACCCGGCATTCGGCGGCGTCGGGGTTCGCATCACAGTACTGCTCAAAAGAGGTTTTGGGCGTTTGAGCTTGCCGTTGATGGGCCGCTTCTGCTTGCAATTCCTCCACCGTATCGTAGGCCACTGCGCATTCCGGCGAGTCGATCCCCTTTTGCTCACAGATCGCCCGCGCCGCTTCCAATTCCGCCTGAATTTGCGCCTGTAAATCGCTCATAAAAGTCCCACCAATGAACTACCTACTTTTGTATCTCAGATACAGGTGTCGTACCTAGTCCATTCTAGTTGTTTTCAGGATTGACCGTCAGCCGTCGGGCTACCGCTGTCAATTCCGTGATGGACCGCCAACCCTGATGCACCAGCATCCAGGCCGCTTGGGGTTGCTGCACCATCACTTGGCCTAGGCGTAGGAGGTTGATTTGACCGGTTGCCGGGGTCATGGCGGCGTTGAGGTCAGGCAATGGTTGGGTCATCCCATCGCTCACCACCCGCACCATGCCCAAGCGCGGTAGGTACCCCAGCAGCTCGTAGCCTTCCATCTCCACAACGGCACAGTCAAAGCGTTCCCCCAGTTGTTGTTTTTCCTGGGGTTGCGTCACGATGCGCTGGGTCGTCAAACTCTGAACGATGGGGGCATCTAACTGCTGGGCCAACCACTGGGTTAATTCTGGGTCGCACCGGCGCGTCTCCCCCCCAGGGTGAAGCCTACAGCTTTGGCACACCACCCTCATCCCTACGGATCCGCCAGGCGTTAACGCTCCCGCTAATCCCAACAGCACCACGGGACGCCCCTGCAGTTGACCCTGATACTTGGTCCACCAGTCGGCCAGCGCCCGCGCTCCCAGAGGCATCGGCACCACCGGCCAACGACCGGCAATCCCCCAGCGAACGGCAGCGTATTCAGGACCTTGCACTGCTAGGAGGACTAGGCCGGCGAGACCTGGGTGCGTTTCTGGGGCCACCATTGCAACAGGTTTAATAGCAAGCGGGACAGGCGCGGCAACAGACGCGGTTGGAGCAATTGCGGGTCAAAGGCTTGCATCCGGCGTGCATTTTCCTGGACACAGGTCTGGAGGAAGCTCCGCAACGTCAAATCAGGGGCAAACACAAGCGCACCGGTAGCTGTAAATCCCGTACCGCTGGTGGCCGCTCCCTGCACGGACCCGACCAGATGACTCAGGGCTTTGCCATAGTTCCAGAGGGTATTGAGGCCCCGGTACCAGAAAAATCCTCGCCCGCTACGTGCTTGCTGGTAGGCCATCCAATTCACAAAAAACACGATGTGGCGGGCCTCTTCGTCAATGATGGGGTCAAACAAGGTGAACAAAGCCTCCGGGAAAAAGCCAGACGCTTGGGCGATGCGGAAAAACCCAAACGCAAAAAACGAGTCCAAACACTCGCTGTAGCCGAAATCAATAAATGCCTGTCGCAAGTTCCTAGGTGGCTGGTAGGGAGGGTCTATCTCGGCCGCAATGCCATAGTGCTGCACTAGGCAGGCCAACAATCGCCCATGGCGCGCCTCTTCTTCAGCTTGCAGGGCCACGGCTTCTCGCACTAGCGGGTCCTCAATCTCCTCGGCAAAGGCGCGCGCCATCAGACCCGCTCGCTTCTCAGTCGCCAACGCCTCCTGCCAGAAGGGAATCTCCCGCAGGAAAGCAAGGGTTTCTGCATCGAGGTCAGGCCAGACGAACTGCGTGGGGTCGTAGGAACGGTGTGTCTCTAGCAAACTGCGACAGAACAACTCCTTGTGTGCCGGGCTACCCACACGCATTGTCAATGCTTCCCTCCCCACATTACCGGTCATACATCACCATACGTGATGGACCGCTGCTTTGGCAAATTCGGGCGATGAATACGGGTGATAAAGTATTGATTGGTCTGAGGATATACTGATGTCGCTGATTCAGCACCTGCAAACCCAACTGCGCCAGGGTGAAACCACCAGTGTCGCTCTGGTCGAACAGTACCTGGAACGCATTCGCCAACGGGAACCACATATCAAAGGCTACCTCACGGTCACTGCCGAGACGGCCCTAGCCCAAGCGCAGGAAATGGATGCCCGTCGCGCCCAAGGGGAGGACTTGGGATGGCTCATGGGAATTCCCATGGCTTTGAAGGACAACCTATGCACGCAGGGGATTCCGACGACCTGCGCGTCCCGCATTCTCCAGGACTATATTCCCCCCTACAACGCCACGGTGGTGGAGCGATTGCTGCAGGCAGGCGCGGTTATCCTGGGCAAGACCAATCTAGACGAATTCGCCATGGGCAGTTCCACCGAGCATTCCGCCTACCAAGTCACGGCCAATCCTTGGGATGTTACCCGCGTGCCGGGGGGGTCTTCAGGCGGCTCGGGGGCAGTGGTGGCGGCCCAGGAATGCGTTGCGGCGTTGGGGTCGGATACGGGCGGGTCCATCCGGCTGCCGGCCTCGTTTTGCGGGGTGGTGGGCCTCAAACCGACCTACGGGCGGGTGTCGCGCTACGGGTTGGTGGCCTATGCCTCGTCCCTGGACCAAATTGGCCCGCTGGCTCCCACAGTCATGGATACGGCTATCGTTCTCCAAGCCATCGCCGGTCATGACCCCCGGGATAGCACTAGCATTGCTGCGCCGGTACCTGACTATGCCCAGGCGTTGACGGCTTTACCGCCTGAACAACCCTTGGCTGGTGTGACCTTGGGGGTGATTCAGGAAACCTTGGGCGAGGGGCTGGACCCACACGTGCGCCGGGCGTTTGAAACAGCCGTCCACCAGTTGGAACAATTGGGGGCGCAGGTGATTCCTATCTCCTGTCCCACTTTTGCGACGGGACTGGCTGCGTATTACATCCTGGCACCAGCAGAGGCTTCGGCCAATCTAGCGCGTTACGACGGCGTAAAATACGGCTTGCGGGTACCGGCGGCAGATGTTGTGACGATGTACCAACAAACGCGGGGGCAAGGGTTCGGTTCAGAGGTCAAGCGGCGGATTATGCTGGGCACCTACACCCTGTCGCGCGGCTATTACGACGCCTATTACTTGCAGGCGCAGAAGGTGCGGACTTTGATCCGGCGAGATTTTGACCAGGCGTTTACCCAGGTGCAGGCGTTGTTGTCGCCCACGGCCCCAGTGCCGGCCTTTCCCATCGGCAGTAAGCGCAACGACCCCTTGAGCATGTACTTGACGGACTTGATGACGATTCCGGTGAATCTGGCGGGGCTACCGGCGGTGAGTATCCCCTGTGGTTTTACGCCCGAGGGGTTGCCGATTGGGTTGCAGGTGATTGGGCCGGTGTTACAGGAAACCCGCATCCTGCAAATTGCGTACGCTTACGAACAAAGTACGCCGTGGCATCGGCAAGTGCCGCCGTTGGTGCGTGATGGCTAAGGGTTGGACAGTTGCGGTGGTCAGTGCGCTGGTGGGGGCAGGGATGGCCGCAGGCGTCGTCGGTTGGTTCCGGTGGCGGCGGCAACCCACGACCCCTAGTCAACAGCTTTCTACTGGTCCGGCCTCCCCACAGCCCACACCGGTCAGGAGCGGGGGACAGGGGCGAGGTGTCACCGGGGCGACGCCAATGGTCAACCGGGAGCAGGCAGCCATTGTCCTCATTCAAAACCTGTACCAAGCCCTATCAGCGAAAAATTGGGCAGAGGCGGCCAAGGCCTATACACCAGCCATGCAAGCCCAGTTTGACCCGACCTTTTTTGCCCAGTTTACCCGCGTGACGGTCTACGACCTGCGGCTGATGGAACAAACCCCTGACCGCCTGGAACTGATTGGCCGCAATACGTATTTTTATCTCGACGGTACCACCCAGGAGGAAGAACGCAGCTACACAGTGGTCTGGCAGGATGGACGCCCCTTAATCGCTGATTCGCGGTTTCTGCGGGTGCTCAAACCACGCAGCTGAACTCAGCGAGCCTGGCGGTGTTGCCATTTCCACAGGGCTGCTGACAACCCATTGGTCACCCCATGCGCGACGACAGCCACCAGGAGATTGTCCCGCCACAGCACCACCCCTCCCAAGGCCAGACCAATGACCGTCGCCCAGAGACCATAAGGCCACTGTCGCCAGCCCCCCATGTGCAGAATCCCAAAACACAGGCTACTGACCAGCAGCCCCAGCCACGGCGGTTGCAGCGCCGGCAAAATCACCCCCCGAAACAATAGTTCCTCGCTCAGGGCAGGCAGCAGGGTCAACCACAGCAAGTCCGGCCAGGCCAGCGGCGTCAACACCAGGGACATGTAGTCTTCACTGCAAGCCCGGTAACTCGGCCACAACCAGTGCATGACCCGGCTTAACCCCGTAATGGTCAATCCTAGGGCCATCCCCCAGCCCACATCCTCGACACGCCACACCCAGGGAAATTGGGCCAGCGGGTCAAAAAATTGCCACAGGCGGGCCACCAGCAATAAACCCACGGCCGTCAGTCCCATCGCCGCTAGAATTTCCAGGCGGGTCAATCGCGGACTAGCCGTCATCGTGGCACCTCCGCCCACACCAGCGCCAATCCACCCCCGCCTTGTGCGCTGCCAGCACGCCGATGGCCTCCAAGTAGGAACGGACGCTCACGGCGGGAATGCCCAACGCGGCTGGCGGGACCGCCATGCGAGATACGTTTTCTTCAACCGCAATGATCAGCTTCCCCTGGGCCGCCCAATGCAACACGGCAGGGCCTCCGCAAGCCGTCGCTGGCACTACCACGGCGTCCACCGCTTCTGTCCACACACCGCCCACTGCCCGCTGCGCTACATAACCCGGCGCTCGGCTCAAGCCCACTAAGACTGACGGTAAAAAGGTATAGCCCAACTCTTCGGCGGTCGCGCGAGGGTCCACCGTGGCGTCGAGGGGTAAAGGCGACAGGGCGGGCGCATGAGCGCAGGGAAGTTGAAATGCCTGCACCACTAAATGACTGAGGATGGCTTCCGCGCCTGCTAGGGGGTCCACCCCCTGCCCTTGTCGGTACATCTGCACCATCACTGGGTCGGCGTCGGGAAACCGGGCCACCACAGCCACGGCGGTCACACGATAGCGCTCTTTCAAGTCCGCAACAGCCCGCAACAAACTTGCCGGTTGGGCAATCGTTCCCCAACTGGAACCAGAAGCCGTCGTCTGCAAGGTCACCCCTAGCGGTTGGTCGGTCAGCACCCAACCAGCGATATTCAACCCGAGCGTGGCCTGGGCTGCCTGGATTGCTTGCTGATGCCTGAGCAGTAAGTCGGGTTCAATACCGCTATCCAACACAACGCCAAGCCGTTGTTGATGCACCGGCTGCAAGCCCCATACACCAGCGGCAAATTGGTTCAGGGCATACCCCTCCACATACCATACCCGTTCACTGGGCCAGTACAGCATGGCGCCGTTTAACACGTTGGGATGGGTAATCAAACAATCCACCACTGCTGCCATGGCCCGCGCCACCGGTAGGGCATCGCCGGCATAGCCACCCACTGCCGCCCCAATCCCTGTGGGAATCACCAACGCTGCGGTATAGGGACGTTGGCAGACCATTCCCTAAAACATTTGGGTTTCTTCCGTGTTGACCGTCGCCGATTTGATGCTGCGAAAATCAATCGCCTCGGTGTGCTTTTTGAATTCCTCGTCGGTCATGTAGGTAATTGAATAGCGGGCTTGCACATCGCCAAAACTAATCAAGTCGCCGTCTTTGAGTTCCCCAGAGGTCCACTCTTTATTATTCACCCGTGTCCCGTTAGCGCTGCGATTGCCTTGGGCATCCCCGTCCATCAACCGGTAGCGATACCCCTTGGTTTCGGGATTCGGCAACCGCAGTAAAATGGCATGCCGCCGTGAGACAGTTTTTGATTTCAGCACGATTGCGTTGCTGGGGTCGCGCCCTAGGGAGTAAGTCGCCGCTTCTAGGGCAATGGCGCGGGGACCATCGTCGTCCTGAATAATCAGTAAATGCCGCTCGCGGGGCGTGTCGCTCATAAAGCACCTGTGACCAGGACCAGCCAGTGGGACATATTATTTCCCCATCATACGCTACTCCTTGCGGGTTGGATCACTCAGCTAACTTTTGTTTCAACAATTCGTTGGTGCGTTTGGGGTCGGCTCGCCCGTTGGTGTGCTGCATGACTTTGCCGACAAAAAAACCAAACAGTTTTGTCTTGCCCGCGCGATATTGGCTCAGTTCTTGGGGATGGGCCGCCAGCACTTCATCAATCCAAGCGCTGAGGATGTCTGGGTCGGACACCTGGGTTAACCCCCGCGCTTCCACCAGGGCTTTGGGCGATCCCCCTTGCGCCAGTAATTCCGGTAGCAGGTCCTTGGCAATTTTGCCGCTGATCGTACCCGCCTGAATTAACCCGATCAATTCCGCCAGTTGGTGGGGACGACAGGCCACAGTGCGGATGTCTTGCTTTTGGGCCTTCAGCCAGGCGGTGACGTCCCCAGTCAACCAATTTGCCGCCAGCTTGGGATCCGCCCCTGCCGCCACCGTCGCTTCAAAGTACTCGGCCATGCTCCGTTCATCGGTCAATACCCGAGCGTCGTAAGCAGATAAGTGCAGTTCTTCTTCGTAGCGACGCCGTTTGGCCGCTGGCAGCTCGGGGAGTTCTTGTCGCCAACGCTCGATTTGTTCCGGCGTGAGTTGGATGGGGGGCAAATCCGGTTCGGGGAAATAGCGATAATCGCTAGCCCCCTCTTTGCTGCGCATGCTGACGGTGCGTTGTCCGACCTCATCCCACAGGCGAGTTTCTTGAACAATCGGTTCGCCCTTTTCCAGCGCTGTGATTTGCCGCTTGGCCTCATAGTCAATGGCTCGCTGGAGGGCATTAAACGAATTTAAGTTTTTGATTTCCACCTTGGTGCCGAAACGGGTTTCCCCCACCGGTCGCACCGAAATGTTCACATCGCAGCGCAGCGACCCTTCCTGCATATTCCCGTCGCATACCCCCAGATACCGAACAATCCGGCGCAACTCCTGGGCATATTCCGCTGCTTCTGCCCCGGAGCGCAAATCCGGCCCGCTGACAATCTCACATAGGGGTACACCCGCCCGGTTGAAATCCACTAGGGAATAGTCGGACCCCGACAACCGCTCAGCCCCCGCATGGACTAACTTGCCCGCATCTTCTTCCATGTGCAACCGCTGGATGGTCACCCGCTTGCGATAAAAGTTCCCCTGGGCATCCGGCAGTTCGATTTCCAGCCAGCCGTTGGTGGCGATAGGGAGGTCATATTGGGAAATTTGATAGTTCTTGGGCAGGTCGGGATAGAAGTACTGCTTACGGTCGAATTTGCTGTAGGGGGCAATCGTGCAGTTCAAGGCCAGAGCCGTTTTCACCGCGAACACCAAGACCTGTTCGTTCAACACGGGCAAGACGCCAGGATGCCCTAAACACACAGGACACACTTGCGTGTTGGGAGGCGCGCCAAACGCTGTACTACAGCCGCAGAAAATTTTACTGGCCGTTTTGAGTTGACAGTGGATTTCCAAACCAATGATGGTTTCGTAGCGAGTGGCAACGGTTGCGCTCATACGGCCCTGAGACCCAAGGTATTTCTAATTTACTATACGACCCCTAGAGAAACGCCGGCGTTATTCCTGCGCTCGCCAGATGAGGACTTGGTTATCACCGCCGCCGGAGACTAGCAACCGTCCGTCGGGTGTGGTCGCAATCGTTCTAACGGCTTCCTGATGGCCGGTCAAGGTCACGACCGTGGCGCCATTGGCCGGGTTCCACACGGTAATGGCTGGGTCGCCTACAGTGCCGGTCGCCGTCACCAGCCAGGCCTGATCCGGGCTGAACAGCAGGTCATATACAATCCCTGGCGCTCTCAGGGTGCGTAGCCAGCGTCCCTGGGCCACATCCCACAGCACGACCCGGCCATCCACCCCACTGCCGCCAGCCAGTACCTGCCCATCGCCACGAAACGCAAGCGACCAGACGCCTTGGCGCCATTCGGGACGTGTTAATGTGTAGCGACGCTGGCGCTGGGGGATGTTCCAGACCTCCACGACCGATTGACTTTGGCTGCCAGCGGCTAGTAAGGTACCATCGGGACTGACCGCCAAGGCATCAATCTTGCCCAGTTCTGGCAAGTTTTGGGTAAAAGTGGGCCTGGTTTTTGGGAGTTGTAAATCCCACAGATAAATCGTGCCGTTAGCATCGCCGACCGCTAAGAACTGGCCGGTGGGGTTCGTTGCCATGGCCGTCACCACACCTTTGGGGGGGGTGAGGGGTGCTAACCGGCGACCAGAACTAACTGCCCACAACTCTAACCCACTGCGGTCATAACTGACCAACTGTTTCCCCTGCCGCACAAAGGCTAGACCCATGACTGGAATCCCTGGCGGTCGCAAGCGGCGTTCCGGCTGGTCACCCGGCAATTGCCAGAGACTGATACTGCCATCGTCGCTACCGACTGCGAGATACCTGCCTTGGGGATCAATCGCCAGGGCGTTGACCTGTCCCGGCGCCTTGAGGATGACCGGTGTGCTGGCAAAAGGCGGTGGGGTTGGTGTGACCGCCTGGGATGGTGGGTTGGGAGCAGGGTGGCGTTCGTACCACCATAGCCCAGCCCCAGCTGTTACGGTCAACAGGCCCCCTAACAGACCCAACCACCACCAGGAGGGGCGAGAGGTCGCAAGCTGCAGGGGCTTCTTGACGGGTACGCATCTTGGGCGTCCTTGAGTGACCGGTTCAACGGGCGGTATGGCTGCTACTGAGGGTTGCACAAGCTGAGGTTCTGGCGTGCTCTCCTGCACTCGCTCACCATCAGCGGGAGCTGCAACGACTTGGTAGTGCAGTAGGACGACCGTTACATTGTCATGACCATTACGCCGGTTGGCTAATTCAATCAATCGTCGGGTAGCCGTTGCCAAATCTCGTTCTCCGGTTAAGACGGGTAAAAGTTCTTGCCGCCAGTACTGATCGACCAGGTTGTTGTCACTCAGACCGTCAGAACACAACAGCAATAGACTGTCCTCATCGAGTAGCAACCGTTGGAGGGTTGGGTGGAGTACGTTCGACGCGCTAATCCCCAAGGCTTGCACCAGTGCACCAGCTGCGGGTTGGTGAATGGCTTGCGGGTAGAGGCTGTAGCCCAGCCGCACTTCTCGCGAGGCCACATCATCGTCAGTGGTGAGCTGGTAACAGCCTCGGCGAGTGATCCAATAGGCGCGACTATCCCCCACGTTCACAATGAAGAGTTCATAACCTCGAGCCAGCGCCAGGGTCAGGGTTGTTCCCATGCGCTGCCGTTCCTGCCGCTGCTGCTGGTTATTGAGATGGGTGAGGCGGTCATTGGCGTGTAAAACGGCAGCGACCAATTCCTCCAGGATGTTTTTGGTGGCCAGTCGCATCAAAACCTGGGGTTTGAGATATTGGCTGACAGCTTCGATGGCCAATTGGGCTGCCACATCACCTCCCTCGTGCCCGCCAATGCCGTCACAAACAATGCCCAACGGTAAGGTATCGGTGTGGGGTTGGTAGGACACCGGATAGCAGGCATCCTCATTGCGACGGCGGGTGGGTCCAGGATCAGTCTGCGCCAGCACCCTCACCCGACTATGCCACTCGTCCCGAAACTGGGCTAGGGTTTGCTCGATGCGCTGTAGCCAATCCTCGGCGCTGGTGATCTGCTGCTGGATCATGGCTTCACACCACTGGGCCAAGGGTTCCCGCACGCCGGGTTTAGCGCTAGGCACCAGCCGCTGGAGCAATTGCCCCAAATGAGCCAATGTCACCCGTCCCTTATCCACCACCAATTCGCGTAACCGCAGGACTGGCCCCTCCACTCGCAGGAGTTGAGGTTTTAGCAAACTGCTGGCGACCTGCTGGTAACCCAGAACCGGCCACAACCGGGCGATTTGCCACAGCCAATTCAATTGCCGAAATGCTGGCGCTGCCGTCCATGCCATTCCAAAGGATTGGGCCTGGGGGCGAGGAGACACTTTTTCCCCATATTCCTTAGCCAATAACGGAGCTTGGGACAGGAGCAACCGCAATTGCTCCCCCACCGGTATCACCGCATACACCTGAGGCAGATGCAACCGCCACGGAAACAAACGCAGGTAGGGTTGGGCTTCCAGGGGCACGCTATCCACACTCAGCGGCGGTCGCCCCGGTTGTAAATCCAATAGGACATTCCCTCCCTGCCAGGAATAGCGCTCCTGGTAGGGACGTTCCCAATTCGTTACCGGCAATGGTTCCCCTGGCACCCACAGAAAAATTGTCTCCAGTGGTGCGCCACAGACCTGACAGAACTCTTCAGTTGCTGGATTCAGGCTATAGCAACTGGGGTTGGAACATTCAATATTATCCATCCATCTCGCCGGGGGGTGACGCCAGCCTGTCTACCGATCTTAGCCTATGCATCCTCAAGCGCCGCAATCCCCGGCAGCAGTTTGCCTTCTAGCAGCTCGAGACTGGCCCCGCCGCCCGTGGAAATGTGACTCATGCGGTCAGCTAGCCCCGCCTGTTCCACAGCGGCCACCGAATCCCCCCCACCAATAATCGTCGTGCAGCCCTGGGCTGTCAAGTCCGCGAGAATTTGGGCCACTGCCCGCGTCCCGGCGGCAAACCGCTCAAACTCAAACACCCCCATTGGCCCGTTCCACACCACTGTCTGACACCCCTGCAACGCCTGACGGATTTGTTCCACCGACGCTGGCCCAATGTCTAACCCCATCCACTCGTCGGGGATCGCTGTCACCGGCACGGTTTGGGCCTGGGCATCCGGGGCAAACTTGTCGGCGACCACCACGTCTGTCGGCAACAGCAATTGGATACCCCGGGCCTGGGCCTTGGCCATCAGGTTTTTCGCCAGCTCCACCTTGTCCGTTTCTACCAGAGATTTGCCAACGCGCAACCCCTGGGCCAAGTAGAAGGTAAAAATCATGCCGCCGCCGAGAATCAGGCGGTCCACTTTTTCCAGCAACGTTTCAATGACCCCAATCTTACTGGAAACCTTCGACCCACCGATGATGGCCGCTAAGGGCCGCCGGGGATTTTCAATCGCCCCCTGTAGGTACTGCAACTCCTTCTCGATCAGAAATCCTGCTACGGCGGGCTTCAAATAGTGGGCAACCCCTTCGGTGGAGGCGTGGGCGCGGTGGGCCGTCCCAAAGGCGTCATTCACGTACAGGTCGGCCAAGGCGGCTAATTTCTGGGCAAAAGCAGGGTCGTTGGCCTCCTCTTCGGCGTAGAAACGCACATTTTCCAGGAGCGCCACTTGCCCATTTTGTAGGTTTTGCACCACCCGCTGGGCCGCTTCACCAATACAATCGGGGGCAAATTGGACGTCTGTACCTAGCAACTCAGCTAAACGGGTGGCGACAGGGGCTAGACTGTTGCCCTCCTTGACCAGTTTCACCTCGCCCGTGTTTTTGTCCTTTTGAAACGGCCGTCCCAGGTGACTGCACAGGATGACCTTAGCCCCCCGTTCCCGTAGGTATTGGATGGTAGGCAGCGCTGCCCGAATCCGTGTATCGTCGGTAATCCGCTGTTCTTTATCCAGGGGCACGTTAAAGTCCACCCGCACCAAAACCCGCTTGCCCGCCAGGTCAGCCTCGGTCAAACTGGCCACTGTTTTCTTCGCCACAGCATCCCTCCACCCAAATCTGGAATAATTGTACTGGTGAATAGAACGCCTTTCGCCCATGTTTCACAAAGTTCTGTTGGCGTTGGACCGCAACCGGGAACCCTTGGAGCCAGGTCTGAAACTAGTGACGTTTTGCGACGCTGAATTGACCTTATTGGCAGTCGCCGCAACCGATGCCGAGGTAACTGACACGGAGAACTGGTTGCGGGAGGTTGAAGCGAGTGTGCAGAACAGGGGCATTAAGGTTCATAGCTTGGTGCGGGTTGGGCAACCGGCATTTGTCATTTGCGATGTGGCTGACGAGCTGAACGCGGATTTGATCATCATGGGCTGCCGGGGCACGGGTTTGACGGAGGAAGGCATGGCAGAAAGCGTGAGCATCCGGGTGATCAATCTCGCGCCCTGTCCGGTGCTGGTCATCCCTTGACGGTCCCCGCCTGCGCCAGCCAGTTCAACCCCAGTACAACGGCAATCAACACCAAGGCGGCGGCCCAGGCCAATTCCTGCTGGTTGGCAAAGGGCGATAGCGCAAAGGTGTAAATCAGTACCGGCAAGGACGCTACCGGTTGCGTCAGCAGGGCTTCGGGGCCTAATTCTCGCAGGGGCAAATAATGCCGGGAAAACAAAGCTGTGAACAGCAGGGGAGCCGTTTCGCCCGCCGCCCGCGCCAGGGCCAGCGTTAAACCGGTGCGCAATCCCGGCCACGCCTGGGGCAAGAGAATGCGAGTCACCATTTGCCAGCGGGTCGCTCCCAACGCCCAGGCCGCCTGGCGCATCTCTTGGGGCACCGCCGCGAGAGCCAACCGCGTTGTGGTCGTGAGAATCGGCAGCATGATCAGGGCAAGGGCTAACGCGCCTGCCAGCGCCGAGAACCGCCGGGTATGGACAATCACCACGCCAAACACAAACACCCCCACCAGAATGGACGGCAATCCCGCTAGCACCTCCAGTCCCAGGTTCAGCCCGCTTGCCAACCACGGCCAGGGACAAAACTCGCTTAGATACACCGCCGCTAGCACCGACACCGGCAGCGCCATCAGCGTCGCCAGGGTTAACAACACCGCACTACCCACCAAGGCTGGTCCGAGTCCTCCTGTAGCATCTAAAGGCGCCGGTGGTAACGCCGTCAACACCGTCCAGCCGCCCCGGAGCCATTGCGCCATGCCGCGATAACTCACATAACCCAAAATGGCACCTAGCACCCCCAGCACTATCACCAGCGCCAAGGTTACTAGGGTGGATAGGAGCCAATCCCGCAGCCGTCGCAGCATCATGGCTCACCGCGCAAGAGTCGACCCACCGCCTGCAACTGAAGCCTGCGAAATCCACCGGCGTCAATCAGTGCCACCTCGGGCGGCACCAGTTGGCTATCCCAGGGCGAACCTACGAGCACCACTACCAAAGGTTGCGCCAATGCGACCAAATCCCCAAGCACTTGCCGCTGTCCCAGATACCGCTGAGCATGGTACAGCAGTAAAACATGGGTCGTTTCTGGGGATGACGCGGGTAACGGTGTGGGTTCGGTCAAGGCGGTGGTGATCACCTGGGCGTCGGGCACCTGTAGCAGCGCGGCCATCTGGCAGGCATCAAACCAGCAGGGTTCAAACAGCACCCAATCCGCCACCGGTTTCACATCGGGTACGTACAACCGCACCGGCCTTGAAATGGGCAACCACCCTCTGGGGTCACGCACCACGCGCACTGCCGCTTGGGAAATGGCTGCCGCTAAGGCTGTCGCAGGTTCCGGGATTCGGCCTGTTAACACCTGAGCCACGTCCGCTTGGGCAACCAACGACTCAATGCGCGACAAGGCGACGTCATGGTCAGGCAAGCTCCCCTGTTGTGCCGCCGCCGTTAAGACCTCTATCACCTCTACCATCAGCGCTGGGCTGGCTTGGCCAATGATGGCAATGTCATGTCCCGCCTGCAGGGTTTGCAGCACCATTTCCGGCAACGTCCCCTGCCACCGCAACGCTCCCATGCCTAAGTCATCGCTGACGCAAAGGCCGCGAAACCCCAGCGTATGACGGAGATAAGTCTGAATGGTGGGTGCTGAAAAGGTGGTGATGGTTTCCGCATCGAGCGCCGGCGCTTTCAGATGGGTAGTCATCACCGCCGGTATCCCAGCTTGAATCAGCGCCTGAAACGGTTGCCAGTGCCGTTGCCATTCCTGGAGCGATATATCCACGCGGGGCAACCCATCATGGGGGTCCACCGTCGCCGCACCGAGACCAGGAAAATGCTTGGCACACCCCCAAATGCCCGCGCGTTGCCATCCCCGCCACAGGGCGACGCCCAACCGTGCCACCCGTTCGGGGTCGGAACCAAACGACCGCCACCCCAGCCCTGGATTGGGTTGAGCGCCCATCACGTCCACCACTGGCGCCAAGTTCCAGCCAATCCCCAGCGCCCGCAATTCCCGCCCGATTTGCTCACCCATGTGTTCCGCCCACTGTTCCGCTTGGGCCAAGTCCTGTTCCGCCACCCGCCCCAGCGCATAATTCCCCGGCCAAACCGTGCTGTTGTCCAGATAACGCACCACCTGGCCACCCTCGTGGTCAATCGCCACCACCAGCGGTCGTCCCAGTTTCTCTCGCAATTCCTGCAACTGCTGGGGTAACTGCTCTGGCTGGGCCAACTGCGACCGAAACAACAGCAGTCCCATCGCGCCGGTTGTTTGCAGCAGATGGAATGCCGCTTCCCCAATCGGTCCCGGCGGCGCCCCCACCAACAATCGCCGTCCAACTTCAGCCATGCTGCTGGCAATAGCGTTCGACCAGGATCATGGCCGCCACGTCATCCACCGGGCCAGGCAAGGGCCGCAGCCGCCGGGGCAACAGTTGTCGCCATCCCCGCGCCGGATAGACCTCCCAGTACCGTTGTTGGGCTTCCAGGGTACTAAACCGCTCATCCACCAAGGCAACCATCACGCCGGGGAGCCATTCCTGGAGCCGTTGTCGCCAGGGTTGCGCCGTCGTTTGATTGCCCATTACCACCACTTCAGGCTGGTACTGATGGTACAAGCGCCGGAGCAAGGCCAGGGTGTCCGCCGCCGGCACCACTTGATGGAACAGCCATTCCCCTTGGGCTGAGCGCACCGCCACGCCACATTTATCGCGTCCAGGGTCAAACCCCAAAATCACCGGCATCAGCGAGGCAATTCACTCAGGACTTCGCGGGCTGCTGCCAAGGTGGCATCAATGTCGGCCTCCGTGTGGGCCAGGCTGGTGAATCCCGCCTCAAATTGGGATGGGGCTAGATACACCCCCCGCTCCAGCATTCCCCGGTGGAACCGGCTGAATTTCTGCAAATCCGACGTTTTCGCCTGCGCGTAGTTTTTGACCGGGCCGCGGGTGAAGAAGAAGCCAAACATGCCCCCCAAGCTGCCGCTGCACATCGGATGGCCCAACTCATCGGCAATCGCCTGCAACCCCTGCACCAAGCGGGTCGTGATGTGCTCCAACTGCTCATAGACCCCTGGCCGTTGCAGGAGTTCGAGCGTCTTAATCCCCGCCGTCATCGCCATGGGATTCCCCGAAAGCGTTCCCGCCTGGTACATGGGACCCGCCGGCGCCACCATCTGCATAATGTCTTTCCGACCGCCGTAGGCCCCCACCGGTAACCCACCGCCAATGATTTTCCCCAGGGTCGTCAAATCCGGTTTGATGCCAAAGTATTCCTGCGCGCCCCCGTAGCGAATCCGAAACCCGGTCATCACCTCGTCAAACACCAACAGGGCGCCTTCCCGTTCCGTTAGCTCCCGCAGGCCCACCAGGAACTCCCGCTCCGGCAGGATAAAACCAGCATTGCCCACCACCGGTTCCAGCACTACCGCCGCAATTTCCCCCGGATACTGGGCAAACAGAGCCTTGACAGCATCCAGGTCGTTATAGGGAGCGGTCAAGGTTGCCGCTGTGACCGACTTGGGTACCCCCGGCGAATCCGGCAACCCTAACGTAGCCACCCCCGACCCAGCCTTGACCAAAAACATATCCGCATGGCCGTGGTAGCAACCTTCAAACTTGATGATTTTCTCCCGCCCGGTAAACGCCCGCGCCAGCCGTAGTGCCCCCATGCAAGCTTCCGTCCCCGAGTTCACAAAGCGCACCATTTCGATGCTGGGTACCGCCGCAATCACCATCTCCGCCAGGATGTTTTCCTGACGACTGGGTGCGCCAAAACTGGTGCCTTTCCAGGCAGCGTCGCAAATGGCTTGGATCACTTCGGGATGGGCGTGCCCACAAATGGCTGGCCCCCAGGTGCCCACGTAGTCAATGTACTGGTTGCCATCCACGTCCCAGATGTAGGCCCCCTGCACCCGGTCAAACACGATGGGCTGGCCCCCTACTGACTTGAACGCCCGCACGGGCGAACTCACTCCCCCCGGCATTAACTCTTGGGCGCGGGCAAAGATGCGCTGGGATTCCGTGGTATTCCAAGCTGTGGCAACCATAGGTTTCGTCTCGTCCTGATTGGCCAAGGTTTTTATCTATTCTACCCCCTAGCGGTTACCCTCGCCGCTTTCCATCGCATTACTTTATGGGTTTGAGTCATTTTGATTATCTAATAAAGCCACTTTATTGCTTACCCCAAAAACTGTAAACTCATCAACTCTTCCCAACGATGGAAACGGACTTTAGTATGGAAGTTGACAAAATTACTTCTGCCTACTTTCTGTTTACTCTTGTAAACTTCTACCCGTTTTTTCGGCAATTTCGTCTGAGATTGTGGAGGAGGTGTTTGTGTCTAATCAGCGCTTCAATCGTCGGCAATTTTTACTGGGTGCTGGGACGGCTGCGGGGTTAATTTTTCTGAATAAGACGGCCAGCCATGCTCAGTCAGCAGGTAAACCAGAGACCACGAAAATTCGGTTAGGTTACCTGCCCATTGTGGAATCAGCGCCCCTCATCATCGCCAAGGAAAAGGGTTTTTTTGCGAAATATGGGATGACAGATGTTGAAGTGATCAAGCAGGCCAACTGGGCGTCGGCGCGGGATAACGTGGTGATTGGCTCAGCCGCCGGTGGGATTGACGGGGGAATGTGGCAGCTCCCCATGCCCCATCTCATCACGGAGGGAGTGATCACCAACGGGCGCAAAGTACCGATGTACGTGCTGGCGATGTTGATCACTCAGGGGAATGGCATTGCCGTGTCCAACACCCTGCGGGGCCAAGGGCTGCACCTGCGCATGAAAAACCCCAATGTGATCAAAGAGTTCAGCCGCGCGCGGGGCCGGCAATTCAAGGTGGCCTACACGTTCCCAGGGGGCAATCAGGAGCTATGGATTCGCTACTGGCTGGCAGCCAACGGGATTGACCCGGATAAGGATGTGGACATGGTCACCATTCCACCGGCGGAAACCGTGCAGGGACTGAAAACGGGAACGGTGGATGCCTTTAGCACTGGCGACCCCTGGCCCTATCGGATTGTGGAGGAAGACGCAGGCTTTCTGGCGGTTTTGACGGCCCAGATGTGGCGGTTTCACCCAGAGGAATACCTGGCGATTCGCGCTGACTGGGTGGATAAACATCCCAATGCCACGATTGCGCTACTGCGGGGGTTGTTCGAGGCCCAGCAGTGGTGCGACCAGAAGGCCAACCGCCAGGAAATGGCCAAGTTGCTCTCGGGACGGAATTTCTACAACGTGCGGGAGGACATCCTGATTGACCCCTTCCTGGGGCAATACGTGATGGGGGACGGCCAGCGCAATGTGAGCGATTTCACCATGGGTCCCCTATACTGGCAATGCGCCCGGGGGAGTGTTTCCTATCCCTACCGCAGTTTAGAACTGTGGTTTTTGGTGGAAACAATGCGCTGGGGATTGCACCGCGGGTTCATCAAAAGCGTGGACCAGGCGCGGGCGCTCGTCAATCGGGTCAACCGGGAAGACCTCTGGCGGCGCGCGGCGCAGGCGTCAGGCATCAAACCACCGGCAAGCCAGTCGCGGGGCGTGGAAACCTTGTTTGATGGCGTGAAATTTGACCCGGCCAACCCCCAAGCCTACCTGAAACAACTCAAAATCAAGCGGGTTTGACACCACGCAGGCATTCCCTCCCAACATTCATCCGGTCCCAGCGCAGACGACTGGGATTTTTTTTCCTAGATAACCATAACTTATGATTGCCTTTACAAAATATCAATTCCCGTACCCTTCCCAAACCTTAAGACATCCTTTAGGATGGGGGCTGTCAAAAGAGATATCCGTCCTTTTGGCTCTTTTTTGCCAATTTGTATCCAGTTGTTGGCAATTTCTTCAGAAATTGTTGAGGAGGGTATTTGTGTCTCAATTCCATTACCGACGGCGACATTTTTTATTCACTGCCGCAGGAGTGACGGGGGCGTTTTTGCTGAAAGGCTGTGGTCCCCAAGTCCAAGAAACCGCTCAGCCAACACCGGCTGCTGAACCTGGCGTTGCGCCGGAGGTCACCACGATTCGTTTGGGCTTTCTCCCCATCGTGGAATCTGCGCCCCTGATCATCGCCAAGGAAAAAGGCTTTTTTGCGAAATACGGGATGCCAGGGGTGGAAGTGGTCAAGCAGGCCAGTTGGGCATCGGCGCGGGACAATGTGGTGATTGGCTCTGCCGCCGGCGGGATTGACGGGGGGATGTGGCAACTCCCCATGCCGCATCTGATTACGGAGGGGGTGATCACCAACGGCCAAAAGGTTCCCATGTACGTGCTGGCTCAGTTGATTACCCAGGGGAATGGCATTGCCATTGCCGGCGCGCACCAGGGGAAGGGGTTGCACCTGCGCATCCAAAACCCGGATTACATCAAGGGGTTTAGCCGCACCAATGGGCGCAAGTTCCGGGCGGCCTTTACGTTCCCCGGCGGCAATCAGGAGCTATGGATTCGCTACTGGCTGGCGGCCAACGGCATTGACCCGGATAAAGACATCGAGTTGTTGACGGTGCCGCCCGCCGAGACGGTGCAGGGGATGCGCACGGGAACGATGGATGCTTTCAGCACTGGCGACCCGTGGCCCTTCCGCATCGTGAATGAGGGGATTGGGTTTTTAGGGGCATTGACGGCGCAGATGTGGCCGGCCCATCCCGAAGAGTACCTGGCGATTCGCGCCGATTGGGTGGACAAACATCCCAAAGCGACCCTGGCGCTGTTGCAGGCAGTGATGGCGGCCCAGCAATGGTGCGACGACCCGGCGAATCGGCAGGAATTAGCGACTATCCTGGCGGGACGGAATTACTTCAATGTGCCAGTGGCAGTATTGGAACCCCCCTTCCAAGGCAAGTACACGCTGGGGGACGGGCAACCGGAGGTCAACGATTTCCAAATGGGACCCCTTTACTGGCAAGACCGCCAGGGCAATGTGTCCTATCCCTACAAGAGCCATGAGTTGTGGTTTTTAACAGAAACCATGCGCTGGGGATTGCACAACCGCTTCATCAAAGACATGGACCAGGCGAAAAAACTGGTGGACCGGGTCAACCGCGCCGACCTGTGGCTCGAGGCGGCCAAGTTGAGCGGGATAGCGCAAGTGCCGACGGGTCCCTCCCGCGGCAAAGAAACCTTCTTCGATGGGGTGACCTTTGACCCGGACAATCCCCAGCAGTATCTGGCCCAACTGCAAATCAAACGCGCGTAAAGGAGGTGCAACGATGGTTACGGCTCCCAGTCCCCGCTTTCGTCCCATCCCCTGGCAAGAGTGGCGACAAAGGTACGCGCCGCAGGTGATACCGCCAGTAGTGGGCATTGTGGGGTTTCTGTTGGTGTGGCAGGTGCTTTCGGTCACGGGCATCACCCGCTTGCCGGCACCCAGCGCGTTATTAACCGACGAAAACACCCGCAACTTGCTGCTCAATCCCTTTTTTGACCGGGGGGGCTTGGACAAGGGCCTGTTCTGGCAAACGATGGCGAGTCTGACGCGGGTGGTCAAAGGGTATCTGGGGGCGGCAGTGGTAGGCATCAGTTTGGGCATCTTGGTGGGCGTCAATCCCATCGTCAACCAGGCGTTGGACCCCCTGTTTCAATTCCTGCGGATGATTGCTCCCTTGGCCTGGGTGCCCATTACCTTGATTGCCTTGCCCAATGTGCAGACGGCGGCCATTTTTGTGATTTTCATTACGGCGGTGTGGCCCATCTTGATTAACACGGCGGTGGGGGTGCAACAAATTCCCCAGGATTACAAAAACGTGGCGATGGTGCTCCAGATTTCCCCCCGCAAGTATTTCTTCAAAATCCTGCTCCCGGCGGCGTTGCCCTATATCTTTACGGGGTTGCGGATTGCCATTGGGCTGGCGTGGTTGGCCATTATTGCAGCGGAAATCGTGATGTCGGGGGTGGTGGGCATCGGCTTTTTCATCTGGGACGCCTATCAGCAGAACTATGTGAGCGAAGTCATCCTGGCGGTGATTTACATCGGCGCTGTGGGGTTGATTCTGGACCGCCTGGTGGCCTGGGCGCAACGGTTGATTGTTCCGCAACAGTAGGAGGCTTGTATGACGGTGTTGGTGGCGGTAGAGCAGGTAGAAAAACGCTTTCCCTTAGGTGGCGGCAATTTCTACCTAGCGTTGCAGGACATTAACTTGGAAATTCGGCAAGGGGAGTTTGTCTCTTTCATCGGGCACTCGGGGTGCGGCAAATCCACGCTGCTGAATTTGATTGCCGGTTTAGACCGCCCAACGCAGGGGCAGGTGTGGGTGGGGGGCCAACCGGTGCAACGTCCCGGACCCGACCGGATGGTGGTGTTTCAGAACTATTCCCTGCTGCCGTGGTTGACGGTGTGGGAAAACGTGTCGCTGGCGGTGGAGGAAGTGCTGGGGCATCTGTCGCCGGCAGAACGTCGCCAAGTTGTCCAGTGGCATTTGGATTTGGTGGGCTTGACGGCGGCCAAGCATAAGTACCCGGCGCAACTGTCGGGGGGCATGAAACAACGGGTGGCGATTGCCCGCGCCCTGGCGATCCGCCCGGAGGTGCTGCTGCTGGATGAACCCTTTGGGGCCTTAGACGCTTTGACGCGGGGGCATTTGCAGGAGCAGTTGTTGCGGATTTGCGAGGAACACCAGGTGACGACGGTGATGGTAACCCACGATGTGGACGAGGCGGTGTTTCTCTCGGACCGAATTGTGATGCTCACCAACGGCCCCGGCGCCCAGATTGGCCAGATTTTGACCGTGGATATTCCCCGGCCCCGGCGGCGCATGGAGGTGGTCAAACACCCCAGTTATTACAGTCTGCGCAGCGAGGTGATTTACTTTCTCAACCAGCAAAAACGCATCAAAAATATGCGCGCCCGGTCGGCCAAGGCAATCGCCCGGCATGGCTTGGAAAAAGTGAACTTGGAGATTGGGTTTGTGCCGCTCACGGCCTGTGCGCCCCTGGCAGTAGCGAAAGAAAAAGGGCTGTTCGCCAAGCATGGGTTGGATGAGGTGCATCTGGTGCGCGAGACCAGTTGGCGTGGCATTGTGGATGGCTTGGTGGGGGGGTATCTGGATGCGGCCCAAACGCCGGCGGGTTTGCCCGTGTGGCTGACGCTGGGAGGCCATCAGGAACGCCCACTGCCAGTCGTCACTAGCTTGACGCTAACCCGCAATGGCAACGCCATCACCCTGGCCCGCCGGTTTTACGACCAGGGAATTCATGATGCGCAGAGCCTCCGGGCCTATCTGCACCGGCAAGCCACCCCTCACATCCTGGGCATGGTGCATCCGGCTTCCATGCACAACTTACTCTTGCGCTACTGGCTGGCAGCCCATGGCATTGACCCAGACCGGGATGTGCAATTGCGCACCATTCCCCCAGCTCAGATGGTGGCCGACCTAAAAGCGGGCACCATTGACGGCTACTGCGTGGGCGAACCCTGGAACCTACGGGCAGCACTGGAGGGCATTGGGTTTACGGTGGCAACCGACCAGGAACTCTGGTTGGACCATCCGGGTAAGGTCCTAGGGGTGCGGGAGGATTGGGCCATGCGTTACCCCAATACCCACATTGCCCTGGTCAAGGCCCTCCTCGAAGCTTGCCATTACTGCGCTCAACCCCAACACCACGAAGAGATTCGCCACTTACTAGCCCGGCGAGAGTACCTTGGCACCGATGTGCGCTACATCCAGTTGGGAGAACCGGGGAAGCTCACCTGCGACTTACATCAGCCTGAATACGCTCACCATCGGTTTTACGGGGAAGGATTAAACCGGCCCAGCCGCACCGAGCACCTGTGGATCATGACCCAATTAGCCCGCTGGGGAGAGGTGCCGTTTCCGCGCAACTGGCTGGAAATCCTAGAGCGGGTCTGTCGGGTGGATACCTTCACCATCGCAGCGCGGGAGGTGGGCCTACTGGGAACCACTCAAACTAGTCGCAGCCCGATTCGCCTGTTCGATGGCAGTGAATTCACCAGCAATCAAGACCCTATTGATTACCTGAATCACCTGGCCATCAAACGGGATTTTTCGGTGGCCGAGATTGTGCTCGAACGGCCCCAAGTAGCCCTGTCATAAGTTGTTGCGTTTCAGGAGATGTGTATGGTCACGACCACCCGGCTTGCCACGGCGGCTCCCACGGCGACTGAAGAAATTTTGACGTTTCACCAAGTCACCAAGCAGTACGGCGAGTTGCTCGTGCTCAACGGCATTAATCTCAGCGTCCGCCAGGGGGAATTTATCTGCATCATCGGCCACTCTGGGTGTGGCAAATCCACCTTGCTCAATTTGGCTGCCGGTTTTACGCAACCCACCAGTGGAGAAGTGCGCCTGCGGGGGCAGGTGATTACAAAACCTGGACCCGACCGAATGGTGGTGTTTCAAAACTATTCTCTGCTGCCCTGGTTGACCGTCTTTGAGAACGTGTTTTTGGCGGTGGATGCGGTCTATCCCCAGAAACGCCTGCCGGAAAAGCGCGCCATGGTGCGGGAGTATCTGAACCTAGTGGGATTGGGAGAAGCGATGGACAAGCGCCCGCCGCAGATTTCCGGGGGGATGAAGCAGCGGGTAGCCATTGCCCGGGCGTTGGCGGTACAGCCAGAGGTGTTGCTGTTGGATGAACCCTTTGGAGCGCTGGACGCTATCACCAAGGAGGAGCTGCAGGAGGAACTGCTAGCAATTTGGAGTCGCAGCGGCTGCACCGTGCTGATGATCACCCACGACATTGACGAGGCTTTGTTCCTCGCCGACCGCGTGATTATGATGACCAACGGCCCAGCCGCTCGAATTGGGGACATTCTGGCCATTCCCTTCGAGCGACCCCGCAGTCGCGAACGGCTCTTGGAAGACCCCTCCTACTACGACCTGCGTAACCAAGCACTGGAGTTTCTCTACGAGCGGTTTGCCCACCCTGCGGACTAATAGGTTTCCACGTGCCAGCGGCCTTGTTTTTTCAATTCCCGCTGGTACTCGGTCCAGTCCATCCCGTGTTTAGCGGCAGTGGCAGTAAAAGCAGCATCAATCCCGTCCTCCATCCCCCGCAACCCGCATATGTACACATGGGTTTTGGGCTGCTGGAGCAGGTCCCAGAGTTCTTCCGCGTGTTCCGCCACCCGGTGCTGGATATACATCCGCCCACCTTCGGAATTCTTCTGTTCGCGACTGATGGCGTAGGTGAGCCGGAACTGGTCGGGGTACTGGGCCTGAAGCGCCTCCAGCTCATCCTTGTAGAGAATGTTGGGCGTTGTGGGGATACCAAAGATTAACCAGGCAAACCCCGTGAATTGGTAATCGGGGTTGAGCTGGCGCTCTTCCGGCTTGAACATCCGCCACAGGTAGGCCCGAAACGGCGCAATCCCCGTCCCTGTCGCCATCATGATGATATTGGCATCTGGGTCATCCGGCAGGAGCATTTCTTTACCCACCGGCCCAGTGATTTTCACTTCTTCCCCCGGTTGCAGATGGCACAGATACGTCGAGCAAACCCCATAAACCTTTTCCTTGGTTTCGGGATGCTCATACTCCAGTTGGCGCACACATAGAGACACCGTTTGGTCGTCCAGGTCGTCGCCGTGCCGGGTGGAGGCAATCGAATACAGGCGCAGTTTGTGGGGCTTGCCGTTGGCGTCGGTGCCTGGTGGGATAATGCCAATACTTTGCCCTTCGAGGTAGCGCAGGTCCCCCCCTCGCAGGTCGAGTTTAATGTGCTGGACAATGCCGATGCCCCCCGGTCGCACCAGTGGTTCATTGCTCAGACACCGCCCGATAAATGGCGCATTGGGACGATAGATGTTCAGGGGAATATCCGTTTTTTCCTTCGCTTGGGTCATAGGTTTGCTGCGTGAGACGGCCTCTTTAGTTGTAGTGCGTTTGGGCCGGGACTTGCTGGTTTGTTCCACTTTATTTTCTGTTTTTGGGGGTGGGGGATCAGCAACGGGCGCGGGCGCAGGTGTATCTGCTTGAGGCGGCAAACCATTGACGGGACGCACACTCACAATCCGCCCCCCTAGCCGTTGAATCCGCTGCATCTCTTGATTGAGCCGGTTGTAGGGCACCTGTAGGTAAATGCTCCCACTGCGGCGGATGGGGTAATTCAGGTTGGTCGTAGATTGATTCTGCCGGAGGCCGACGACTTCAAGCGCAAACACCCGATTGTTATAGGACGTACTACTAGCAATCGAACTGAGAATCACACCGGTCACCTAAAAAACAACGCTCATTTCTCCGTAATTTACCCCAAGACGGCCCGCCATTGTCCCAGATTTAATACTTATATCCGGCTGGAGAAGGTTATGATAGGGCTGGGGTTGGGGCTGTAGCTCAGCAGGATAGAGCAAGCGCCTCCTAAGCGCTAGGCCGCCGGTTCAACTCCGGCCAGTCCCGTGGTCAATCCCAAACGAAGCGGAAATCCATCACGAAGCCAGGAAGCAAGGGGTCGCCGCCGAGTGTAGCGGGATGCTGGACGATTTCTACTGGTTGCTGGGGGCGATAAATGTACACCCGTTGTTCTGCCGGAGCAACCAACCACCCTAGGCGTGCCCCGTTGGCAATGTACTCTGCTAACTTCGCTTGCAGCGTCACCAGGTCATCGGTGGGAGATTGCAACTCCAGGACAAAATCGGGACACAGGGGAGCAAACTGACGACGTTGCTCCGGCGAAAGCCTCTCCCAACGAGCTTTCTCCACCCATGCCACGTCCGGAGAACGAATCGCTCCGTTGGGCAACTTGAAACCAGCCGATGAATCGAAAGCCACTCCTAGCTGTGTTTGCTGATTCCATAGCCACAATTGGGCACTCAGACTCAAATTCTGGCGACTGCTTTCGCTCCCAGCTGGGGCCATGACCACTAACTCTCCCTGGGCTGTGCGTTCCAGGCGCAAGTCGGGATTGCGGCGACATAGCTGGGTGAACACCTCATCCGTCAAGGGCAACGCAGGCGGTAAGTTAAGGGCAATCATAAATCCACCCAAATACGCCCTGTACCTATAATAGGAATAATTAGGAATCAACATAGACTGACTAGAAATCTTACTGGTATCGCTTCAGTTCGTCATCGTTGTTCTGACATCCAGGTTAGACCCTGTGATGTGTTCGTCCAGTGTTTGCTATAGCTATAGCACTACAAGCTTACTTTCGGAGGATTTTGTAACCCTCACCCCCAACCCTTGTCCCTGTAGGAGAGGGGAGCTAGAGAACCAAAACTAGGAGCGGGTGCCCTGCGCTTTATAGCTGTCTCAACACTATTGCGTAGCACTACAGACGACTTGAGGTTGTGCAGGAGAAATTGGAGGACCCAGAACGGGACTACACCCTACGACCCGAGGGCCAGCAAGCGTCAATGACACAGCTCAACTGGCATGAACCAGTTCCGATTGCTCGTGCTAAGAGCGGAGGGACAAGGTACGTTCGCGATTTTGTTGGGCGTACATCTCCCGCAGCACCACCGCCGGGTCAATCCAGCGTCCGTCGTAGCGTAAACCCCAGTGCAGGTGCGGACCAGTGGTGCGTCCGGTCATGCCTACCCGACCAATCCGCATCCCCGCCGTGACCCATTGCCCTTGCCGGATATTCAAGCCACTCTGGGGATCGAGCAAATAAACGCCTTGGCTATCCCGCGCCGCTCGTCCTCGCAAGTGACAGTAAATATGCTCCCAGCGGCCCGAACGAATAACAATCCCAGTGCCACAACTCGCATCGTTAAAAATCTCCACAATGCGCCCATCCCACCAACTGCGAATGTAACTGCCTTCGGGCGCTGCCATGTCCAAACCATAATGGAACCGCCCCCAGCGCGGCCCAAAAGGCGAGGTGTAAGCCTGGAAATTTTCCACCGGGAACGAACCCAATGCCCAGGACTGAGGTTGCATCTCCGGGCGTAGGATAGCGACCGGTTGCGGCTCAGAAGCAATACCCCAGTAATCGGGTGCCGTTACTTGCGAAGAGGGGTTAGCGGCTATTGGTGGATTGTCACCCCCCCGCACCAGCATAATGCCCCCCAAACGGCCAATTTGCTGAACATAGACCTGCCAGCGAGTTTGATCGGGTTGGACTTGCAAAATCACCCGGGTGACTGGCGGCTGTTGGGCAATTTGCACCAGACGCAGGTTCTGCACACCCAGTTGAGCCAACTGAGGTAGCGGCTGGGGTTGATACGTTGGTGATAAAGCCGTATGACCCAGATCAATCAAGACCTGCCGACCATCACTGCTACGTTGCACCCGCGTTGCTCCCGTCCGTCCCTGGGTTTGTAAAAAAATGCCTGCCTCTGTCACGCGGATGCCCCGGATAACCGCGCCGCTGCTTGATGTGGAAGTCGCCCATTCCCGTTCCATTGGTGTTGCGGCTACGCCCCCAGGCAGTTGCACTCGCCAGCGCCCATTTCCGACTGCTTCGACCTGAACCTCCTGCGGCTGGATATTCATGCCGGGATGAAATTCCACAACAATGCGCGTCGTGGTGTCATCGAATTGGGCTACTCGTACTTGGCGTACTTGTCCCCGCTGCCAGTTGCGAATTTCCCGTCCGGCTGGCCATAGCGTTTGCGGCAGGTCAATCACCACCCGAGTCGGTTGGGACAATATCTGAACTTGCGGTTGAATATCACCGTCCGCCGTAAACTCCAGTAGATGCGTATCCGGGTTAAACTGCCACTGTTGCAAACGGGTAGCGTGGGCGGGAACGGCCAGCAACGACAAGCCCACCGAACCCGGAAGTATCCAGGTCAATTTCATAACTATATCTCCTAGTGGCTGAGAAGCTCGTTGACGTGTGAGAAGCCCTGATCCGCAGGTGTGTCAAGCGTAAATAAGATACCTTGGAGTTTACCACAGCTTGCATGGCTTGCCCAACCAATCATAAAAAATCCTTATAGTTAAGCCACTTTCGTTTGTCCAGGGAGCCACTCGGAAAACCTAGAACCAGCCTGCGACCCCAAGAATCAAGAATTATGGCAGGCATAGATAAAAAAAGGCCGGTTCTGGCAGCGCCACCCCGGCTTTTGCGTCTGTCCTCAATCCTCTCTAGGTTTAGACTGAGAGAACCAGCAGGCGGTTCAATGTACGGGAAAAAATTTTTTAGCCCAGCGTTTCAGGCAAATGCTCACCGCCGACTAACTCTGGTTTAAGCTTCTCCGCCATTTCGATGATGGCCCGGATAACTGGCTTATTAAACGGATCGTCGAGCGGGTCAATGTCTTCATAGCGACAGCGTTTGGCGCACAGGGCAACCTGGTGAGTAATTTCATACCGGTTACGGGCGTCCCGCAACAACTCCTCAGTACGGAAGAGAACCTCAACAGGGTCAATACGATGACGGCGCTGTATCATGGGCGTTTTGTTGGCAACATGACGAATGTCATATTAGCACTTATAGCTAATAGCTAAACCCCCTCAGTCAGAGAGAGAACCCACAACGGGCCTGCGACCCCACATGAGTTTTGGTTGACTGGTGATGATACGTTGATTATTACGGCCCTGCAGAACGTTTAGCACTTGGGATGATGACCATAGACCCCCAGTTAGTTGATCAAGCACGCTTGCACCTAGGAGGAGTAAGCCTATTTTTGGTAGGAATGATGGGCTGCGGCAAAAGTACCACCGGCAAGCGGTTAGCCCAACAGTTGGGGTACCGATTTTGTGACACTGACCAGTTGATTGTGCAAGTGGCGGGACGAACGATTCCAGAGTTATTTGCTGAGGTTGGAGAGGCGGGATTTCGCCGGTGGGAGTCGCAGGTGTTAGCCGAGGTTTCCAGCTACACCCGTCTGGTAGTTGCGACTGGCGGCGGCATTGTGACACAACCGTTGAACTGGAGCTATTTGCATCATGGGGTCGTGGTGTGGCTGGATACACCAGTGGAAGTGTTGGTGCAACGGCTACAGCATCGCCATGACCGCCCGTTATTGGCGCAGGCAGGAACTCCCCAGCAGTTGCGCCAGCAATTGCAGGAATTGCTCACGCAGCGACGGGCTTACTACGCGCAGGCGGATGTGCAGGTGACAGTAACGGCGCAAATGACAGTAGGACAGGTGTTACAAGCGATTCTGCAAGGCATTGTCGGGAACACCCACCCCCGTGGTCAGTCTGTAAAAGATGCCCGTAGAATAGGAGAGTGATACAACCATGTCTCGGCGAGTCCGGGGAACGGCGATGCGACCGAAAGCGTGGTTTCAGTTGCTTACCCATACGTTGGCTGTCCTGGTCGGTGTGGTGGTTACGGTGATTGGTTTTCACGCTTTACCATCCCAGGCCGATCCGCTAGACCAAGTGGTTGCTAACTCGCCGGTGGCGTTAACGGGGAGTAACAGACCAACTGCCAGTAATTTTGTCGTTGCCGCAGTGCAAAAAGTGGGGCCGGCAGTCGTGCGGATTGATACGGAACGAACTGTTAGTTTGAACATTGACCCTTTCTTTGACGACCCATTTTTCCGGCGCTTTTTTGGCGAATTCAATATTCCCCGGGAGCGGACAGAGCGCGGTCAAGGTTCCGGCTTTATTATTGATAAAAATGGCACGATTATTACTAATGCCCATGTGGTGGAAGGGGCACAGCGAGTAACGGTAACACTGACAGATGGACGGCGGTTGCCGGCACGGGTGCGGGGAACAGATGAGGTGACAGATTTAGCTGTCCTGAAATTGGAAAACCCTCCGAGTAATTTGCCAGTAGCACCTTTGGGGGATTCGAGCAAATTGCAGGTGGGCGACTGGGCCATTGCTGTGGGGAATCCATTAGGGCTAGACAATACGGTAACCTTGGGAATTATTAGTAATCTCCGCCGTAGCAGTTCAGAGGTGGGCATCCCCGATAAACGGCTGAATTTTATCCAGACTGATGCGGCAATCAATCCAGGGAATTCGGGCGGTCCTTTGCTCAACGCCAATGGTGAAGTCATTGGTATCAATACGGCGATTCGGGCGGGCGCTGAAGGGATTGGGTTTGCTATTCCAGTGGATTTGGCTAAGAGCATTGCGCCGATTCTAGCCGAGGGGAAAACAGTGCCCCATCCCTACATTGGCGTGACCATGAGCACGCTGACGCCAGAGTTGGCCCGTCAGATTAACAGCGACCCCAACAGTTTGATGCAGGTGCCCGAGATCAATGGGGTGATTATCCGGCAGGTGTTGCCCCGGAGTCCGGCGGCGGAAGCGGGTCTGCGGCGAGGCGATGTGATCGTGGAAGTGGAGGGTCAAAAGGTCACCAAAGCGGAAGACCTGCAACGAATTGTGGAACAAAGCCAAGTGGGTCAACGCCTGCAAATGCGCATCCGGCGGGGGGATCAAACCCTGAGCCTGAACGTCCGCACGGGTGACCGCAAACAAGTGCTGGGGCGACAAAACTGAAGGTTGCGTAGGAGACCTAGCTAGAGGATAGGTGCTTGTTTACGTAACACTGCCACATCTGCTGGAATGCCTCTCCCAATTGCCGAGCAAACCGCTTGCCGTTCCACAGGGGGGACG
Organism: Gloeomargarita sp. SKYG116; assembly: GCA_025056115.1. Lineage (GTDB taxonomy): Bacteria > Cyanobacteriota > Cyanobacteriia > Gloeomargaritales > Gloeomargaritaceae > Gloeomargarita. The sequence goes on from JANWVM010000001.1 coordinate 78,947, forward strand.
TGTGCCGGCTTTCTAACAGACGTTGCCGGATGTGCTGCCGCAATTGGGTATTCGTTCCCAACCGCACCCCCCAGGCGACATAGTCTTCCGGTGTGTGGGCAATTCCCTCTGTAATCCCACATTGTGTTAAAAAGGCATAACTGTTGCGGGCGGCGAATTGTTGCCCCACCCGGGTGACCATGGGAACCCCTAGCCAGAGCGCTTCCAAAGTGGTCGTGGCCCCGTTGTAGGGATATGTATCCAGCACCACGTCCGCCAGGTTTTGCAGATTGGCTCGGTGCACATATTCACTATCCACTGGGGGCAAAAATCGCAATCGTTTGGGGTCCACACCCAGCGCTTGGGCTTGGGTCACAAACTGATGCTTGAGTCCCTCACTGTCATAAATATATTTCACGCATAAGTAACTGTTCGGCACTGCGCGCAAAATTTGCAGCTGCAAATCCACAGTGTTCGGGTGGCGTTTGTAACCACTTTGGGCCGTGTAGAAAATGACTGCATCCGGTGCAATTCCCAAATCCTCGCGCCGTAAAGTGGGCACATCAATTTCAAACCCATCCACAGCAATATAGGTTTCCGGTAAACGCCAGAGCGTTTCTTGGTAATAGTCCTGGGCATTGGCTGGTAGCACCAAAGGATCAGCGATGAAGTAGTCAACCGTATCTAGGCCACTGGCGTCCCATCCCAACCAAGTGACCTGAATTGGTGCCGGTTTTTGGGCCAACACAACACAACTACTAGTCAACGTCAAACTGTCCATATCCACCAAAATCTGAATGCCATCACGGGCAATTTGTTCGGCCAACTGGCCAGGGTGGTCGTGATAGAAATAGTGATCGCATTTCTGGACAAACCAGCATTGCCCCAAATCATCAGGCGGCTGGGCAATGTAGTACAGGAAAAACTCGAATTGTTCGCGGTCGTAGTGCTGAAAAAAAGAACGAGCCAACCACCCTACCGAATGGCGACGCAAGGTCAGCGATAGAAACCCAATGCGTAACCGCTGCGGCGTAGCCGTTGATGGATTCAAGTTGGGTGTGATCCGCCGGAACCCCCGACCGACCCGCGAGGTGATGCGATTGATCAACGGTCGGTCCTGAGCCGGTTCATCCCGCAGGTAGGGCAACAAAAAGGGAATATGAAAAAGATTGGCGCCCAACAGTTTGAATGCCGGTCGAAAGTCGGTATTTGGGTCAGCGATGTCCTGGAGTAATTGGCGATAGGACTCCGTTTTTGCCAGGATTTCTGACCAAGCCACTCCACCTGCATTGAGCAACTCCCGCAACCGGCAATAAAGGGCGTAACCCTGCGTCACCAGCGAATGTTTTTGAGCCGCCGCCATCTGCCGGTCACACAGCTCTAGGGCTTTGTCATGTTGGTGAATGTCCCCGTACAGGCTAGCCAGCACCCCCAGAATTTCCACATTTTCCGGGTCGGCCTCCAGCGCTAAGTTCAATAGTTGTTCTCGCACCTCGAGCGCATTTTGCCACTGCAAACGATTGCTGGCCAGCAGCAGGGCTTTGGCGTACACCGGCGCCGGTAGATGCTCGCGACAAACCTGCACCAACTGCTCAATCAAAGGGCCGTACTGGATGTGGGAGACCACGGTGATGAGGGTTTGGTAGAGGGGTTGCGCGGGAAATGCCGTCGCCGTTTGCAGCGCTTGGATCAGCGTTTCCAGGGCCTCTGCCGTCAACTGGTCCTGCTGGGCGCTGAATTCAATCCACCGACACAAGCGTTCGGGAGTCGGCGCAATCTCCTGAGCTGCTTGGTACAAACCCAGGCTCACCGCCGGTTGGGTTTCTCGATACGCTGGCGCTTGGGTCTCCAGCCATTGGGCTAATGCGTCCAACTGGGATGCGGTCAAATCCGTCATCGCGCGAAACCACCACGCCTGCGCCGATTCAGGGTCATCCTGCAACAGGTAAGCCAAACCGCCATAACCCCATGCCGTTATCGCCCCTGGCTCCTGGTCTAAAAGCCGCTCTGCCTCGGCAATCAATCCTGCATAATCCTGGCTATCCAACCAAACTTGGGCGTTCATAGCGTTCCCATCTGGGGCGCATAAACTTGGCCATCCGGCAGCGTTGCTCCCCACAAATTGGCTGTCGCCAAGCTAGCGGGTTCTAAACGGGCATCTGTCAGGTCGGCGCCGCTGAGATTGGCCCCCCACAACAAAGTGCCCGTTAAATTGGCTTCCCGCAAAGTCGCCCCGATTAACACTGCCTCACTCAAATTCGCATGCTGCAAATTCGCTGCTGTCAAGTTGGCTCCACCCAGATTCGCTCCCACTAGATTTGCCTCCACCAAATCTGCCTCACTCAGATCGGTGCCGATCATCACCGCCCCAATCATTTGACTACGGCGAAAATAACCCCCAATGGCATCTGCGCCGGTAAGATTGGCTCCGATCAACCGACTGTCTTCTAGAACCACTTCTGCTAGATTGGCCAGCATCAGTTGCGCCCGGCTAAAATCGGCCCCGCTGAGGTTCACTCCTGCTAAATTGGCCTGCAACAAATCCCACCCTTGGAAATGCCGCTCCCCAGCCATATAGCGCTGCAACAACTGTTCTCGGTTGGACGCTGTCTCAGTCACCAAATTTGGCATTGGCGTGGGATTAGCTGCCTCAGCGAGCCACTGCACCAGTGTTTGTCCGCCATTTGCCCGGTCATCTGTTTCCGGCAAGCGCGTGAACAACCATTCCAACCGCTGGCTGATGGCTTGGTACGTCGCCTGCAACTGCTGCATTTGTTGGGAGAGCATC
>JANWVM010000001.1:81723-131301 GCA_025056115.1 Gloeomargarita sp. SKYG116
CCGCAGGGGTTAATCCCTTGAGCCTGGAGCTGCAACAGTTGCTTGATATCCTCCAGCGATAAACCAAACTGCTTGCAGTGCTGGATAAATAACAGTTGCGTCAGGGATTCAGCAGGATAGAGCCGATAGCCACTCCGATTGCGTTCCGGCGGCGCCAATAAACCTTCCCGTTCGTAAAAGCGGATCGTTTGCGGCGATACTCCTGCTCGACCACTGAGTTCTCCGATTAACCAGCCTCGTTCCATGCCATCGCTTACTGGATTGATACCTATTGTATTTGTATCGGTCCGGGTTAGGGACAAAACGAAATAAATTGCTTACAATACAGCCAACGGCGTCCCTTGAGCAACTGGAGCTATGGCGGAATACCAAGGCATGACCCCCAGCATTGTCGTAGGACTGGGCGGCACTGGCAAGGAAGTCATCATCAAAATCCGGCGGATGATTGTCGAGACCTACGGCAGTTTGGATGCCTTGCCGATTGTTTCTTTCCTGCACGTGGACACGGAACAAAACGCCAAGGTGTCGGAACCTCAGGTGGTGTTGAAACAAGATATTTCCCTGCGACCGGTGGAGCAAGTCTGGGCCAAAGTTGATAACGCCAAAGCCATCTTGAATCGCATTGCTGACTATGACTATCTCACCGAATGGTTTCCACCAGAACTCACCGGTACGGATTCCATTCTGGCGGGTGCGGGGCAAATCCGGGCGCTGGGGAAATTCGCCTTTACCGTCAATTACCAAACCATCAAAAACGCTTTTGCCAATGCCCGTGCTCGTATTGTGGGCCACGAAAAATTCATGCTGGACCGCTGGGGTGTGCAACTGGATAAAGGCGTCAACATTTTCATCGTGTGTTCCCTGAGCGGCGGGACGGGTTCCGGCATGGTGCTGGACATGGCCTACAATGTGCGGGATTGGGTGCCGCCGTCGGATTTACCCCAAACCTGCGCATTTCTAGTGTTGCCGGGGGCCTTTTCGGGTCTGGGGGACCGGGTGATTGCCAATGCCTACGCCGCCCTGATGGAACTCGACCACTACTCCCGTCCCAACACCCGTTTTGAAACTCAATACAGCAACAACATTGCCGACCGGATCAGCAGTCAAAATGCTCAAGATACCCCCTTTAGTTTCTGTTATCTAGTGGGCAACAGCAACGACAAGGTCACCCTGCCCAGTTTAGAAGCGGTTTTGGAAATGGTGGCCCAGAACATCTTTTTGGATTTCTCGTCTGGGTTTAGCCAGTACAAAAAGCTGGTGCGGGACAACATTCGCAAGCACTGGTCCAGCCCCGACCCCTTGGGGTTTCCCCAAAACTACATCACCTTTGGGTTGGCGAGTATCCAATTTCCGGTGCAGCGGGTGCTCAACGCCTGTGCGTCGCGGTTGGCCGTTGCGCTCGTGGACTGGTGGGCGAATCCCACGCCGGCCCCGACAGCCATGCGGGATGTGATTAAAACAGAAATTCTACCCAGCTTGGGCCTAGCTGAGTCGGAACACAATCACCAATTGTTGGACAACCTGAGCGTGGGCGACAACATGAAACCCTACAGCAAAGAAGTATCGGATTGGGTGGCCAGCCTGCGCAAGCGTCGCAATGATTTGAACATTCCCTTTGAGAATTTGCAGCGGTTTATTTCGGTAGAGGAAGAAAAATATCGGGTGCATTTTAACGACGCCGATAGCGACCCCCGCCGCTGGAGCGATTACTTCCAAAAGATGTGGGATAACCTGAACCGGCTGATTCCTCAGAAAACCAGAGAACTGCGAGAGACAGTGGCGCAAATGGTCGAAGACCGGTTCCGGGGACCAAAATGGGCGCGCCAGTTTCTGGAAGTGTTAATGGAAGTTTGGCTAGAGTTTCGCACCACGTTTGACCAGTCCCGCCAGAAAGAGTGGTTAGCCCGCGAGCGCTCTGCTAGTCAAGCCCTGCAAATCCTGCTTAAACAAATTGACAACCACGCCCGGCAAATGTTGCTGGTGAACAAGAAAAAAGTCATTGATGACGATTTCAATGCCATCATGCAGGCACTAGAGTCTATTTATGTCTCCAAAGTTGAAGTCAAAGCGCGCGCTCTGGCGATTCCCTTACTTGATGCTCTGCGCGAAGAAACCCAGCGCCTGCTCAACGACCTGAATAACTTTGACAAAAACTTGGAAAATTTACGGCGGCAACTGGCGGAACGGGAGGAGGTTTATACGCGCGAAACCGGCACCCTAACCGTCAACGGTATCCTCCTCTATGACCCCAAAGACATTGAACAAATCTACCAAAAAACCCTGGCGAATCGAGGCGACAGCGTGTTTCAGAGCATGACCCAAGACATCTGGGGTGGCATGGGAGGACGCCTGTTTGATTTGCACACCTTTGAACATTTGCGGCAACAGGATTTGTATCAACGCATCATCAACCGGGCCATTGACGAGTTCAGCAACAGCGAGCAGTTAAAAGTTTCGGTGGCGGAGAAATTCATTGCCCAATATCCAACCGTGGAGCAACAAGAAGCCCAACTGAAAAGCACCTTTGAAAAAAGCGAAGCCTTTTTACGGTTCAGCCAGGAACAAGCGCGATTGGGTTGGGATGACCGCCCTGAAAAACGGCAAACGCTTGTGGGGATTCAAGGGGGCAATAAACCCACCGATCCGGCTGTTGCGGCGTTATTACCCCTGTTGCGCAAAGCCACCACCTTGACGGACAAAGATATTCGGCCCTACAACGACCCCCACCACATCTATTTCGTGCGAGAGATTGGCGCATTTCCCCTGCGGTTGATTGAGGGGATGGAACGGATGCGCACGATTTATCGGACGGTTTCCCAGATGGACCGCAATCCCCTGCACACCCACCACAATCGCCGGCTATTTGCCGATATCATGCCCCCATCGGGCGAAGAAATCCAAGTGCGGGAGAATTTGGTCTTGGGCCGCGTGTTTCAATTGCTTACCGAATCAGAAAATAAAATCACCGGCTACACCGAAATCAAGCTGAATTACCGCGATAGTGCAACAGGTTTGGCGCGGAGTTTGAACCTGGGGAGCACCTGGGAGGAAGCCGAGCAGTATTTACTGGCAGACCAGAACCGGCGGGCACGGGAATTGCTCAACGATGAGATTCAAAAAATCCTCAAGCAAGCAACCACTAAAGATGCTAAGCGTGCCCTTTATGAACAGTTAATGAGCTACCTGCAAACCGTAGAACAAACCGTACCGGGTGGGCGTGATAACCCTGAATATCAACGTACCGAGGAAGTGATTAGCAATTGTGTGCGCAAATATGGGTTGTTTGAGCCAGGAATGACGGCAAATTCCACACCCACACCCGCAGCGACTCCTACTGTGAGTAAATCTGCCTCTACACCCCAGCTTGTGGCTGAACCGGCTGCCGGTGGAGTAGATAGCGCCCTTGAGAAATTTACCAAGCTGGTCGAAGCTTGTTTCAAAGGCGGCAAAACCCCATCAGAAAAGGAGTTAGAAATTCTCGATAAATTACGGGAGAAATACGGGGTGAGCAAGGAAAAAGCTGCGGAAATTATTGCCCGTTACCAGCCAAAGCAAAATGACCCCGAACTAGCGGCCTATGAGTACGCTTTGATGTTCCGAGCCTTCTTGGAAAATGACGGCGAAATTGGCCTCGAGGAACGCGCCCAGTTGTTGGAATTACAAGAGGAATTACGGCTGACGGATGAACAGGTGGCAACCATCGAAGCCAATATCCGGGACGAGTTGGGTCTCACTTGATGTGATAAGTTACTAGGGATTGTTGCGTCGGATTGCCCATGCGTATTTTGCTCACGGGTGGGGCAGGTTTTATTGGCTCCGCCGTACAAGATATTTACATCCAAGCCGGCCATGAGGTAGCAATTCTGGATGATTTCAGCACAGGCAACCCCGCTTACATCCATCCCCGCAGCCAAGTCTATCGAGCCGATTTGCGAGACGCCGCCGCTGTGGAACGGATTATGCAGGAATGGCAACCAGATGTCGTGAGCCATCATGCAGCCCAAATTGACGTGCGGTTTTCGGTAGCCCAACCGGCAGCAGATGCCCAGATGAATATCTTGGGGTCGCTCCATCTTCTCGATGCGGCGGTGCGAATAGGAGTCAAACAATTTATCTTCGCGTCGTCAGGGGGGGCTTGTTATGGGGAATTGCAGCAAATTCCCGCGCCAGAAACCCATCCGTTGCAACCTATTTCGCCCTATGGCATCGGCAAAGTAACGGTGGAGCGTTACCTGCATTTCTATCACCAAACCTATGGATTGCCCTACGTGATTTTGCGCTATGCCAATGTGTACGGTCCGCGCCAAGGAATGACTGGTGAAGCAGGGGTAATTACAGCGTTTATTCGTGCTTTTTTGACGGGGCAAACGCCGGTGATTTACGGCCAGGGTACCCAAACGCGGGACTATATCTATGTTGCAGATGTGGCGCAGGTGAATTTGCAAATTCTGGGCTGGCCGTCACCCTTGACGCTCAATGTTGGCACGGGCCAGGAAACGTCGGTTTTAGAGCTATACGAGTTGCTCCGGCAATTGATTCCGACGAAAATACGTCCCCAATTTCTACCGGCGCGTCCAGGCGAAGTGGCCCGCAGTGTGCTGGATATTTCCTATGCTCGTCAGGTACTAGGCTGGCAACCACAGACATCGTTGGTACAGGGATTACAGGCCACACTCGATTGGTACCGGCAAGTGCTACAGTAGATCACAATCAGCCTGCGATGACAAGCTGCGCTTCATGCGGGTAGTGCCATGAATGTTTGTATCCTACAAGCCGAAATTATCCAGGAACCGCAACTGCGCTACACCCAGGACAGCCAACTAGCTGTGACCGATATGTTGGTGCAGTTTCCGGGTTTGCGGCCCGAAGACCCTCATGGGCGGTTGAAGGTAGTCGCTTGGGGCAATCTGGCAGAGCAAACAGCGAAGCAGTTTAAGGTGGGCGACCATATTGTGATAGAGGGACGGCTGGGTATGATTAGGGCCGACTTGCCAGGCGGCGGGCGGATGACACGAGCAGAGCTAACAGCAGCGCGGATTTTCCCCGTTCAGGTGGGTGAGGCGCTAACGGCAGAAACGGCACCAGCATCTGCTCCCCCGACAGTGACGGCAACTCTTGAGGATAGTGATGGCGAATTCGCTATCCCCTTTTGAGTTGGTGCTGGGGACGACCAACCCAGGTAAGGTACGAGAAATTCGGGCCTGTCTGCGGGAATGGAATTGCCTGATCCCACCAGCGGACCTAATCCTGGAGGAAACCGGCGAGACGTTTGCGGAAAATGCACGGATGAAGGCGGTGCAGACGGCCTTAGCTTTGGAGTGCTGGGCGCTGGCGGACGATTCCGGCTTGGAAGTCACGAGTTTAGACGGGGCACCGGGGCTGTATTCGTCCCGCTATGGTCGAACCGATGCCGAGCGGATTGAGCGCCTGTTGTTTGAACTAGGGGATGAACCGGAACGCTCGGCGCGGTTTGTCTGTGTGGTGGCGGTCGCTAATCCGCAGGGAGAAATCGTGGCAGAGGCAACAGGCATTTGTGAAGGGGAAATTCTCACCGCCCCTAGGGGCACTGGTGGTTTCGGCTATGACCCTATCTTCTATGTGCCGGCGCTGGGCATGACCTTTGCGGAGATGACGCCCGCCCAAAAACAGCAGGTGAGTCATCGCGGTCGGGCTTTGCAGGCGCTGGTGCCCCAACTGCGTGCTCTGCGGTGAAACGTTACTGGCGCTGGCTGGCCTGGGCGCTGGTGCTAGGGTTTCTCGGGCGCAAGCTGGTTCAGTCCTGGAGCGAAGTGCAACGGTTGTCCTGGCAACCGGGCTGGGAACAGTGGTGGCTCATGGCCGGGCTGGTGACCACCAGTGCGCACCTGTGGGCTGGCTGGCTTTGGGGACAAAGTTTAGGATTCCTGGGCTATCCCGTGCCGAGTCGCTGGGCCGTGCCTCTGTACGTGCAGACCAATCTGGCGAAATACATTCCAGGCAATGTCTGGCATTTTTACGGGCGGGTGCGGGCGGCCCAAGCGCGGCAGATTCCCACCGGGATTGTGCTGGTGAGTATTTTGCTGGAGGCGCTGTTGCTGGCGGCGGCGGCGTTGCTGGTGGGAATCCATCGCTGGCAACAGTGGCCATGGCCGTTGCTGACGCTGGTGGTGGTGCTGGTGGGCATTCATCCCTGGTGTTTGAACCGCCTGTTGACTTGGGTGGGACGTCGTAAAGTTCAAGGGACAGCTTTACCTCCGTTGCGCCAGTACCCGTTACCTTTGCTGCTGGGCAATCTCTTGTTTCTGGGATTGCGGGGATTGGGATTTTTGTGTGTGCTTGGGGCCTGGGCGTCGCTTTCTTGGGGTCTGCTACCCGTCCTGTGGGGCGCTTTTGGGCTGGCCTGGCTGTTAGGGTTTATCGTGCCGCTAGCGCCGGGTGGCCTAGGCGTTTTTGAAGCGACCTTGACCGCCAGTTTGCAGGGCGTTATCCCTACTGGCACCGTTTTGGCGGCAGCGGTTGGGTATCGCCTGGTGAGTGTGCTGGCGGAAATCGCAGCGGCGGCGGTGGGTGTGGGCATCGGATGGGGGCGGAGGGACTTGAACCCTCACGACCTTTAGGGTCAACGGATTTTCATTCTCCACCGACTTTCGCCGGAGGGCCTAGGCCCCTGGAGAATTGGACTCTCCCTTTACCCACGACCATCCGTCGCTAGGGTAGCTCCCGTCGAGTCTCTGCACCTTCCGAACGGTTCCGCGTCCGGCTTGGCTCAGGATTGCCCTATCTGCATGTGCAGACGTAGGTTCCCCTGAATTTGAGAGCGTTCACTTGCAGGATTTCTCCCACAAGGCTCAATTGCTTAAGTCCGTAGCGTCTACCATTCCGCCACGCCCCCAGGTGAGTAATAAGCATAGCACATCTACTCCTGCACCGCCGCCCAGAGAATCGCTGGGGGATACAGCCGGTGTTCCTGTTCCTGAATGCGGGCGTGGAGCGTCGCCACCGTATCACCCGGAAGGACGGGCACCGCTGCTTGCGCAATAATCGGCCCCTGGTCCACCGCCAAGATCACCCGATGCACCGTACAGCCTGTGATTTTCACCCCAGCAGCCAACGCCTGTTCCACCGCACGGGTACCGGGAAACGACGGCAGCAAACTGGGATGGATGTTGAGAATCCGCGACCCAAAGGGTTCCAGCAAAACCGTCGTCGCCTGGCGCATCCACCCCGCCATGATGACCCACTCCGCTCCCCAGCGCTGCAACGTCTGGACAATGGCTGCATCAAAGCTCTCCCGGTCGGGATAATCGCGGTGGTTGATCAATGCACAGGGAACGCCCGCTTCCTTGGCCCGTTCTCGCACCGGCGCCTCAGGATTGTTATAGACCACGCCCGTGACTATCGCCGGTAATTTTCCCGCCCCAATCGCCTGGACGATGGCTGTGAAATTACTTCCCTTACCGGAAGCCAAAACGCCCAATCGCAGAGGTTCACCCCGGTATTCCGGCCAATCCGGCGGCACGACCAACACCTACCAGGCCCCCAACCAGTCCGCCAGCAGGAGTCCCAGCAACGTGCCAATCACTATCGGCAGATTGTTCCAGATGGGGGTGGGAATGCGGTCGAGCCAGGCGTTGATCCTATCGGCCAGCGTCGGCGGTTTGGGGGGCGTAGAGACCTTGGGCTTTACCCAGTGGGGGGGATGGTTTTGGAAATGAGCAATGCCCGCACGCACCACGCTCTGGGTCTCCCGTACCGCTTCCCATGACGCCTGCCGACTCTGGGCTAACCGTTCCAAACGCCGGTCCAGCTCCTCCACATCCACCATTCCCGTTCCCCAGGCTCTCTCAGACTGTGCTAACGTTAGAAATACCTTTCGCTTGTCTATTCTACGCAAGTCCGTCTTGGAAAACCAAGCCCTTTCGGTGGGGAGTACCGATGGCGGTAGCAATTGAATCATTACTCCATTCGGGCATCAGTAAACCAGCGCGCTATTTAGGACAAGAGCTGGGGGCGGTGCGCAAACCCTGGGAAAGTGCTCAGGTGCGGTGGGTATTGAGCTATCCCGAACTGTACGAAGTGGGCGCCTCCAACCTAGGGCACATCATTCTCTACAACATCATCAACGCCCAGCCTGATCAACTATGCGACCGCGCCTATTTACCCGCTCCCGATTTAGCGGCCAAATTACGCGCAACCCAAACACCTTTATTCGCTGTGGAATCCCGCCGCAGTTTACGCGAATTTGACATTATTGGCTTCAGCTTGAGTTACGAATTGGGGGCGACCAATATCTTAGAAATGCTCGATTTGGCTGGGATTCCGTTAACGACACAGGAACGGCGCGACGGTCACTATCCACTCATTTTTGCCGGCGGTCCGACCGCAACCGGAAATCCAGAACCCTACGCGGACTTTTTTGACTTCTTTGCTATTGGGGATGGGGAAGAATTACTCCCCGAAATTGGCCTGGTGCTCTTAGAAGGAAAAGCCGCCGGTTTATCGCGCCAGGAATTGCTCCTGGATTTGGCGCAAATTCCTGGGGTTTACGTGCCCGAGTTTTATGTGCCCCAGCCGGATGGCGCCGTTGTTCCCATTCGCGATGATGTGCCCCCGCGCATCCTACGTCGAGTTGCCACGCCCATTCCTGCCTACGGCATTGGATTAGTCCCCTATGTGGAAACGGTGCATGACCGGTTGACGGTGGAAATTCGCCGGGGATGCACGCGGGGATGCCGGTTTTGCCAGCCGGGAATGCTCACTCGTCCGGCGCGGGATGTGGACCCGGAAACGGTGATTCAAACCATCGAAAAAGGGATGCGGGCAACGGGGTTCAATGAGTTTTCATTGCTGTCTCTGAGTTGCTCGGATTATTTGTCTTTACCCGCTGTTGGGTTAGAAATTAAACGTCGTTTAGCTGACCAACCGGTGAGTTTATCCTTGCCCAGTCAACGAGTGGACCGTTTTGATGAACATATCGCCGAAATTGTGGGGGGAACTCGCAAAAGCGGACTTACCTTTGCGCCTGAAGCAGGCACCCAAAGGATGCGGGATATTATTAACAAGGGTCTCACGAATGAAGAGCTACTCCGGGGCGTCAAAACCGCTTGGGAACAAGGTTGGGACCGGGTGAAATTGTATTTCATGATTGGGTTGCCAGGGGAAACCGACGCGGATGTGATTGGCATTGCGGAGACGTTGAAATGGTTGCAGCGGGAATGCCGGGGCAATGGTCGCAAACCCATTGGTTTTAACGTCACCATTTCTAATTTCACGCCCAAGCCCCACACGCCCTTTCAATGGCATTCTGTGGCCACGTCAGAGTTCCTGCGCAAACAGGAATTACTCCGGCAAGAATTTAAGCATGTGCGCGCTCTCAAAGCCAATTTCACCGATGTCCGGATTTCGGCGATGGAAGACTTTTTGGGGCGGGGGGACCGCTCGTTAGGAAAAGTGATCCGCCGGGCTTGGGAATTGGGCGCTGGCATGGACGCCTGGTGGGAATCGCTCGACCGAGCTTATGCCGCCTGGGAGCAAGCAATCCGAGAAGCAAGGTTGACGTGGAAATATCGCTCGATTGAACAAGGACAATGGTTTGAAAAACTAGACAAAGCTTACCTGCTAAACCAGCCCTTGCCCTGGGACCATATTGATACGGGGATTGATAAAAAGTGGCTGGTGGAAGATTTAGAACGCGCTTTGGCTGCTGCCACCGTTCCCGACTGTTCCTTTGATGGCTGTTCCCATTGCGGCGTGTGTGGCGTGGATTTGGGTCACAATGTGGTCGTACCACCGCCGCCTTTACCAACGGCAAAAATCACGCCGAACATTCCCACGCAACGGGTGCAACGGTTACGGGTGCGATTTGGCAAATTAGGGGAAATGGCGCTGCTGAGTCACCTGGATTTAATGCGCTTGTTTGACCGGGCCATCCGGCGGGCAAATTTACCCATTGCCTTTACGGAAGGGTTTCATCCGAGTCCCCGCATTGTGCCTGCGACGGCCTTACCTTTGGGGGTAACCAGCACCGGTGAAATTGTGGATTTTGAGTTGCACCAAGTGTGTGATCCCCAAGTGTTTTTACAAGCATTGCAGGCGCAATTACCCGCCGATATTCCCCTGTATGAAGTGCAGGAAATTCCTGTGCGAGCGCCGGCCAGTACCGAATTGCTAGAAGCGGTCGAATACCGGTTAACGTTCGCCCTTGATGCACCAGATGCCCGCGCCGATTGGTCCACGTGGATTCACCAGATTTTAGCGATGGAAGCCCTGTGGTGGGAAGGCCAGACCAAAAGCGGGAAACCAAAACGGATCAATTTGCGCGAAAAACTGTACCGATTGGAGTTGGTGACAACCCAAGACCAGCAAGCAGACATTCTTTATCAAGGGTCATGGAGCGCTGATGGTCAATCCCTGCAACCCGAACACGTTTTATTCCTGTTTCAAACTGTCGGGTCGCCGGATATTCAGCTAGTTCGTATTCATCGGGAGCGGCTAATTTTCCGCAACAGTTGATGCTGGATGTAGGAGATACGATTGCAGCGATTGCGACGGCGGTGGCACCGGAGCAAGGGAGCATTGCCATTGTGCGCTTGTCAGGCAAAGAGAGCGTCGCGATTGCTCGTAAAATTTTTCATGCGCCGGGGAAGCAAGTATGGGAAAGCCATCGCATTCTGTATGGTTTTGTGCGCACACCAGCGGGGCAAGTCATTGATGAAGCGCTGTTACTCCTGATGCTAGCTCCCCGTTCCTACACCCGCGAAGATGTGGTGGAATTTCACTGTCACGGGGGCATTATTACGGTGCAAAAGGTGTTGAATTTGTGTATTGAACAGGGAGCGCGACTGGCTCGACCGGGTGAGTTTACTTTGCGGGCGGTTCTGAATGGCCGGATTGACCTGACCCAAGCAGAAGCGATTGCCGATCTCATCGGGGCAAAATCATCGCTATCGGCGGAAATGGCGCTGGGTAGTTTGCAGGGGAAACTGGGACAACGCATTCGGCAACTGCGCAATCAATGTTTGGACATTCTGGCGGAACTGGAAGCTCGGATTGATTTCGATGAAGATTTACCACCGCTCAATTCGCAAGAGATTCAAGACCGGATTGGCGATATACTCCGCCAGATTGAAGAATTATTGGCAACAGCAGAGCGGGGTGTTTGGTTGCGGCGCGGGATCAAGGTGGCGATTGTCGGGCGTCCGAATGTGGGCAAATCGAGCTTGCTGAATGCTTGGAGTCAAACGGAACGGGCGATTGTCACTGATTTGCCGGGAACTACACGGGATGTGGTGGATGCCTATCTGGTAGTGCAGGGAATTCCAGTCGAAATTCTGGATACCGCCGGGATTCGTCATACGGATGATCCCGTGGAGCAAATCGGCATTCACCGTTCTCGCCAGGCCATGCAAAATGCCGATGTGATTTTACTGGTGATCAATGCTGCGGAAGGATGGACAGAAATGGACCAAGCTTTGTATCAAGAATTAGACGCTAGCAAAGTGATTTTTGTGGTTAATAAAACTGATTTGGTTTCATCTCTCCCGCCGCTACCTGCGTACCTACAACCGGTGGTTTATACATCTGCCCTGCAACGGAGTGGTATAGACCAGTTAGAGTCGGTCTTGCTAGAGCGGATTTTCCAAGGGAAAGTGCAGCAAACCAATCTCACTTATACGATTAACCAGCGCCAGCAAACAGCGTTGCTCCAAGCCCAAAAAGCGCTGCAACAAATGCAAACGACTATGGCGCAACAATTGCCGGTGGATTTTTGGACGATTGACCTGCGCACAGCGATTCAAGCTCTTGGGAGTATTACTGGTGAAGAAATCACGGAAGCGATGCTGGATCGCATCTTTAGTAAGTTTTGTATCGGCAAATAAACGCTTGGGGTATAATCGGAGAGCAGTGTGGGAACTGGAGCCATGTTGGAAAATAGCGACCATCGCCAGGTAGACCGTGAGCAATTGGTGGATATGTTGCGCCACTATTGCCAGGTCAAAGACCAGTACCAGCACGCGCTTTTGCTCTATCGGGTGGGCGATTTTTATGAAACGTTTTTCCAAGATGCCATTACGGTGGCGCGGGAGTTAGAACTCTATTTGACCAGTAAATATGGGGGCAAGGAAATTGGCAAAGTTCCGATGGCTGGTGTTCCCCAACATGCACTCGAACGGTATGCCAATCAATTACTCAAAAAAGGTTATGCCGTAGCGATTTGCGACCAGACGGAAGATGCAGCCATTGCCGAAAAAGAACGACGCATGGTGCGGCGAGAAGTTACGCGGGTCTTTACACCGGGGACGCTGTTAGAAGAAGCGCTTTTGCCGGCGCGGGAAAACAACTTTTTGGCGGCTTTGGTTTTGCAGGGGGAACACTGGGGATTGGCGCACGGAGACGTTTCGACAGGGGAATTTCGTTTGACGCAGGCGCAAGGTTTGGACAATCTCACGCAAGAACTGCTGCGCATTCAACCAGCGGAAATTGTTTTGCCCACGGAAATTCCTGATTTGATTGGGCTATTACGACCTGGGGAATCGGAAGGGAAAATTCCTGCTGGTCTGCCCACTCAATTTACCTATACATTGCAGCCGCAACGTTTTTTTCAACTGGCCCAGGCGCGACAGCAATTGTTAGAAACCTATGGGTTGAAGTCGCTGGAAGGGCTGGGATGTGAGCATTTGCCGCTGGCGATTCGGGCGGCGGGGGGATTACTGGCGTATTTGGCGCAACATCAAGGGCACTACCATACAGGGCTGCAGTTGCCCACGACCTACTTCATCAGCGAGTTCATGCGGCTGGACCAGCAAACGCGCCGGAATTTGGAACTGACGCAGACCGTGCGGGAAGGGGCGTTTCACGGGTCGTTGCTCTGGGCGATTGACCGGACGGTGACGGGGATGGGGGCGCGCCTGCTCCGGCGTTGGCTGCTGCAACCGCTGCTGGATGTGGAGGCCATCAATGCCCGCCTGGATGCAATTGCAGAGCTGGTTAACAAGGGGTTGTTGCGGCAACAGGTGCGGGAGCATATCAAGCAAGTGTATGACTTAGAGCGGTTGCTAGGGCGGGTGCAGGCGGGAACGGCCAATGCCCGAGATTTGCTGGCGTTAGCAGATTCCCTGTTGGCGGCAAGTCGGCTGGCCCAGGTGCTGGCTGATGTCCAGTCCCAGTACTTGCGGGATTTGCAGTTCATACCGCCGGAACTAGAAGCGCTGGGGGAACGCATACGGGAATCTCTGGTGGAATCGCCGCCGGTGACGTTGACCGAAGGGGGGTTGATTCGCTCGGGTGTTGATGCAGAACTCGACCGCTTGCGCCAAACGCTCGCTGATGACCAAAACTGGATTGCCCAGTTGGAAGTGACGGAAAAACAACGCACAGGGATTCCGACGCTGAAGGTGGGCTTTAATAAAACCTTTGGCTATTACATCAGCATCACCCGCTCCAAAAGTGAACAGGCGCCGCCGGATTATATTCGCAAGCAAACGCTCACCAACGAAGAACGTTACATTACACCAGAGTTGAAAGAGCGGGAAATTCGGATTTTGAATCTACAGACGGAAATCAATCAACGGGAGTATGAATTGTTTTTGCAATTGCGCCAGGCGGTGTCTTTGCACCAGCATCTAATCCGGCCCTTGGCCCAAAAAATTGCGCGGGTGGATGTGCTGGCGGGACTGGCGGAAGTGGCAGTGATCCACAACTATCACCGGCCAGAGATTGTCCAGGGACGGGAACTGGTGATCAAACAGGGACGGCACCCAGTAGTGGAGCAATTGTTACCGGCGGGGTGTTTTGTCCCGAACGATACGGAATTAGGCACGGGTACCGATTTGATGATCTTGACGGGGCCAAACGCCAGTGGCAAAAGCTGCTATTTGCGCCAGGTAGGCTTGATTCAATTACTCGCCCAAATGGGTAGTTTTGTCCCAGCGACGCAGGCCAAAGTTGGCATTTGCGACCGCATTTTTACCCGCGTGGGGGCGGTGGATGACTTGGCAATGGGACAGTCCACGTTCATGGTAGAAATGTGCGAAACGGCCAACATTTTGCATCATGCGACGGACCGTTCGCTGGTGTTGCTGGATGAAATTGGGCGGGGGACGGCCACCTTTGATGGGCTGGCGATTGCTTGGTCGGTGGCGGAATACCTGGCGGTTTATTTGCGTTGCCGGGCGATTTTTGCCACGCACTACCACGAGTTAAATCAACTGGAGAATACTTTGAAAAATGTGGCGAATTATCAAGTGGTGGTGCAGGAGCTAGCGGACCAGATTGTGTTTTTGCACCAGGTGCGACCGGGGGGCGCGGACCGTTCCTATGGCATTGAAGCCGGACGTTTGGCTGGTTTACCCCCCATCGTTATTAACCGGGCGCGGGAGATCATGCACCGGTTAGAAAAGCATTCTCAGATCAGTTTGGGGGATACGGCGGTGCAGGGAGAGTTGCCACTGTTTGCGCCTAACGCCGCTGGCTGATTTCCACGCCCTGGTAGTAGTACTGGAGAATTTGCTGGTAGTTGTACCCGCGTTGGGCCAAGGCGTAGGCTCCCCATTGACTCATGCCCAGCCCATGCCCGAAGCCCCGTCCTTGAAACGTAAAACCGCCAGGTGTGGGGTGGAGCAAATCGGCGCTGGCGACATCGCTGGGGGTAGGAATGACGTCAAACAAGGTACTGCGCAAGTCCAGCAGTTGTCGGAGTTCAGCCCCGCTGAAGGTGCGACTGCCCTGGGTGCCTGTGACCCGTATCTGGAGAACGCGACCACGGGGAGTGCGGCGCTCGACGGTAAAGCCCGTGACTCGACCCACGCCGGGGAGCAGGCGACTGAGTTCTGCCGAGGTAAAGGTTTTCTGCCAGCTATAAACAGGCGCTTCCTGGTCAAAGTCGGGGACACCGCGCAGGTAGGGCCGGGGCGACGCCCAAATATCTTCCACATTTTCAGTATGGCCCCCCGACGCCGCATGATACACCGCTTCGATAATCTGGCCCCGGTAGGTGAGCACTTGACCGGTGGTGGCTAACACGGCTTCGCGGGTGCGGTCCGATTCGCGGCTGTAGCCCTTGTAGGCTTGCCAGGTCACCGTGCGGCCCACGTCGAAATCCCGGTCAGCCGGGCGGCGCAGCCGGTACAGGACAAAGGAACGAGCAGCTACGGCCTGGGCTTTCAGGGCTTCCAAGGGCCAATCGGGGTACATTTCCGAACCCACCACGCTGTAGAGATACGCTTCCAACGGCACGTGATTGACCGCCAGCAGCCCGTCGGTTCGCGCCACTAAGCGCAGGCGTCCCCGGTACCAATCATCACTGATATAGACAAACCCGCCATCGGTCGGTCGCACCCACAAATCCCGCGCCTGGTAGGTGTGTAGCCGGACTTGTCCACCCTGCAGTTGCGCCGTGAATCCCAGCATCGGTGGCAAAGGTCCCAGCGTGCGTCCAGCTCCATCGGTCACCACTGCTGCGCCGGAAACGCCGACCCGCACTGTTTTGACCCCTTGCTGAATAGACACCCGCAGTTCGGTGGCCCAGGCGACGGCTCCCCAACTTAGCGCGATGACCCCAGCGACAACCGTTGTGCGCAACCAGCATAAGCTCATGAGCCATCACTCCCCAGCCCAACCCCCAAAAAGTATAACAGGGCACTCCAGTAGGTACAATCAGGGGGACGTGCAACGCTGTCTTAATGTCCCCTAGACGCCGCTTACCTGCTGAATGGGAACCCCACCAAGCTACCTGGTTGTCCTGGCCCCACAACCGGGAAACCTGGCCACAACAGCTAGCCGCAGCCGAACAGGCGTTGGCCCAAGCGGTTGGTTACCTGCAACAGGGGGAAGTCGTGCATATCAACGTACTAGATGAAGCGCACCAAGCTCACGTGCAAACGCTATTAGGTGACTGTACAAACGTTATTTTTCATATCCTGCCCACCAACGATGCCTGGTGCCGCGACCACGGAGCCATCTTTATCGAGGAAGACCAAAAGCTTGTCGCCACCTGCTGGCAATACAACGCTTGGGGCCAAAAATATCCCCCCTGGGACCGCGACCAGCAAGTAGCCAGGCAAATGGCAGCCATTTTAGGCGTTCCCTGTCTCACGTTTGACCTGGTGTTGGAGGGAGGAGCGATTGAATCCAACGGCCAGGGAACCTTGCTGGCGTCTCGGTCCTGTTTGCTCCATCCCCAGCGCAATCCTGGGTTGACCACCGCCCAGTGGGACGCGATTTTTCGGGAAGTTTTTGGGGCGGCGCAGGTGATTTGGCTAGATGTCGAAATTCAAGGCGATGACACCGATGGCCATGTGGATGTCACAACCCGTTTTGTTGGCCCCGATACGCTGGTGGTCGCGCGCGAGGTGAATCTCGGTGACCCCAACTACCCAGCGCTGGAGGCGAATTGGCAACAGTTGCAAGCCATTGCCGCAACCCAGGAATGGCAACTCATCGCCTTACCCATGCCCCAGCCGGTATGCCAGCACGGCCAGCGCTTACCCGCCAGCTACGCCAATTTCTACATTGGGAACCAGGTGGTGCTCGTCCCCACGTTTGCTGACCCCCAGGATGAGGTTGCCCTGAGTCTCCTGCAAAAGTGCTTTCCCGAGCGGCGCGTCGTGGGCATTGATAGCCGGGCCATTATTGAAGGCTTGGGCGGGCTGCACTGTTTGACCCAACCGGTACCAGCTATCTAGGTGATGCGACCATCCGGCATGGTGGTGTGGCGCAAAATCACACCATTGAGATTGGCTCCCCCAATGTCAGCTCGGGCTAGGTTGGCATGGCTCAGGTCGGCATCCCGCAAGTCCGCCTTGGTGAGATAGGCTTCGTGAAGCACCGCCTGGCTTAAACGGGCCTGGCACAGGTTCGTCAGGGTGAAGTCGGCGCGGGCGCATTTGGCTTCATCCATCTGGCAGCGCAGGAAAATGGCTTTGCTGGCCTTGGCTTCGGTTAAATTGGCCTGCTGGAATTGCGCGTCGGTGCAATCGGTTTCCAGGAGTACAGCTCGCACCAGTTGCGCCAGGTTTAATTGGGTTCGATGCAGGATGGCTTGGCTCAGGTCCGCTTCGTTGAGATTGGCTTCATCCAAGATGGCATGGCTGAGGTTGGCATTGGCCAGGTGACAGTTTTGCAATTTCGCTCCCCTGAGATTGGCCCGGCGTAAATCCGCCCAGCACAAATCCGCCCCCCGCAAATCCGCCCCCTGTAAATCCGCTCCCTGCAAATCTGCCCGGCGGAGATTCACCCGCTCGCTACCGCCTTTGGTGGCTTTGCCCAAATTGGCATTCCGCAGGCAAGCCCCGCGCAACGTGGCACTCGAGAGATTGGCGCCCTGGAGATTGGCTTCCACCAGGCTGGCGTCTAGGAAATTGGCAAAGATGGCGTGGGCGCGGGAGAGATTGGCCCGGTACAAGACACTGCCATGCAACTGGGCGGCGTTCAGGTCGCTAGCGGATAAGTTGGCCTGAGCCAAATAAGCGCCGCTGAGGTTGGCCTGGTTGAGTTTGGCTTCCTGAAAATTCACCCGGCTGAGATAGGCAAAGACGAACTCGGCGCTGTGTAAATCGCAACGAGACAAGTTCACATTAATTAAATCCGCTTGGTTCAGTCGAACGCCCCGCAGGTCTTGCCCCGAAAAGTCGCTCTCTCCCTGGCTGTAGCGCTGGAGCAGTTCCGCCGCCTCCATCGTCACGCCCCCCCTTGGTCTAAGCGGTCGAGAATTTGGGTCAACCGGTTGGCGATGGCTTGCACCTGGCCGACAAATTCCCGCAGGTAACGATAACGCAGCGAAGGCGGCAAATCACGAGCAACTGCTTCCAAATCCCCTTCTAACTGGCGAAAGACCTGTTCGATGTGCTCTACTACCTGCTGCACCGCCGTTGTCACTCGCTGGCGCAATTCGGTTTCCGTCGAAAGTTCCCGCTGCAACACATCACTGACCCGTTCAGGATGGCTCTCTGATGTCGTCACGACTGGCGTAACTGCCGATTCTGGGCTAATGATGACCAGGGGTTCGGGAGGCAGTTCCGGCTCTGGCAGTGGGGGCGACTCGACGGGTGGATTCGGTTCACATGGTTCGACATCCGCTATCGTTGGGCGTTTTTGCAACCGTTGATAGACAGGCTGTAATACCTCCCGCAGAGTGCCTGCTGCCTGTTGATACTCCTCCACCTCGTCCAATTGGGTAGCCATGGTCTCTAGCTGTTGACACAGTTCGTCATAGTCAGAAAAAGCCAACAACAAATCCCGCAGTAGCCGCTCCAGTTCCAGCCCTTTGACTATCAACCAGGGAGCTGCCGGCAACTCATCCCCCTGGCGCAGCACCTGAGCCAACAAAATCTTGAGGCGTAGGGGATTGGTACGGTTACACAATTCCAGGCGCAGGTCAAACCACTCCTGGGGCGGCAAGATAGCAGCTTGATCCGGGAGCGTCTGGGTGCGCAACCATTCCGTGGGGTCACCATCGGGGTATAAAACCGCCATGGCCCGCAGGATGGTTTCCGCCACCGTCATGTACTCTACTGGCTTATTCAAACTGCGTACCAGGTTTTCTAGGGTGGGCCGCAACTCCCGCATGGTGGGCCGGACTTCCAGCGTTTTCGCCACTAACTCCCGCAGGTCAATGGCCGCCAGCTTGTCCGGTTGGGTTTCCCAGGTGCCAGTGCAGGCAAAAGTCAACAATTTTTTGATGCGCAGGTAATGAGGACTTTGTTCCAGTTGGGCGCTGACACTGGCAATGGTGGCTGCCTCCGCAAGAGTCATGGTCGTTCTCCCCCCATACCCCTACTCTACCGCCAGACCCGCCCCCTTTCTATGGCTGCCGTTGTTGCAACTGTTGCCGCCCCTGTTGCACCCGCTGGAGATTTTCGCCTAGCACCTGCTCTAGCAACGTCAACACCTGATGGGCATAGGTTTGGGCGCCCTGGATCAGCTGTTGCCGTTCCGCTTCTGCCTGTTGCCGTTGCCGGGCCAGTTCCTCCTGGGTTTGCTGGCGCAGGTGTTGCAACTCCGCCACCGTGCTCTGGCGTAGAGCGGCGCATTCCTGCTGCACCTGAGTACGCAAGCGCTGGGCCTCCTGTTGCGCCTGTTGCAGGATCACGTGCTGGTCGAGCAACCGCGCCGCCTGCTGTTCCGCTTGCAATACGATCTGTTGCGCTTGGGTTTGGGCGTGGCGCAGGATTTGCTCTCGCTGTTGCAGTACCTGTTCCGCCTCCAGGACGAGCGCCGGTAAGTTATGGCGGATGTGGTCCAACTGGGCGAAAATCATCTGTTCATTGACCAGTACCCGGCCACTCAGGGGCACGCGCGGGCTATCGGCCACCAGGATTTCCTCCAGTCGGTCCAGTTCCTGGCGCAGGTGCAGGATCGCCAATTGGGTTACGTCGCTGACAGGTGAGGTTGGAAGCATTGTTTAATCTCCGCAACGAGGGATGGGGGTACGAGATGGTCAATACTGCCGCCGAAGCGAGCAATTTCCTTGACCACACTACTACTTAAAAAACTGTACTCAGTGGTAGTGGTGAGAAACACCGTTTCAATCTCGGGAGCCAACGAGCGGTTGGTGTGCGCCATTTGCAATTCGTACTCAAAATCCGACAGCACCCGTAACCCTCGCAAGATGACCCGCGCCTGGCGCTGGCGAGCGTAGGCAACAGTGAGTCCATCGAAACTGTCCACCTCCACATTTGGCAGGTGCGCCGTCGCCTGTTCAATCTGCCGCACGCGTTGCGCCACCGAAAACAACGGCGTTTTACTCGGATTGGCCAGCACTGCAACAATTACCTGACTGAACAACCGGCTCCCCCGTTCAATAATGTCCAAATGACCGAGGGTAATCGGGTCAAAACTGCCAGGGTAAACCGCGATCGTCAAGCCATCTCCATGCATATACTCCTGTTAGCTTAACATTCCACTGACCAAACGACCAGAGCCGATTTCTGAAAAAATTATCCCTCTTTTTCTAGCCAGCGGACTCGGGTTCCCGGTGCAATTGGATACGTGGGTCGGCCCACTGCAACAGTAAATCTGCCAACAGATTCCCCAGAATCAACATCACCGACCCCAGCATCAAACTTGCCATCACTAAATACAAATCCTGGGCCGTCACCGCCTGCAAAATCAACCGCCCCAACCCCGGCCAATTGAAGAAGTATTCCGAGATAAACGCCCCACTCAACAGGGTGGCGAATTCAAACCCCAGCAGGGTAATCAAGGGATTAATGGCATTGCGCAGCGCATGGACGTAAATCACCCGCGTTTCCGGCAATCCTTTAGCTCGCGCCGTGCGGATGTAGTCCTGACGCAACACATCCAGCAAATTCCCCCGCATCAACCGTTGCAACCCCGCAAAACTGATGATTGTCAACGTCAATGCCGGTAGAAACAAATGCCACAGAATATCCAGCATTTTCCCCAGTAGCGTCAAATCCTCAAAATCCAGGCTCGTCATGTCCCCCACCGGAAACCAGCCCGTGCGTTGAGCAATAAAGAGCAGGATTAAACCGGCGATAAAACTGGGAAACCCCTGGGCAATATAGCTAACTCCCTGCAGGAAATAATCTAAACGCCGGTTTTGATGCACCGCTGCCACAATTCCCAGGGGAATGGCCAAGCCCCAGGTCAAGACCAGCGATGTGACAGCCAGTAACAACGTGGCCGGCACCCGTTCCCAGAGCAGCATCGCCACCGGTCGCCGATAGACAAAACTCTCTCCCCAATTCCCCCGCAACACCTGCGATAACCATAAAAAATACTGTTCCACCGGCGATTTATCCAGCCCAAATTGCCGCCGCAACGCCTCGACCGTCTCCGCAGAAATCGCTGGATTCTGTTGGAGTGTGTTGAGATAATCCCCCGGCGCCAACTGCATAATGGCGAATGACAACGCTGACGCCAGGAATAAGGTCAAGATGGCCTGTCCAATTCGCCTAAACCAGTAGCTGCCAAGGAAGCGTGTGAATTTCATCGTCCCCTATTCATAAGTCACCAGGGTTTCAATCACCGTGTCTGGCAAGCGCTTGCGTCCTCCCAGATAGGCCAATTCAATGATGAACCCGAACCCTACCAGCTCCCCTTGCGCCTGCTGCACCAGTTCGCCAACGGCTCGCGCCGTTCCACCCGTCGCCAACAAATCATCCACTACTAGCACTCGTTGCCCCGGCTGAATCCCGTCCTGATGAATCTCCAACTGGTCCGTCCCGTACTCCAGCACGTACTCCCGCCGATGGACAGGGGCTGGTAATTTCCCCGGCTTGCGCACCGGTACAAAGCCACATCCCAACCGATAGGCCAACGGTACGCCAAAGATAAACCCCCGCGACTCCGGCCCCACAATGACATCCACTCCGTAACCTTGAAACCGCCGCGCCAATTCGTCAATGGTGTAACGCAACCCCTCCGGGTGAGCCAGTAGCGTGGTGATGTCTCGAAACAAAATACCCGGCTGTGGAAAATCAGGAATTTCGCGGATGAGCGCCTTCAAATCCATACCGAATTCCCCCAGGGCAACCGGTTTTTATTATGCCTGATCTGGCGGTGGCGGATGTTGCGCCAGTACCATTTTCAGATAACGCCCGGTGTGAGAATGGGGATTTTCCGCCACTTGTTCCGGCGTACCTGTTGCCACAATTTCGCCACCCCGGTTGCCCCCTTCCGGCCCCAAATCAATCACCCAATCACAACAGCGAATCACATCCAGATTGTGTTCAATCACCAGCACTGTATTGCCCTTATCTACTAACCGCTGGATGATGTCCAATAACCGATGCACGTCGTAAAACGATAGGCCCGTTGTTGGTTCGTCAATTAAATACAACGTTTTGCCGGTGGCGCGACGGGACAGTTCGGTGGCCAGTTTAATGCGCTGGGCTTCCCCTCCCGACAGCGTGGGCGCCGTTTGCCCTAAACGAATATACCCCAGCCCTACATCTACCAGGGTTTGCAAGCGACTCACGGCCTGGGGAATGGCGGCAAAAAACTCGCAGGCCTCCTCCACCGTCATTTCCAGCACGTCGGCAATGGATTTGCCCTTGTATTTCACCTCCAACGTCTCGCGGCTGTAGCGTTTGCCTTGACACACCTCGCATTGCACATAAACGTTGGGTAGAAAGTTCATCTCAATCACATTCACCCCCTGGCCGCCACAGGCTTCGCAGCGCCCCCCCTTGACATTGAAGGAAAAATGGCCTGCTTTGTAGCCCCTAGCTTTGGCCGCTGGCGTCTCCGCAAAAATCGCCCGGATGGCATCAAACGCCCCTGTATAGGTGGCCGGGTTGGAACGGGGCGTCCGCCCAATCGGCGACTGGTCAATCACAATGACCTTATCCAGTGCTTCTAGGCCCTCAATCGCCTTAAGTTCCGCCGGAAACGGAATTTTGTGACCGAAATAGTGGGCCAGCGCTGGGTAGAGCAATTCATTCACCAGGGTGGATTTGCCGGACCCCGAAACCCCCGTCACACACACAAACATGCCCAGGGGAATTTCCACATCAATGTGCTTGAGATTGTGGCGATGGGCATCAATCAAGCGTAACGTTTTGCCATTACCTGGACGTCGTCGGGCCGGCGTGACAATTTCTTTGCGACGGGATAAATAGGCGCCGGTGATGGAGTCGGGATGGTTGAGAACGTCCTCTAACCGCCCCTGAGCGACAATGTGCCCGCCATGCACCCCTGCTCCTGGCCCAATATCTACAATGTGGTCGGCACTGCGAATCGTCTCCTCATCGTGCTCCACCACAATCAACGTATTGCCCAAATCCCGCAGGCGTTTGAGGGTGGTCAGTAACCGGCTGTTATCCCGCTGGTGCAACCCAATACTCGGTTCATCTAGTACATACAAAACGCCAGTCAATCCTGAACCAATTTGGGTCGCCAACCGAATGCGCTGGGCTTCGCCGCCAGAAAGGGTCATGGCCGGGCGGTCCAGCGTTAAATAGTCCAGCCCCACATCCACTAAAAACTGCAACCGCGCCCGGATTTCCTTGAGCACCAAATGGGCAATTTGGGCTTGCCGGGGCGTGAGTTCTAAACGGTTGAGACGCTGCAAACACTCCTGCACGGAAACGCTGGTGAAATCCGTAATGCGATAGCCGCCGACTTGTACCGCTAGGGCTTCGGGTTTTAGACGGGTTCCCTGGCAAGCTGGACAAGGCGAATCCAACCGATACTGGTCTAATTTTTGCTGCACCAATTCTGATGTCGTTTCCCGATACTGGCGCTCTAAAATCCCCAAGACGCCCTCATATTTTTTCCAGTATCCTTGCCGGGAACCGTAGGCATCATCGCTCCCCATCCAAATTGGTTCTGGCGCGCCATGTAAGATAATGTCTTGCTGCTCTGGGGTCAACTTATACCAAGGCGTCGATAGGGAAAATCCATAGGTTTTACCTAAGCTGTCCAGCAGTCCCAAGTAGTAGTCGTGGGGTTTATCTGACCAGGGGGCAATCGCTTGATAAAGGGGCAATTTGGGATTGGGTATCACTAATTCTGGACTAAAGCGGCGCAAAAAACCCAAACCATGACATTCAGGACAGGCGCCATAGGGGGAATTAAAGGAAAATAAACGGGGCGACAACTCTGACATGACAGCCCCATGTTCAGGACAAGCAAATTTTTCCGAAAACACCCAATCGCGCCAGCTTTCCCCCTCCTGAATACTGGCAATCACTACCCCTTCCCCATACTGCAAACACGTGGTCAACGAGTCCACCAAGCGACTGTATAAATCGGGTTTAATCACCAGGCGATCTACTACAATTTCGATGCGATGATTGTGATTTTTATCGAGGGGCGGTACATCACTCAATGCATAGACTGTCCCATTCACCCGCACCCGCGCAAATCCCTGTTGGGCAATCTGAGCTAAGACCTTTTGATGTGTCCCCTTTTTTCCCTTCACCACCGGTGCGAGCAATTGAAAACGAGTGCCCGCCGGCAAGCTGAGGATTTGGTCTGCCATTTGGTCCACCGTTTGGGGACTGATGTTGTGGTCGCAAATCGGGCAATGGGGGACGCCAGCACGCCCAAATAACAAGCGAAAGTAGTCGTAAATTTCCGTGACTGTTCCCACAGTTGAACGGGGGTTATGGGAGGTGGATTTTTGGTCAATCGAAATTGCTGGACTTAACCCCTCAATTGCATCCACATCCGGTTTGTCTAATTGACCTAAAAACTGGCGAGCGTAGGCGCTCAAGGACTCCACATAACGCCGTTGTCCCTCCGCAAAAATCGTGTCAAACGCCAGCGATGATTTCCCTGACCCCGACACCCCCGTAAACACAATCAACTGGTTGCGGGGCAATTCCAAGTCTATGTTTTTCAAATTATGCTGGCGGGCGCCCCGAATCCGAATGACCTCCCCGCTAGCCATGGTCACGCTCGGCTACCCTTAGGCCCCTAGGAGCTTAAACAGCACCGCATTCAGCACTGTCAATAGGACTGGGCCGACCAGCGCACTCACCCAACTGTTCAACCGGAATCCTTTCACCAGCGATGCAGCCAAGGCAAAAATCAGAGCGTTAATCACCAAGGTAAACAACCCAAGGGTCAAGATGTTCAAGGGTAACGTCAGCAACAGCAACACTGGGCGCACCAGGGCGTTGAGCAGCCCCAATACCAGTGCCGTCCACAACGCTGTGCCAAACCCCTCCAGCGTCACCCCTAGCGGCAACCGCGAAATGATCCATAAACTCAGGGCATTGACCACCCACGTTACCAACAATTTTGTCAACATGGTGCCTGCCTATCCTCAGAACAGCTACGTGCAACCAACAACTCCCGTAAATAGGCCCTGGCCTGTTCCCGACTTTCATTATACAAAGCCAAAAAATGGGCCTTCTTCTCTGGCGTGTTCAGCAGGTCACAATTCGCCCGCGCAATGGCTTCCCCTGCCCATTGGATGGCCCCCTCCCCGGAGTAGAACTGGCTGCGGACCGACTCCACACATTCCTGGCGCGTCGGTTTGCGATGAAACACACGGGTGTGGTTGGCCATGCGCAGGGCATCGCGTTCCGGGTCAATCCGCCAGTTGCCCTGTTCGTCCTGTTGCCAGAGATTGGCCTTGGCACAAGCCGCCTCCTGGTCCTCTGCAGCAAACTGCCTCATACCGGCAGACCTGCGGATATTACCCGCAACAATCGTGGCTGCGGCTTCATCAATCAACAAGCAACATTCAATCGGGGTTAACTGTCGGCCCACTGCCTTGTTCAAAATCCGCGCCACCCGCGGAAACAAGGGGGGTAACAGGGCGGGATTGGCAATACCCCCAAATCCTTTGAGAACCTCCCCCTTGGGCCGCACATGACCGACATCTACCGTAACCGTCAGTACGCCTCCTTCCACCGGCTCGCTGGCCAACTCCAGTAAACTTTGATAGGCCTTGACCCACCCCCGGCGCGAATCCCCTACCCGGATTGTCACGTGTTGTCCCTGCCGTTCAATTTGGGTTTCCTGCAGGCGTTGCTCCGGCAGCACATCCCCCGGTTGACCCACCACCTGCACTTCGAGACGGGTAGTAATCGGCGGCAACTGGTAAATGTACTGGGGTTCCAGCACCGCGCCGGTTCCAGCGCCTTGCATCGCCAGGTCCATCATCAGGCCAAAACCGCGCCAATCGTGAATCCGTTGGGACGTGCAGTTGTACGCTCCCGAAAAATTTTCCGGCTGATGAATCCAATCCGTTCCCCCTACCCACAACCACCGCCCCGACGTCAGGGCCTTCAACTGTTGCTGCATTTCCATTACTAACGCTTTTTCCGCCGGGGTGAACCGCCCTAAAACTGCCAAATCCGCCACTGTGCGTTGACACACCTGCGCCCAGGACTCCCGTTGCCCATTGAACCCGGCGGCTGTAAGTACGGAAGAAAACAGGATAGGCGCAAGGCGCAGACAAGGATAGTTCTGAATCGGCCATCACAATCCCTTAGTTATTCCATGAGCACTATAGCGCATCCTATCAGGCGAATGGAGCAACAAACCCTTTAGGATAGAGTTAAGAGCCTATGTATCGCAACAGGGCGACGATTTCCTTGGTTTTGAGGTCATCCCTGCTTCCATGACTGGCGAATCCTATCTCAACCATCCGAACTTTGGCTTGCTCTACCGGATTTGCCGCTTGGGAGATGGAAGCGAATTGTATATGACCCTATATGCTCACCGCTTGTTTTTTCATGTACAGCCGCGCGGAGACAGCATTGAGATTGAGCCGGTCAGTCGTCACCAAGCGAAAATACTTCTAGAAATGTACTTGCGAGAGCTGCGGCGGCTCGGCAAACTCGAGGAGTACCAAAAACTCCAACAGTTGGAAAAACGACTGTGACTCCAGAAGAACGTCTGCGCCACAATTGGGAACGTATCCGCGCCCAGATTCCGCCCCACGTGCGAGTGGTAGCTGTTACCAAACAAGTTCCCATTACCTTGATTCGCCATGCTTATAATTTGGGTTTGCGGGATTTTGGAGAAAATCGTGTGCAGGAAGCCCAACCCAAAATACAGGCCCTGCGCGACCTACCTGATATCACCTGGCATTTCATTGGTCATCTCCAGAGCAACAAAGCCCGCCTGGCCCTCGAACTGTTCGCCTGGATTCACAGTGTCGATAGCCTCGCCCTCGCGCAACGGCTTGATCAAATCAATCAGGGTTTGCGGCGGCCTGCCCAGTTGCTGCTGCAGGTTAAACTCCGCCCCGACCCGAACAAATACGGCTGGCAGGTGCCCGATTTACTCCCGGCCATTCCCGCTTTGCGGCAACTCCAGCACGTGCAGATTAAAGGACTCATGACCATCGCCCCCCTAGGCTTATCCCCTGCCGAACTCCAAACCCTGTTTAGCGAACTTGTGGCCCTAGGGAAGCAAATCCGCAACCAGCTACCGATTGTTGAATACTCAATGGGCATGTCGGATGACTATCCCTATGCACTAGCTGCGGGCGCGACGATGATTCGCTTGGGTCGTTGTTTATTCGGAGAACGCCCGGCCACTAACGAAGCAACAAACGCTCTGGCTCATCGCCCTTAAGAACTTGTAAAAATCGCTCAAGCCCACCGATTTTCATCCCTATAATGACCCAGAGCTAGGTTATCTGCATCAACCATGTAGCTAACTATGAGGGTCAGGATGTTGAATTTTGTTAAAAAAAAGGTTACTGTTCAGGTATCATCCATTGTATTGAAGTACATTGGTAGGCCAATACCTGGACATTCACTGCTGTGATGACGGGTAAGCGTTCGATGCCGAACTGGCTCTACCAATTGGCAACTCCTCAACACATGCAACGTTCCTCACCGTTGATGTCCTTGCTGTTTATCCATACCTTTATGCCTGTGGCGGGAGTGTACATCCCATGCAAATGCTGAAACGATTGCGGGAATGGGTCAGCTTGGGGGAGCCGGTGGAATATGACTATGACCCCGGTCAACACCAAACGACCCCGATGGCGACACCAACCAGCGACTACCGCGAACCCCCACGCCGGCGGGAACGCCCCTCGACAACGACTGCTACAGAACCCTCTACCCCCCGAACACCGATGAACAATGTGATTGGTTTACCAACGGCTCACAACCAGCCCTTCGAAGTGGTGGTGATGGAACCCCGTTCGTTTGAGGAAATGCCGCAAGCTATCCAGGCCCTGCGGGAGCGGAAATCGGTGGTGCTTAATGTCACCCTGATGGAACCGGAGCTAGCCCAGCGAGCCGTGGATTTTGTAGCTGGCGGCACCTATGCGATTGACGGGCACCAGGAGCGGCTAGGGGAGAGCATTTTCCTGTTCACGCCCAATGGGGTGCAGGTAACCACCCGGACGTCGGTTCCCAATCCTACGCCGATGGAATCGCCCAGCCCATTGCGCAATACACCGCCAATTTGGACACCAGAAGCCATGCCGGCTTA
Organism: Gloeomargarita sp. SKYG116; assembly: GCA_025056115.1. Lineage (GTDB taxonomy): Bacteria > Cyanobacteriota > Cyanobacteriia > Gloeomargaritales > Gloeomargaritaceae > Gloeomargarita. The sequence continues at coordinate 109,579 of JANWVM010000001.1, forward strand.
TCTCGCCCAGTAGGTGCATGACCTATCGGTTAGGGGTCATTGGCGGGGGTGTGTTGGCAGAGGCCCTCGTCAAAGGATTATTATCTGAACATCTCTATGCGCCGGCGGAAATCCTAGTCAGCCATCCCCGGCCCGACCGGCGGCAGTATTGGCAAGACACGTACGGGGTCGCAGTCAGCAGTGAAAATCGAGCGGCAGCGGCGGCGACGGAAGTAGTGCTGGTGGCGGTGAAACCGCAACAGTTCAGTCAGGTGACACCGGCTTTGAGTCAAATTCATCCCCAGACAGTTGTGGTCTCGGTACTGGCAGGTGTGGCTCTGGCGACATTAGAGCAAGCGGTGCCAGGTGCGGCTTGGGTGCGGGCAATGCCTAATACACCCGTGCAGGTGCGGGCGGGCATTACCGCGTTGGCCTGGGGGAGTCGCGTCAATGAGATGCAAAAGCAGTGGGTGGAACGGTTGTTTCTGGCCGTGGGACAGGTGGTCGCCGTACCGGAAAGTTATTTGAACGGCGTGACAGCCTTGGCAGGGTCAGGGCCGGCCTATGTGGCAGCGCTACTAGAGGGGTTGATTGACGGGGGCGTACTGGTTGGCCTGCCGCGGCCCCTGGCGACGCAGTTGACTTTACAAACGGTGGCAGGGACGGTGGCGCTATTGCAACAGCAGGGGATCACACCAGCGGAATTAAAAGCGCAAGTAATGAGTCCAGGCGGGACGACCGCAGCCGGTCTGTTGAGTTTGGAAACGCAGGGGGTGCGGGGATGGTTGATGCAAACGGTGCAAGCCGCCTACCAACGGGCACAGGCGTTAGGGCAAACGGCTTAGTGTAATTTTTCCAAAACGGCTGCCCGTTGCTGGTAGATTTGACTAGCTTCGGGTTGCAGGGATAGGGCTTTTTCAAAGCAGGACAGGGCTTCGCTGTAGCGCTGGCAATGGCTAAGGGCAATCCCCAGGTGATACCAGGCTTCCCAGGATTCGGGTTGGCGTTGACTCGCCTGTTGATAGTAAGCAAGCGCGCTTTCCCATTGGCCCAACTGCTGCCACACTTGGCCGATCAGTAGGCAATCCCCAGCGCTCAAGGCCGGTTGATCCGGGCTGAATTGGGCGAGGGATGGCTGCAAGTCAGGGGGCAACTCGGTGGTTGGTTGGGTTAGCCATTGACGCAGGCGTTGCAGGCTGAGTTGCAGCTCCGGCACTTTGGTGACCGGCTCGGTAACTTCCGCAAGGGTATGGAAGCGTTTTTGCCACTCCTGTTCAAGGGCTTGTCGGCTTTGGGCGGCGAGGGCGGCTAGGGTGATTTGGTAATGGGTGAGTTGTTGGGCTACGACCTCAGCGACGATGGTTTCTGCTTGGGTACGCATCGGTTTTTGCGCTTGGTCAGCCGCCATCTGCACCAATTGCTGGATGATGCTGCGGCGCAACCACCACAACCCTAGCCCCGCCGCTACTGGTAGTAAAACCAGCACCAGTAACAAAAGATTTAACAGCAGCGTGGTGTGGCGAAAGGCGCGGTCCACTTCCATTTGGACAACTTCCTGCCAGGGCCGGTATGTAGAAGGTTCGGCGCGATTGCCGCCACCACCTCCTCCTTGAGCCAGCGCCGGTTTAGTGGCTAATAGCAACGCCAACCCTAGCCAAAGCCACCGTTGCATAGGTTGTTCTCGCTTTTTTTCATCTTAGCGCTGGGTGCAGGGGTCAAAAAGACAGATTAAAATGCGAAAGGATAGCTTTTTTAGCGTCATTCATGTCTCTTTGTCCGGTTCCCCTAGAACAACAACCCTTACAGGAGTACCAAGCGCTGCGGGATTCTTGGTTTTACCAGTGGCCGACCTTGGGTTGGGCAGCCTACGGGCGACGGTTGTTGGCGGCGGCGGGTTTGGGGGCGACGGTGGCAGTTCCAGTAGCGGCGGCCAGTTTTGATCCTGGACAAGAACCTTGGTTATTTAGCTGTGCAGCGGTGGCTGGAGCAGCGGTGTTGCCGAGTTTTCTGTTGTTGCGACTGTATTTGGGGTGGCGATATGTCCAGCAACGGTTGGCCAGCCGCACGATTGTGTATGAAGAATCGGGCTGGTATGACGGGCGGACATGGGAAAAACCACCAGCAGTATTTGTCCAGGAACGGTTGGTGAGTATTTACCAGGTCGAACCCCTGTTACGGCGACTGCGGTGGAGTTTGGTGGGTATGGGCCTGCTCTATGCCGCAGTGGGTGGGTTGGGGTGGCTGTGTCGTTAGCACGGGGGAAACGTACCCAAGCCGAACCCCTGACCGTCCACCTGTTACGGGAGGGGATTCCGGAATCAATGCATCATGTCCACGCAGCGCTGGCGGATGAGCGGGGGCGGTTACTGGCTGTTGCGGGAGATGCAGAAACCACCACCTTTGCCCGGAGCAGCTTCAAACCCTTCCAGGCGCTGGCGGTGGTCACCACGGGCACATTGGAGCACTTTCGCCTGGGAGAACGGGATTTGGCCGTCATTTGTAGTTCCCACCAGGGACAAACCGAGGCGGTGCGTCAGGTGTTTCGCATCCTTTGGCAGGCGGATATTGACCCGGCAGAACTCCAGTGCCCCATTCCGCCCGGTAAACGCAGTCGGTTGGAGCATGGTTGTTCCGGAAAACACGCGGGGATGCTGGCTGTCTGCGCCAAGTACGACTGGCCGCGCCACACCTATCTCCAACGGCAACATCCGGTGCAGGAGTTGATCCTCAGGCAAGTGGGAGAATTACTCGGGGTGCCGGGGGTGGAATTTATTGCCGTGCATGATGATTGCGGCGCACCTACTTATCTTTTGCAACTCCATCAACTGGCGGCGCTGTATAGTCGTTTAGCGACGGGGCAACACCTGGGGCTGGCCCAAATCACCCGAGCCATGACCCAACATCCCGAGCTGGTCGCCGGTTCAGGGCATTTCGATACCGAGCTGATGCTGGCAACTCAGGGAAGCATCATTAGCAAGGCCGGCGCTGAAGGGGTGCAGTGTCTAGCCAACTTGGAAACAGGGATGGGGCTGGCGATTCGGGTGCTAGACGGAGCCAAACGAGCGAAATATGCAACGGCGATTCACTTACTCCACCAGTTGGGTTGGATTACCCCAATCGTGCGAGAACGCTTAGCTGAGCAATTCGTTCAGCTAGGACCCTACGTGCGTCTAGAGGTGCAGGGGGAATTATCGCTCCTATAGTTGCCGATAGCTGGGAAATCGCGTTATAGTAAATATCTGCATCGCGGGGTAGAGCAGTCTGGTAGCTCGTTGGGCTCATAACCCAAAGGTCACTGGTTCAAATCCAGTCCCCGCAATTGGGAAGAGTGAAAAGCAGGGCAGTTGCTCCCCTGGTAGGTAAACTGGACGAAGCCTGTAACCTAGGGTTTTGTGGCTAAGCAGCCTCTGCCAGAAACAAGACGGGGCGGTTAAGTAGTAATGACTTGGCTGTACAGCTAGATTATCTATGGTTGTCACCCCTTGAGTCGCTAAGGTGTAGCCCCGTTTTGGGTTCTTTTGCATTAATTAAAGCAAAGACGGGCTAGGTTCCCGCGTCAGTTCGACTACCATAGGGAGCAGGCAGTGTGCTTTGCGCAAGACAGTAGGGGGAGAGGGTGTTTAAGAAATTATTAATTGCTACAGATTTGCGGGATGGCTTACAGCGGTTGCTCCAATTTTTACCGGCGTTGGGTGCAGGCGGGATTGAGGCAGTGACTTTTGTCCATGCAGTGCCTTACCTGGATACAGGCGTGCGCGTCCGAGAAGACAAGGAAGCATTGGCAGCCGCCCAGGCGAAGTTAGTCGCACCAGCAAATACGGGGGGAGTCCCAACGCAGTGTTTGGTGCGCTCAGGCAAACCGGCAGATGTGGTTGTGCAAGTGGCGCAAGAAATCAGGGCGGAATTGATTATTTTAGGGACACAACAGCGCAATGTATTGGCAGAAAGGCTGCTTGGCAGCGATGCATTAAGCATCATCCGCAAGTGCGATATTCCGTTGATGATTATTCGCCCCCAGTTGGTGCAAGTGCTAACTGCCGAAGAACTGGAATTGCGTTGTCAGCACTTGTTCTATCACTTGATGCTGCCCTACCGAGGTCGCCCGGAATCCAAGCATTTGCTGGCCCAAGTGCTGGATCGCCTGCAAAAGGTCTCTCAACCCAAAGTTGAGACGTGCCATCTGGTATGGGTGGTAGAAGACCCGATTCGCCGGGATTTTGAGCCTGATCCCCAGGAAATTGCCCGCGCCGAACGGGAGTTAGCCCAGGTGGCGACCCAGTTGACTCCTTACGTTTCCCACGTCCATACCCATGTGCGCACCGGTAACCCAGTCGAAGCCTGCTTGGAACTGGCCCAACTGCTGGATATCAGTGCTGTCACACTCACCGAGGCCCACATGACCAACCTGTGGAATTTGTCATTGTCGCTGGGCGGTGAGTTGTTGCGGCGGATTCCTTACCCATTGATCCTCTTTCCTTCGCCAGAAAAATAACTTGGTGCGCACGGACAACCTGTTTTACCGGCTGTTTCAACGGGCGCCTGAACTGGCGTTTGAATTGTTAGGTTTGTCCCCGCCTGCAGCCCCTTATCAATTTCAGTCGGTAGAACTCAAGGAGTTCGGATTTCGCCTGGACGGTTTGCTGCTGCCGACCGCGCCAGACCCCGCTTTGCCCTTTATCCTGATTGAAGCGCAAATGCAGCCCGATGCCCGTTTCTACTACCGTTTGCAAAACGAACTGGCCACTTACTTGCTGCAGTATCAACCTGTTCATCCCTGGCGCGTATTGGTGCTGTACCCTAACCGGCGCACCGAGCGCGTCATCCCCAACTTGCCTGCGTATCTAACCTACTGGCAAGTGCAGCGGGTTTACTTGGATGAACTACCGGCCAACCAATCACTGGCAATGGAATTGTTGCGTTTGATCGCCGCGCCGGTGGCAGAAGCAGTGGCGATAGGGCGAGCGATTCTTCAGCAGGAGCCAGAACCCTGGTTAGAATGGGTAGTGGAAGCACTGGTGCGGAAATTGCCGGGGCAAGGCAGGCGCAGGCTTATGGAAATGCTCGGTCTGGTGCCGCTACAGCAAACTCAGTTCTATCGGGAAGTGTATCAAGAGGGCGCTCAAGCAGAGGGAGCTACTCTAGTCCTGCGTCTGCTACAGCGCAAAGTGGGTCCTTTATCCCCGGCCCAAGTCCAACACGTGCAATCCCTATCGTTGGAACAATTAGAGAATTTAGGAGAAGCGCTGCTGGATTTTCAGAGTGTGTCCGACCTGGAAAGCTGGCTGGCGCAAAACCCGGCGATAGCGCCAACAGAAGACGACCTAGCTACCAATTCGGGCTGACTTGTTCCAGCGCCCGCACTTCATCATTGGTCAATCGCCACCCCAAGGCCCCGGCATTTTCCTGGGCCTGTCGCGCATTCTTGGCCCCTGGAATTGGCAATGCCCCTTTGCAGATCACCCAGTTCAAAGCCACCTGCGCCGGCGTTTTGCCATACTGCTGGCCAATTTCTCGCAATAAGCCCTGCAACGGCTGCACCTGACGCAATCGCTCCCGGTGAAACCGCCATCCCCGCGCCTTGGGTGGCGGGTTATCAAGGGTGTATTTCCCGGTAAGCAATCCCATGCCCAAGGGGCTGTAAGCAATCAACGTGACGCCCAGCTCTTGACAACGTTGTAACAACCCGGTTCGCTCCGGCGCCCGGCACACCAAACTGTACTCCACCTGGTTGCTCGCTAGGGGCACCCCCCGGTCAGCTAGCACCCGCCAGGCTTCTTCCATCTGCGCCAGCGAGTAGTTGGAAACCCCCACCGCTCGCGTCAATCCCAGGGCTACGGCATCCGCCAGCGCCTGCATCCAGCTTGCCAAAGACACCGGAAAATGGGCAGGCCAGTGAATCTGGTACAAATCCACACGGTCCACACCCAACCGCTGAATGCTCGCCCGCAGGGCATCCAGTAGGGTCTGGGGCCAAAAGCGCCAGGGGAAAGGCATAAATTTCGTCGCAATGACTGCTTCCCGGCCCGTTTCCCGCACAAATTGACCCAACAACTGCTCCGACCGCCCCAACCCGTACACTTCCGCCGTGTCGAAAAATGTGATTCCAGCCTCAATACTGACGCGATAGGCCGCCGCTAAGTCCTGGTCGTTGTACTGCTTACCGTAATCCCAAAATAGCGTGTCGCCCCACGCCCAGGTCCCCACTCCCAGCGGACTTACTCGCACATCCGTCCGCCCTAGCCGGCAAGCCGTCTGCGTTTCTCCAGACATGGGTCACACCGCCAGTTGTTTGCACGTTCAGTATAACAAAACCTAAAAATTTGTAACGTAAGATTTCGACCGCAACAACCAGACAAAGCCGGAGGTGAGCGGGTGGGATGTGCTATAGTCATGCGTAATCGGTTCTGGTGGGGGCCAGCCATCAGACGCAAGGGGGAAAGTCCGGTGCGAATCCGGCGCTGTCCCGCAACTGTGATGAAAGCGTGTTGGCTTTCTCAGTCAGGATGCCCGCCGAGGAGTCTCGCTTTGAGGCTATTTACTTGTTCACCCTAGTCTGCGAGGTACAGATGATGGTTTATTTGCTTCAGCATTGCGCACAACTGAACCGATGTCGGGCCGTTGGGATAAACCGGTAGCTCTGGCCGACACCTAGCAAATTGTTTGGTCTAGACATGCCGACAGTCTGAGTCTATGAGCTGTTGGTAAACTCACTCCCTACTCTGCTGCAGAGAGGAGGGAACTTAACATTTTGGCGTGATTGTTCCTTCACAGAAAGGATGAGAGGGTTATGACGCAGGCAACATCTGGGTTAACGGCAACGTTGGGTTATCCCCGCATCGGGAAACATCGGGAACTCAAGAAGGCGCTGGAAGCCTTTTGGCAAGGTCAGTTTGACGAGGCGAGTCTGTATCAAACCGCTCAAGCCATTGAACTGCAAAACTGGCAAGTCCAGTTGGCTGCCGGGATTGACCGCATTGGCGTTGGCGATTTCAGCTTGTATGACGGGGTTTTGGACTGGAGTTTGCGCCTGGGAATCGTGCCAGAGCGTTTCCAGCATTTGACGGGTTTAGCGCGTTATTTCGCCATGGCGCGTGGGCAAACGGGCATCCCAGCTCTGGAAATGACCAAGTGGTTTGATACCAACTATCACTATCTCGTTCCAGAAATAACGATGCCCCTACAACCAGCGGATTTCAGTGATTTTCTGGCAACGGTGCAACGGGCGCAGGCGGTCTTGGGTGAACGCGCGGTACCCATCGTGCTGGGGCCGTTAACACTGGTGCGTCTGAGTCGCTGGACGGGGGATTTAGTATCGCTCTTGACGGAGTTCCACAACCGTTATGTGTCGCTTTTGACGGCCCTGAAACGACTCAACGTTGTGGAGGTGCAAATCCACGAACCGGCGCTGGTGTTGGGCGACGCGCACCAGTACCAATCCTTCTACCAATCCACTTATCAAACCCTGGCGCAAGTTGGTTTGCCTATTCAACTAGTGACTTATTTCGATGATTTGGGGTCGGCCTATCCGTGGGTAGTAGAACTGCCGGTCGCGGGAATTAGTTTGGACTTCACCAGGGGCCGCAATCTCGAGTTGGTGCAGACGTATGGTTTCCCCAGTAACAAGCAATTGGGGGTGGGAATCGTGGATGCGCGCAATGTCTGGAAAATTCGCCCCGACGAGGTGTTGGCAACTTTGAAAACACTCCAGGCCATCACTCCCCATTTGCGGGTACAACCGTCGGCTTCTTTGCAGTTTGTGCCCTACGATGTGCGGTTGGAAACCAAACTCCCAGAACCCCTGTATCACGTGCTGAGTTTTGCTGAACAAAAGTTGCGAGAGGTGCGACAGCTAGCGCAAGCCTTGCAAGGGGTGGCTGAGGTGGCGGCGGAACTGGAGACCCTGCGCCAGCAGTGGCAAGCCTTTTACGCCTTTAGTCCCGTCAATCCGGCGGTGCAAGCGCGCTTACAAAACCTGCAACCCAGCGATTTTTCCCGGCCTTTGCCCTATGAACAGCGCAAGTTGCAGCAACCGGTGTTACCGCCTTTACCCACCACAACCATTGGCTCCTTTCCCCAGACGCCAGAGGTGCGCCAGTTGCGGGTGAAATTGAAACGGGGCGAAATTACCAAAGCCGAATACGAGGCGGCCATTGATGCGGAAATTGCCAAGTGCATTCGTTACCAGGAGGAAATTGGCCTGGATGTGCTGGTGCATGGGGAGTTTGAGCGCACCGATATGGTGGAGTTTTTTGCCCAGCAGTTGGCCGGCTTTGCCTTTACCGAGCACGGCTGGGTGCAGAGTTACGGGAGCCGCTGTGTCCGTCCCCCCATCATCTACGGCGACATTGCCCGAACCCAACCGATGACGGTGCGGGAGTTCCGGGTGGCCCAGTCGTTGACGAGCAAGCCGGTGAAAGGTATGCTTACAGGGCCGGTGACGATGTTGAACTGGTCATTCCCCCGCACGGATATTTCTCGGAAAGAACAGGCGTTCCAAATTGCCCTGGCATTGCGGGACGAGGTGGCGGATTTGGAAGCGGCGGGCGCGCGGATGATTCAAATTGATGAACCAGCGCTGCGGGAGGGATTGCCCCTGAAACCGGAACGTTGGGAGGAATACCTAACCTGGGCAGTGGATGCGTTTCGCTTGGCCGCAGGAGTGGCGCGACCGGAAACCCAAATCCATACCCACATGTGCTACTCGGAGTTTGGGGACATCATTGCCCACATCCAACGGTTGGACGCCGATGTGCTGTCTATCGAAAATAGCCGCAGCAACAACCAAACGCTGATGCAGATTGTGGAGGGGGGCTACACACACCAGGTGGGCAACGGGGTGTATGACGTGCATAGCCCGGCAGTTCCGGCCACGGAACAGATGGTGCAATTGCTGCAAGCGGGATTGGCGCATCTTCCGGCGGAACAGATTTGGGTGAACCCGGATTGCGGCCTGAAAACCCGGCGGTGGGAAGAGGTGATTCCAGCCCTAAAAAACATGGTGGCAGCGGCTCAACAGTTGCGGGCGCAGGTGCATGGGGCTAGCCATTGATGTCTGGCGGGAACCCCCCGACGATCAGCTCTGGATGTATCTGGAGGCGCTAGGGGATTGTGCTCGGACAGGTTACTGCCGCTATGGACGGGGGCTGGTCTGGTGGGTTCTGGATGAGGGTCGCGGTCCAGTGATGGACTTTCTGCCAGGGAACCGGCTCTTAACCTGGTTGGAAACCCTGGCGCTGGATGACACCGGCTGGTCGTTGATTGCCGAAGCGGTGGGCACGTATCATCCCCAGCGGGAAATGGTGGTGCTGCGGCAACAGTCTGGTCAACTGCGCATCTATCGCCTGCCGATGCCCCAGCGTTCCCAACGGTCCAGGAGCAGGTAGTTATGGACCCAGCAGATTGGCAAGCGCGGTTTATCGCCACAAATGTGCTGGCGCTGGGTTACAACGCCTGGGTGGGCTTTCTCCACTACGGGCGAGGGGCGGTGATTTGCACCTTGAATCATGCTCAGAATGACGATTACCCCACCTATTTCCTTCCCCGCTTCCGCTTGGCGCCGTTTTTACGCGCATGGCTGGCGACCCCGGCAACGCCGCTGTTGTCCCACCACTTTTTCGTGACGCACATCCTGGACGTGGTGGACCATTACGACCCTAGCACGGAGGTGGTGTTTTTCCTGGAATCGGGCGCCCAGGCCACCTTTTTCTACCTGAAAAACCTGCCGGTGCCGCCCCCCCAAAGCTATCACCACATCTGTCGCCAGGGGGAGGAATTTCATCTGACGCGCTGTCGTTTACCGCAATCCGATTAAATGCGCCTGTGGGGACGTTACGCGCTGCTGTGGTTATGTAAGTACGGGAACGCCGACCGCTGGTGCCTGGGGTGCGCGCTGCTGTTAGGCGTAGTTCTGTACTACATTGCCCGAATCGCCTGGTAAACGTCGTCGGGACGCAAGTGGTCGTGCAGGACCTGGCCATCCCGGAACCAGATAATCCGTTCAGCGCGGCGGGCAATATCGGCTTCGTGGGTGACCATGACAATCGTGACCCCCTGCTGGTGCAACTCGGCAAACAAATCCATGACTTCCTGGCTGGTGCGAGAATCGAGGGCACCCGTGGGTTCGTCCGCTAGGAGCAATGCCGGTTGGTTCACCATCGCCCGGGCAATCGCCACCCGCTGTTGTTGTCCCCCAGAGAGTTGGTTGGGTTTGTTGTGGAGACGATGACCTAAGCCCACCTGCTCCAGCGCCAGCCGCGCCCGTTGTTGTCGTTCCCGGGGTGGCACGCCGGCATACACCAGAGGCAACATCACATTTTCCAAGGCGGTCAACTGGGGCAACAGATGAAATTGTTGAAACACAAACCCAATTTGTTGATTGCGGATATGAGCCAGTTGGGCGGACGAACAGCGGGCGACGTTTTCCCCTTGCAAATAATAATCCCCAGTGGTGGGCCGGTCCAGGCAACCAATGATATTCATCGCAGTGGATTTGCCCGAACCAGATGCCCCCATAATGGCGCAGTATTCTCCCGGTTGAATTTCTAACGACACATTCTGGAGCGCTTGCACCTGATTTTCCCCCAGGCCATAGACCTTGCTGACATTCACCAGTCGAATCAACGGTGCTTTCATGGTTCAGGTACTCCGTAACGCGACGATGGGGTCCAACTGGGCGGCCCGCTGCGCCGGTGCGACGCCAAAGACCAGGCCAATCGTTCCCGATACCCCCACCGCGAGGATGACAGCTTCCCAGGACACCTGCGCCTGCAACGGGGTCACCCAGCCAATGCCGATGAGCCCCAGCGTTCCCACGGCGGTACCCAAGATACCCCCCGCCACGGCGAGCACGATGGCTTCCAGTAAGAATTGCTGGAGAATATCTCCTTCTGTAGCCCCCACCGCCTTGCGTAAACCGATTTCCTGGGTACGTTCTGTCACCGAAACCAGCATGATATTCATGATCCCAATCCCGCCCACCAACAGCGAAATCCCTGCCGTTGCCGCAAGTAAGATGGTCAACACCCCCGTGATATTGCCCGCAATCGCCACGGCTTCTTTTTGGGTGCGAATGTAGAAATCGTCTTCGTCCACAATCTTGTGCCGGCGGCGCAGCAAGTTGGTGATTTGAAACTGGGCGGCACTCACGCTGGCTTCATCTCGCGCCGAGACGGAAATAAACGCCACTGTTAACCCGTAGGGCGACCGGCGGCCCGTGAGTTGATAGGCCATCGTCGTTAGGGGAATGTAAGCCGCGTCGTCCCGGTTCGTCCCGAGAAAGGCCCCTTTAGGCGCTAGGACCCCAATCACTTCAAAGCTCAGGTTGCGCAGCCGGATGCGTTCACCGATGGGAGAGCGGTCGCCAAACAGTTTGGCCGCCAAGTCGCTCCCCAATACCACGACCCGCCCTTGCCGCTGGACATCCAGTTCATGGAAAAACCGGCCCTGTTGCAAGTCAAAACTTTGCACCCGGAAAAAGTCGGGCACGGTGCCAGTGACAGCGGTGGGCGTCGTGCGGTTGCCATAGCTCGCTAGGGCGCTCTCGTTGATTTGGGCGGCAACCCAGCGGACGGTGGGAACTTGGGCAGCGATGGCTTGGGCATCTTCCCAGGTGAGGGTCGCGGGTGGTTCAATGCCCCGGCGGCGCGCATCCTCCCGTCCCGGCACGACAAACAACACGTTGGTCCCCAAAGATGCCAGTTGTTCGGCGGTATAGCGCTGGGCCGCTTGTCCCACCCCCACCATGGCGATCACGGCGGCGTTGCCGATGACAATCCCCAACACGGTGAGAAAACTCCGCAAGCGGTGGGCAGCCAAGGTACGGAGGGCCATGCTTAAAGATTCGCGAATATCCATCGGACGGGGGCGATAAAGTCGCTACAATGCAGGTGAAATAGTCAGCGGGGAGAGTTTCTTTTTTCCAAAAGACCCTCTAATATGTTAGGGATAAATACAACTGGTCTGGGCAACCGGATGCAGTTTTGACCTTTAGGGAGATAATGTCTATCCATGAAGGCAACGAGTCGGGGGGCGAGTTGGGCATCTTGGCGCCCACTCCAGCGAGTGAAACCCTACTGCCGAACGGGGACTCTAATACTACGCTCGTTCACCAGGTCGAAGCCGTGACATACAGTGATGAGATCATACCAAGCAATCTTGCTCGAATTAAGGTTATTGGCGTCGGCGGCGGCGGCGGCAATGCCGTTAACCGCATGATCCACAGCAACCTAACGGGGGTGGAGTTTTGGATCATCAATACGGATGCCCAGGCGCTCCATCATTCGGCCAATGCCAAACGGTTGCAAATTGGGCAGAAATTAACGCGCGGCCTAGGAGCAGGCGGCAACCCAGCTATTGGTCAAAAGGCGGCGGAAGAATCCCGCGAGGAAATTATGGCCGCCCTCGACCAGTCGGATTTAGTGTTTATCACGGCAGGGATGGGCGGCGGTACGGGGACTGGTGCAGCGCCAATTGTGGCGGAAGTGGCGAAAGAACTAGGGGCCTTGACCGTCGCCATTGTCACGCGGCCATTCACGTTTGAAGGGAAACGCCGGGCAGCTCAGGCGGAAGAGGGTATTGCTATGCTCCAGAGCCGGGTGGATACCCTGATTGTCATTCCTAACGACCGCCTGTTGACCACAATTGGGGAATCTACACCGGTGCAGGAGGCGTTTCGGGTGGCGGATGACATTTTGCGCCAGGGGGTGCAAGGCATTTCCGACATTATTACGATTCCGGGTCTAGTCAACGTGGACTTTGCCGATGTGAAGGCGATCATGGCCGATGCTGGGTCAGCGTTGATGGGAATTGGTACAGGTACGGGGAAAGGCCGGGCTGCCGAAGCAGCGAATATGGCGATTGCCTCACCCCTGCTGGAGTCTTCGATTCACGGGGCCAAGGGTGTGCTGTTTAATATCACCGGGGGCAGCGATTTGAGCCTGCACGAGGTGAATACGGCAGCAGAAATCATTTACAACGTGGTGGACCCGGAAGCGAACATTATCTTCGGAGCGGTATTAGACGACCGCTTGCAGGGAGAGGTGCGGATTACGGTGATTGCCACTGGTTTCCAACCGGCTGTACCGAGCACTAGTTCATTGCCGCGACCGCAACCTACGGTTCGGCCTGTGACCCCGGTGCCCAACCATGCCGCCACGCCTAATGTGGACCTGAAGCCCCAGGTGGAGGAGCCACCGCCAGAAATTGATATTCCTGATTTCTTAAAACGGCGACGGCCACGGCGTTGAACCTGAGCTTCCTGCAGGGAGTCGTCCAGCGGAAGTGCTACGATGACAGGTAGGATTTTGCCGGGGTGAGATGGTGCTGCCAGCTTCTCGTCCTCTGTCTGTACCAATGCCAGTTTCGACCGACCATGGTCGCCTACGCCTGTTTGCAGGTTCAGCTAACGTTCCTTTGGCGGAGGAAATCGCTCGGTATCTGGGCGTAGATTTGGGGCCAATTGTCCGCAAGCGCTTTTCGGACGGCGAGTTATACGTCCAGATTCAGGAATCCGTACGGGGTTGTGATGTCTATCTGCTGCAACCGACCTGCCATCCCGTTAATGACCACCTGATGGAATTGCTGATCATGATTGATGCGTGTCGGCGAGCCTCCGCACGGCAAATTACCGCCGTGATTCCCTATTACGGCTATGCACGCGCCGACCGCAAAACTGCTGGCCGTGAAGCGATTACGGCAAAACTGGTGGCGAATTTGATTACCGAAGCGGGGGCTAGCCGGATTCTGGCAATGGATTTGCACGTGGCTCAGATTCAGGCCTACTTTGACATTCCCTTTGACCATGTCTATGCCAGCAATGTCCTGCAACAGTACATCCTCAGCAAGGGGTTGACCGACTTTGTGGTGGTGTCACCGGATGTAGGTGGTGTCGCCCGAGCCAGGGCCTTTGCCAAGAAATTAAACGATGCCCCCCTCGCGATCATCGACAAGCGGCGCCAGGGGCACAATGTGGCCGAGGTATTGAATGTGATCGGGGATGTGCGGGGCAAGACGGCAATTCTAGTGGATGACATGATTGACACTGGCGGCACGATGACCGAGGGGGCGCGGTTGCTGATGGAACACGGGGCGCAAGCAGTCTATGCCTGTGCTACCCATGCCGTCTTTTCTGGACAGGCGCCCCAGGTGCTTGCTAACAGTGTATTTACGGAGGTGATTGTGACCAATACGATTCCGGTGCCACCAGAGAAGCGGTTCCCCCAGTTAAAAATTTTGTCGGTGGCGAATGTGATTGGCGAAGCCATCTGGCGGGTGCACGAGGACAGTTCCGTCAGTAGCATGTTCCGTTAGAGGGCTTGCCGGAACGGTCACTCCAGGAGTAAAGTCGCATCAAGCAGTGTTTGCCGAGGTCGGTGCTATGGAATCTGAAACCCATCCGCTCGAAAACCATGACCAAGAAACGCCACCCGTGACGGCATCTCCCCAGGCGGAGACAGCAGAAGCAGACCATGTCACGCCGCCGAAAAGCAAGGCAGGTGCAGTGGTGGACTCGCTACGACACACGCTGGCGGATTCCCTCAGTTTTCTGGGGCCGACCTGGGAAAAGGTGCAGAGCTTTTTTAGCGAACAGCGCAAGACTATTAGTTTGGCGGTGGTCATTGCCCTGGCGCTACTGGTTCTGGCGTTGGTGTCGGGGGTGCTGGGGATCATCAATGCCATCCCGCTGTTACCAGCAGTCCTGGAATTGTTGGGGTTATGGTATATCCTGCGTTACCTGCTGATGGCGGAATCCCGCAAGGCAGTGGTGCAGGAACTCAGCGAATTTATTAGTAAAGTCACGGGTCAACAGTCGTAAGTGCTGGGGGAGTTTCGCCAGAAGTATCCCTTGGGTTGCCTCACCAGCGAACTCCTGCAAATCCACCAGGGGCAATACCTGGTACGGGTGACAGTGCAGGTGGGTGGGGTGACCTTGGCAACGGGACTGGGGAGTGGCAGCACCATCGAGGGGGCGGAAGACCGCGCCAGGGAACGGGCCTTGATGGCTTTGGGACTGACACCCAAGGAAAAAGAAATGACCCGCCCCGTGTTACTCGCCACTGCTGAACCCAAACCAGTCTCTGCATCACCAGCGGTGGAAGCGCCGGCCGCTACACCTCCTCCCGTAGAAGAGGTCCCCACCCCCCCCAAACTGGATATGCTCGACATCCTAGCCCAAACCACAGCCGAAATGAAGCGATTAGGGTGGACAAATGCCCAAGGGCGGGAATATCTCCGGCGCACCTACGGTCGCAACAGCCGGCAGGAATTGAGTGATCAAGAATTACTCGACTTTTTGAATTACTTGCGTAGTCAACCCAGTGGCAATAGTTCCTTACCCTCCGTTAGTTAACGGTGGAGTTGGGTGTAGGTGCTGGTTGGGCTGGCTCTAACGCAATATCCCGCAACTCAATGAAGGGAATGGTTTGCCCCACTTCTGTCAGGCCCACCCGCACCTTTCCCAGCCGGATAGGCACTTTCACCCGCACGGCTGTGGCTTGGTTGCCCGGCGCCAGTTGAACGGGTAACCCTTCGACTTCAACGTCCAGGATTTCGCCTCGGTCATTGCGCACGATGAATTGTCGCTGGAGTTGCACCGCCTCTGCTCGTTCATTTTGTATGCGCAATAGCAGTACAGCTTGGTCACCTTCTTGGTCTATTCGTTCGAGGGCCATGTAAACTCCTCCCTCTTGCAACGCCAGCAGCGGCAGACGCAAGTTAGGGTCGCTCGGAGCAGGAGTCGGTGTGTTGGGACGAAAATGACTGACGCCCATCAGCGCTTGCACTTGTCGGATAATCGCGTCCTCTGCCAGCAATGTGAAAGGCTTGGGGTCGTCATCAGGCGTCACCGGATTCAACGCGGGTTGTCTTACTTTACTCAACGCTTCCTGTCCCAGTCGATAACCAAACCAGGTCGCTACTCCCCCTGCCACCAGCGCCAACACTGTAAACCCTAGGGTGACGACCCCTATCCATCGCTTGGCTTGCCCCATGGGTTTGCTAAAATCGCCTATGCTATTGTATCAGCCCGCACGAGTGGCCGACTGGTAGGGCAAGCGACTCATAATCGCCGGTATGTGGGTTCAAATCCCACCTCGTGCATCGGTCGCTAACCTGGATTGTCTGCCGGGGACTGCTGTTCCGCTTGTTGACGTGCAGCGCAACTCTGCAAGACTTTGGTGTCTTTGGTGACTTCCGCCGCCCGGCACAAGTCGGCATTGCCCTGGTCCGGTTTCCCCATCCCGAAGTAGGCAATGGCCCGGTGGCGCAAGATCACAGGGTTATCTGGCTTGCCCTCCAATGCCTTGGTCAAATCCCGCACGGCCTCCCGGTATTCCCCCAACTTCAGATAGGCAATGCCCCGTTGTTCGTAGGCCTCCAGGTAATCGGGGCGCAGGCGAATCACCTCGTTTAGCTTGGTCACCGCCTCTTGGGGACGGCCCTGTTTGAGCGCTAGCGCGCCTTCTTCATAGATTTTGTTGACATTCGGGGCGCAACTACTGGTCACCAGCAGCATCGCGATGAACCCTCCCCACATGTGCCATCCCCTCACACGCTCACCTCCTCATTGCACCGCCAACAACCGCGATTCCGCCAGCCGCTGCAACCAAGATTCCAGATAGCGCTCGTTGGCCGCCCGTTCCCGCGGGTCTGTACTCATCAAGGGATAGGGCGCTAGCGCTTGCATCGCCGCTGTTGTCACGCAGAACATGGCCTTTTGAAAACTCACACAAATTTTAACCCGCAGGTCGCCCAAGCCCCGGGGTGTTTGCCGGTAGCGCGCTAGCAGGTAATCCGGTAAATAATGGCGCATATCTTGCATGAGTAAGGTGGGGGGAATGCCCGCGCCGCCAATGGGTAACGGGTCCGCGTACAAAGCGCCGTAGTTAAAGTCCGCTTGGTCGGCAGGAATCTGGTACGCCTGGGCGTTGTAGGACACGGTGCCCATGAAGGGAAACGACCGGAAAAACACCGCTTCCACGTAGGGCACCGCCGCCGCCGTGAGAAAGTTCAATCCAGCGCTTTCTGGAACCAAGGGATAGGCTTCTCCCCGGATTTTAACCGCATAAGTAATCGGCTGGGATGCGGCGTTGACTAACCCCGTGCGAATGTGGTCCACCACATCAGCAATGGATGCAATTTCACCTCGGTCGTAACGGTCAGATAAATCTAGAAATAGGGGACTCATTACCCGCCAAAACTGCCCTAGTACGCTGGTGTAAACCATTTGTTTGACTTGTTCCGGGAGAAAGGTGGGAAAAAGGGCGTGCAGGATTCGTAAAAGCCAGTTCCCCTGGATTTTGGCTCGAATAGCGCGCTCAGCGTTTTGGGCAAATTCCGGTGAATCCAAATAGGCATCCAAGGGGGGACTCCCATGCCACAACATCGCCCGCATGCAGTATTCGGAAAATTCGTAGTTAATCCGGTCGTGGTTCCAGTGGCGCCACAGTTTTTGCCAGGTGATTTCCCCGTTGAAGTACTTGAAAAAGGGAAAGATCACCAGGAACTGGTCTTGAGCCATGTAAATCAAATTTTCCCAGTAAGACCCCAGCACCACGCCGTAGCTTTTCAAAATGCCCACAACTTCCACCACATTTTCCGGCGTATCCGGCAACAGCGCCCCGCCCTTGAGCAAGCGTTCTTTGACCGTTTCCAACGGTGTCGCCAGTTTCATCCCAGCCCCCAATCACTCACTGTCACTTCACTCCAGCGAACCAACCAGCTTGGTTGCAACCCCAACATCACCACGAGTCCGGCCAAGACCACGGCTGGCAGGCGTTGGCCCCAGGTAACCGGCGGCAGTTCCGCCAAAGCGGGGGTCAATCGCCCGAAAAACGCCCGGTTCACCAGCAGTAGAAAATACACTGACGTCAGGGCAGTCCCCAGCATCGCCAGCACTGTTGGCACCGGAAACACCGGAAAACTGCCGCGAAACACCATGAACTCGCTAATGAAACCGACCATCCCCGGAATGCCACTGCTAGCCATCACCGCCAGGATCATCAAACTGCCCACTACCGGCAAGCCCCGCTCAGGCGTGAGCAACCCCTGCAATTTCGCCAAATCCCGTGTGCCCGTGACCCGATAGACCACCCCCACCAGGAAAAACAATAGCGCCGCAATCAACCCATGGCTTACCATCTGGGCCACCGCCGCCACCAGGGACAAGGGGGTTGCCGCCGCTGCTGCCAGCAAGACATAGCCCATGTGCCCAATCGAGCTAAAGGCCACCACCCGTTTCATATCCTGCTGCCCAATCGCCATCAACGAGCCGTACAAGACGCTCACCACCGCCCAGACCGCCAGCACCGGCGCTAGCACCCGCCACCCCTCTGGCAGCAACTGCACCCCAAACCGCAACAACCCGTACGTTCCCAGCTTGAGCAAGACGCCCGCCAACAACATGGAAACTTCCGTGGACGCTTCCACATGGGCATCCGGCAACCAGGTATGCAGCGGCACCAATGGAATCTTGATGCCCAGACCCAGCAGCAATAAAACCAACAGGCCGATTTGCGCCCCTAAACCCAGCTTTTTCGCGGCAATCACTTCGTAATCAAAGGACCCTGCGCCGCTGAGCACCACCAAACCAAAAAACGCCGCCAACAGGAGCAACCCCGAAATGGCCGTATAGACCAAAAACTTGACCGCTGCGTAGTCCCGCCGTGGCCCACCCCAGATGGCAATGAGTAGATACAGGGGCAGCAACTCCAGTTCATAAAACAGGAAAAACAACAGCAAATTTTGGGCCAGGAATGCGCCCGCTACCGCCGCACCCGCCAGCAGCACCAAGCTGTAGTACAAACGGGGACGAGACGCCGGATGATGGCTAGCAACGACCAGCGCCACGATGAGACTGTTTAATCCCAGCAGGGGCAATGACAGGCCATCCACCGCCAAGCGATAGCTCAACCCCAGGTTGTCTAACCAGGGGAGCGATTGCACCATTTGCCAGCCAGCCGTGTGGACATCAAACTGGGCCAGCAACACCCCCGTCCAGACGGCCACAACAGCAACCGTTGCCAAGGCGACTGAACGCACCCACCGCCCCGGCGCCAGCCACAGCAACAGCACCCCCAGCAACGGCCAGCCAATCAAGCCACTTAACATGGGATAGGGAAACGCGCCAGCATGAATTCATTCTAGGGAACTTGGTGATGCTGCTTGCCTATTTAGACCCAGACCAGCGGGCGTTCTTGACTCGCATTGCCCAGGCCGTCGCTGCCATGGGTGGGCACGTGTACTTGGTAGGGGGCGGGGTACGGGATTTGCTGCTGGCCCAATCCCAGGGGCAGACCATCACCTTGAGCGACATGGATTTGGTGCTCGATCAGGTGTCTCCGGATGCCATTGGCGAATTGGCGCAACAGATGAGTCGCTGGCGTCCTGGCGCCCTGGTGCAACCCCATCCCAAGTTCCACACCTGCGATTTGCTCTGGCCGGATTTGGCCTTGGATTTAGCCCTAGCGCGGCGAGAGACCTATCCCCATCCAGCGGCCAACCCCCTGGTCACGCCAGCGGACATCCACCAGGATTTACACCGCCGCGACTTTACCATCAATGCCATGGCGCTGGGTTTACATCCCGCAGGCGTTTTGCTGGACCCATTTGATGGGCAGGGGGATTTGCAGCGCAAGTCTTTGCGGGTGTTGCATGAACGGAGCTTCGCTGATGACCCCACTCGGCTATGGCGGGGCGTGCGCTATGGGGTGCGCTACGGGTTGCAATTTGCCCCGGAAACCGTAGCCCAATGGCATGCGACGTTAGCCAGCGGTGTGTATGAATACTGGCGCCAACAACCAGGACAAGCGCCGGCGTTGCAAACCCGCTTGCGAGCGGAATTGCACTATCTCTGGCAAATGGCGCAGTGGGTCCAGGCGGGACGGTGGTTAGAAGCGCTAGGCGCCTGGGCCTGCATTCACCCCGAACTGCACTGGACGCCGGCGTTGGAACGCAGTCTGCGCACCGCCAGTTACGTCCTGCGCCACCATCCCCACCGGCATCGGTGTCTCACCGAATTACTAGTCAGCTACGTCCCACCGGCGGATCGCTATGCTGTGGCGCATTGTCTGGATTTACCTTTGGCCGCCCAGAAACGCTTGGCCCAACTGGAGCACCTGGAAACTCAGTTGCCGGCATTACCCGCCTTGCCCGTGAGCCAAATTTGCCAGACATTAGAGCCTTACGAGCCGGAACTCCTCTGGCTGGCCCTATTTCGGCAGCGGGGAAACATCCGCAACATCCTACGCAACTATTTGCAGTACTGGTCCCACGAACACCCGCCCTTAAACGGCAAAGATTTACGGGAGCTAGGGTATCAGCCCGGACCCCAATTTCGTCAGATTCTTTCCCGTTTGCGTTCCGCCTACCTAGACCGAGAAATTACCGACCGCACGGAAGCCATTGCCTACGTCCAGCGGTACTTCCCTAGGGTTTCACCCGGTCAATGACGCGAATTTTGCCATCGGGCGTCACCTGCCACACATCATAGCTCCCCACCACATCCCCAAATGCGTCAAAATCCACATTGCCGCTGGCGCCCTGGTAATTAATGTCCTGGCCCTGTTTGAGCAGCGCCAAACCCTGACAGACATCCGTAACCGGTTGACCTGGTGGATTGCCAATCTCGCGAATCTTGGGCGCAATATCCACCCCGCGATTGCTCTGGGCCGCCTGCGCCGCTAAGATAATCACCGCCGCCGCATCCCAGGTTTGGGCTGTAAAAGGGGGCAAGGCCGTACCCCGTTTCTCGCGCCAGAGTTTCTCCAAGGCCGCCAGTGCTGGTCCATCCGCCCCCGGCACCGTGCCAATCGCTCCCGCAATAATGAATTGCCCCTGGGGATTTTTGCCCACACTGGTGACGAACTGCTCCGACTGCACCGCATCCGTCAGTAACAATTGCACCCCTGGCAACAGCCCTTGCTCATAGGCCGATTTCAACAACAGCGCTCCCGTTTCCGCATAGACCGCTGCCATCACCGCCTGGGGTTTGTTAGCGAAGGCGCTGCGGGCTTCACTTTCCAAGGTCGTGGCATTGGGGTCGTAGCGGGTGGGACGATTAACAATCTGGCCGCCTTTTTGGGTGAAGGCTCGGGTAAACTCCCGTTCAAACCCCAGGCCATAGCTGTTGTTAATCACCACCGTACTGACACGCCGGAGTCCCCGTTTCAAGGCCAAGGCCGCCAATGCAGCACCCTGGTAGGTATCCGGCGGAGCTGTGCGGTACCAAAAGCCCTTGTATTCGCCTTTCTTGGCCCGTTCGGTGAACTCGGGACTGGTGCTCCCCGGCGACACCAGCGGCACCTGGTTACGCACCGCCACATCCAACGCCGCCTGGGACACGCTGCTGGCAAAAGAACCCACCACACCCCCCACCTGGTTGACTTCCGCCAGTTTGGTCATCGCGGCGGCCCCTGCGGTTGGTTGCGTCTGGTCGTCTTCTTGGAAGACCTGCACCGGCTGGCCGTTGACCCCCCCGCAGGCGTTCACCTGTTCCACCAGCAGATTCACCGCCGGAATCATCTCTTGTCCCAAGGGCGCCAAATCCCCGGTTGCCGGCAACAGGACGCCCAATTTCAACCCTTGGGGCGCTGGTTGACAACCCGCCAACAACCCCGTCAATGCCAGTCCTGGAATCACCCACCGTTTCATGAACTCCCCACCCCTGCGATGGCCTGTTGCACTGAAATTCTAGTTTAAGGGTCAATGCGATGGTCCACAAAATAGGTAATCCGGCGGAACTGGGACAAC
>JANWVM010000200.1 GCA_025056115.1 Gloeomargarita sp. SKYG116
CCAGCAGAAGCATCCCCACCATCCCCGCTATCCAGGCGACCGGGGGGACTATGGCTTCATGGACCGGCTGGAGTCGCATCGGCAGCGTCACCAAAACGAGCGGTCTCGGGCGTCTGAACGAATGAGACCAGGGATGCCCAGTCGGGATAGCTTGACTAAGGATGGTGGGGGCCGTAGCAGCCATGGCCATTCAAGCCGCCCAGCACCCGTCGGTTTCAACAGACGTGAGTCCACAGAAACCCGGACAACCTATCAAGGGAATGGCGAATATGCCGGATACACCGTCACTTTGGAACATTACCCCGGTTCACGGACACACACCATGACGATAACTACTCCCAATGGAGAAACTTATCGCATTGAGTCCATTCGGGAGGGCAAAAGGTCTTATAGGTGTAGCGTTTACCACACTGACCGCAATGGTCATACTGAACGCATACACACTTATCGTAGCGACCATGCTGCGAACCTTAATGAAGCTGGCTACATTGTCCTTATCGACAGTGGCAAGATACAACCACCCTGGCAAGGCCGGACGCGAGATTGTGTCGCTGACGGACCCTGCGGGGGATCAAACGCTCCGGC
>JANWVM010000201.1 GCA_025056115.1 Gloeomargarita sp. SKYG116
AATGGGCAACGAAATTTTCCTCTACTTCAACTTGCCCAGCGCCGCCGAGAACAATCAGTTCGTCGCTCGCATCGACGCGCGCGAAACGCCGAAGGTCGGAACCGAATTTGAGTTTGAGTTAGACGCATCGAAGACGCATTTCTTCGACAAGCAAACCGACAAAGCCCTGCTTTGAGAGAAACTGTTGCAAGCGTTCTTTTCTTCATCGTTTGAGGGCAAACAGGTTCGCGTCGAACTTGTTTGCCTTTTTGTTTGCGAACGCGACTTGCGCGCGAATCGAAATGCGTTCCTTGGGCGACGCTCCGCGTTCCGTTCAATTTCAAGTTTTGCGACTTTGCCCGAATGACAGCCGTCGTGAAAAACTTTTCTCAACTTTCCGTCATCGGCTTTGCGCTTCCGTCCAACGACGACCTCGCGGAAGGCAAGACTCTCGTCATCATTCCAACCTACAACGAATCGGAGAACATTCGAATCGTTTTGGAGTTGATTTTCGGTTTGGATTTGCCCGACCTTGACGTGCTCGTCATCGACGACAATTCGCCCGACGGCACCGCCAACGTGGTTAGAGAACTCGCCGCGCAA
>JANWVM010000202.1 GCA_025056115.1 Gloeomargarita sp. SKYG116
GATTTGTGTTACTGGCATTGGGGCAAGTAAAGAATTTTCAGCTTTAATGGTAAATGCTCTTCCTAATTTATCTTTACTAGATAATAGTCAATGTTTTCCGCTCTATACTTATGAAAAGATAGAGGAAGATACTCAGCTTTCTCTATTTACGACACCAGAAACAAGCTATCTGAAAAAAGAAAATATTCCTAATGGCATTCTTACTGAGTTTCAACGGGTTTATAGCGATGCCACTATTACTAAGGAGGAGATTTTCTACTATGTCTATGGTATTCTGCACAGCCCTGAATATAAATCCTGTTTTGCTGCCGACTTGAAAAAGATGTTGCCTCGTATTCCGTATGCTAAAGATTTTTGGGCATTTAGTAAGGCTGGCAGAGAATTAGCTAAATGGCACGTAGATTATGAGACTGTTGAACCTTATCCTCTAAGGGAAGAGCAAACTAGTGATTTGAATCCGGATTCTACGGAATTCTATCGTGTGGAGAAGATGAGATTTGCTAAAGTTAATAAGGGGGAGGATAAGACTACTATTATTTATAATAGCAATGTGAGGTTAACTGGTATTCCTCTGGAGGC
>JANWVM010000203.1 GCA_025056115.1 Gloeomargarita sp. SKYG116
GAGGTGGGTGGTTCTGGTACTTGATGCTTCAGTTTTGTGGGAACTAGATTGTGCCTTTTGTAGGGAGAATGCCGCATCTAGGTCGGTCACACAAATTCCCTTAAATGAAAGGAAAAGGTTTAGTGCTCTTGAAGCTATGTTTGGAGACTTGCCAAACTGCCGACGACAAGAGCTTAACATACCAGATAATTATCCAACTCACCCTCAAGCAGAAGTTTTAGTCTTTGAGCCTATTCCAGTCAGTTACATCAGAGAAATTCATTTTAGGGATAAGGCCGATATTATGGAACCTAGGGTCAACTTTCCAGAATTACTATCACCTATGGCTTGTTGTATCAGTGAACTTTACTTTGGGCCTCGCCAAGACTGGCCGTTTTGGAGAAACCAGCCATACAGTGAGATATTATTAGACCAGGATATTTTAGATGCGCCTTTCTGACATACATAAAGCCTATGGCCAGAACAAAAAGAATAGATAGAATCGATAAACCAAGGAAAATAGGTAGAGCTAGGCGACCCATTTTCATTCCACAGGAAGCTTCTCCCTATGTTAAGGAAGTAGAAATTGAATTTGATTGG
>JANWVM010000204.1:0-316 GCA_025056115.1 Gloeomargarita sp. SKYG116
ATATATGGTCCGCCTAGTATGCACTTAGACAAACTACTTACTGAGCAGGAGGCCATTGTTCAGGAAGATATTGATCTGGTTGAATCAGTACAGAGAAATTATGAAAGTAGCCGTTACTCCCCAGGCCCAGTTCACCCTTTGGAAATGCGTATCTTGCATCAACAAAAATTGTTTTTGAGACATCTATTATCCGGTGGAAAGAGTCAAAAGCCTGACTCACCCTAGCACCTGATACTTTCTGTAGCTCTACAGCGGAGAACATTTAAGTTGTCGCACATGGGTGACAGCCAACCTCAAAGCATCAAGGGTTCCAGTT
>JANWVM010000204.1:326-578 GCA_025056115.1 Gloeomargarita sp. SKYG116
AATCCCTTCTCAAGGTAGCCAAGTCATTCCCTCTTCTTCTTGCCAGTCTGACTGGGTATTGCTGTAGAACGCGGTCCTTACGGACAGGTCTCGCTAGCGATGCTCCGGCAAGTACAACGGGCAATTCAATTAGCTATTGGGGTTCAGCTCTTTTGAAAAGTAGCCAACGCCCCCACCAGCCCTTGCGCATCTAGCACCAAGAACGTCTTGTTGTCATTTGTTAACCAGTAGCCTCGCAGGCATTGGGAGAGA
>JANWVM010000205.1 GCA_025056115.1 Gloeomargarita sp. SKYG116
TCGCCGCCAACCGTCTCGACCCGCGCGGCTCGCGTCCCGAAGAAAGCGTGGGCTTCGGCGGCAGTCTGCGGCTTGCGCCCGTGCCAAACGTGTTCGATGTTTATGGCGACATTGCGCTTGGCGCGTTCAACTCCGACATCACGGGCGGCTCGTTAAGCCCCGGTCAAATAGCGCAATTGTTGGGCAAGAAGGGTCAAGATAGCGTCGACTTTGTCAACAACTTGGAGAAGTTTCCCGGCGGTTACAGCCGTTTGACCAGTTTCATCACGGTCAATCCGAACCTTGCCTTTCCCGTGCCGATTGGCAGCGCGATGGCGTGGCGCGTAGGCACGACGCTCAACAACAACTTTGGCTCGTGGGGCAATTACTTCAAGGTCGAGTATGTGCGACAAGGCGCGAACTTTCGCTCGCTGGGGCTTGCCTTCTACCAACCCGACATTCAAGGCTTCCGAATCACCGAGCGCATGCGCTTGCTCGAAAGCCGCCTGCTTCTGTCTTTTGGCTTTGAACGCTTGACCGACAACCTGACGGGACAACGCGACATCGAAACGCAGTTGGGGCAGACCATCAATGGCACG
>JANWVM010000206.1 GCA_025056115.1 Gloeomargarita sp. SKYG116
GTCCGAGCGGGACCGGCGCCTGCAGGAGCGCAGGCCGATGGTCAAGCTGTAGCGCCGGCTCAGCGGGCCGCCTTTCGGTCTGGGTTGAAGTAATCTCGCACAAAGACGCAAAACAATACCCTTGGCGTCTTGGTGCAAGCCAACTTCGCGCAGCTTGCGGATCATTCCGCTAATCGGTAGAGCCACCCAAAAGGAGCTGATACCATGAAGACTCATGCACGCGTCGTCATCGTTGGGGGCGGCATCGTCGGCGCCAGCACCGCCTATCATCTCGTCAAGCAGGGCTGGGGCGACGTGGTCGTGCTCGATATGGGGCCGCTGTTCCACAACCTCGGCTCCACTTCGCATGCCCCTGGCCTCATCTTCCAGCACAACAACTCGAAGAGCGTGTGCACGCTGGCGATGTGGACGGTCGAGACCTATCTGGCCGCCGAAAAAGAAGCGGGCATCGGGCGCACGGTGTTTCAGACCGGCAGCCTCGAAATCGCGCACAGCCCGGAGCGCTTCGCCGAACTCAAGCGCAAGATCGGCAACACCCGTTCCTGGGGCCTGGAGGCCCATCTCATCAGATGCC
>JANWVM010000207.1 GCA_025056115.1 Gloeomargarita sp. SKYG116
CGCAATCTCGTCGCCGCTGAACGCATTGGCGCCGCCATCGTCATACATTTGAATTGGGTTGCCTTGATTGGCGAGAACGCCGTCGGGTCGACGCGAGAAGTAAAAAACCGACGCGATGTCGCCCAGACCGTCGCTATCGTTGACCGTTGCTTTCAAGACGAGAAATTGACCGACGCGAACCGTGTCGGGCGCAATCGCGCTCAAAAGTTGCGGGCGCGCGTTTGGCGGACGAACCACGACGCGCCGACGCGCATTGCTCCCGCTTCGACCAAACTCGTCGAGCGCATTGACCGCAATCGTGAACGGCTCAATGTCGTTGCGACGAAGCGAAATCGAGAGCGAATCCTCCACGACGAATTGAGCCAAAGAACTCGATAGCGAAATTTCCTTCGTCGCAATCGCTTCGCCTTTGGCGTTCAAAAGATCCGCTCGCGCCGATTTTGCCCGCAAGTCGACTTGTTTGATCGTCGCGGAAAAACGAAACCCAACTCGCGCTCTGCCTTGCGCGTCAAGGGGCAACGAGCCAAAGAAAACCGTGTCGGGCGAAACCGCGAGCGAGACGACTTCGGGC
>JANWVM010000208.1:0-240 GCA_025056115.1 Gloeomargarita sp. SKYG116
AAAGGATTAGCGTGATGGGTGGTTATTATTTGGGGAGATTAATCGAGCCATTGAAATGGATAGGGAGTTTTGACTCGGTTGCGTGAGTGGTTATTACCGGCGATTGGTTCTGGCAAAAAGATGGTGATGGACAATCTAGTGTGCTGAAGCAAGTGGTGGAAGCAACCAGCTGTGAGCTGATATATCTGCCTAGATATTCACCAGATTTAAATCCCATTGGTTAAGCAAAAGGTGCAAAAA
>JANWVM010000208.1:250-569 GCA_025056115.1 Gloeomargarita sp. SKYG116
TGGTCAATAAAACTATCTGTGAATTATGTTAAGCTTTGTGATTTTAGCCATAGTCCATTTTTTATCCACTTATTTTTATCTCTAAGTCAATCTGTAGAAGTGTCCAGTCAATCTTTTCGTTCTTTTCACAGACTACCAATATCTGCTACTGGTGAAAGAGGGTTGTGAACTGTAACTAGATTTTAGATGTCGGGCCAGCTGTGATTGAGTGACGGAACTACTCTCTTTAAAAATCAAACGATGAACGTAACGATACGCATACAAGGCTAAAAGAGACAAGGCAATTGTGCAGAGAAATCCAAAGAGTTTGTAGTCCGGT
>JANWVM010000209.1 GCA_025056115.1 Gloeomargarita sp. SKYG116
GGATTCCAGCCATCACTCATGTCAAACATTCTGTGCTTTGCTATAGGAGAACTCTGTCCTTTTCTAAAAACCTAGAAAATCACATCGGCATTATATTCAACTTCATCCACCACTATAATGCATCATTACTTACATAGCACTACCCTGGCGCAGAAGAGACGTGAGTTAGTCACGGGTTTTTGACGTCGCTTTAGCTATCGCCTGCCATGATTCTACGCAATGGAATACAGGAGTCAAGCCGCTGACTTCTGAGTTTTTACTAGCAACACTTGATCTCGCTGGTCAGTTTCCATGAGATAGACCCGCACCATCTCATCGCGGGAAGTCGGCACTATCTTACCCGTAAAGTCAGGATGAATCGGTAATTCGCGATGGCCCCGGTCCACGAGCACTGCCAGGCGTACTACCTGAGGCCGACCATGGTCCTTGATGGCTTCCAAAGCTGCCCGCACCGTGCGCCCGCTGTAGATGACATCATCCACTAGCACAACAGCCCGACTTGTGATGTCGAAAGGAATCTGAGTAGGAGCTGGCGTCCGCGCCCCAATCCGGTCTAAATCGTCGCGGT
>JANWVM010000020.1 GCA_025056115.1 Gloeomargarita sp. SKYG116
CTGACTAGCGAATGTCTCAAACTTGCTTGAAATGACTATATATGTCTCACCTCGAACTCCACCTCCAGAACAGCAGCTTCATATTTCGTAATTCCTAGCTGTAGTCATCTAGGCTTGTTGTCTCTCGAGTTGCAGGGTGCAGCCCCGTTGCTGGTTCTTCAGTGGCTTGGCTATGAAACCACTATCAATTGCCATTTTTTTGTGTGACAATCTGCAGTCTCTGTAGTACACCGCTAAGCAGGAATACCTATCAATTTAACTTTCGTTGCCGTAGCAAAACTTCGTGAGACGGAACACAAACCTCTGCAGGACGGTTATGAAAGCATAAACTTAAATTTTGTTAAAGGTTGTAAATTTGCTGCAATTAATTCGTCGCTTTTAGATAGAAGAATTTCTAAACTATAAATCAATTAATTAGTTGTTCACATGACACTAACATGGAACACATTGCGGCTTCTTCACACACAACTAGTGCAACAAATGGCGCCTCAAAGTGTCCTTTTGCGGGCGCGTTCCGCAGTGGCTCAGCGGCAATTGGCACCAAAAATGCTGACTGGTGGCCCCACCGGCTCGATCTCTCGATGCTGCGGCAGCACTCGGAGCTAACCAATCCGATGGACAAGGGCTTCAACTACCGGGAAGCCTTCCAGAGCTTGGATTATTACGCGCTCAAACAGGACCTGCACAAGCTCATGACCGATTCGCAGGAGTGGTGGCCGGCGGACTTTGGTCACTATGGTGGTCTGTTTATCCGCATGGCGTGGCACGCCGCTGGCACTTATCGCATCGGCGACGGTCGTGGGGGCGCTAGCAAAGGTTTACAACGTTTTGCACCGACCAATAGCTGGCCTGATAACCAAAACCTGGATAAAGCACGGCGCTTGCTCTGGCCAATTAAAAAGAAATACGGCAATAAAATTTCGTGGGCAGACTTAATGATTCTGGCCGGCAATGTGGCTATGGAATCCATGGGCTTCAAACCCTTGGGTTTCTCAGGGGGCCGTGAAGATGTTTGGGAACCGGATGAAAGCATTTACTGGGGCGCCGAAAGAGAGTGGCTCAGCGACCAGTACCGCTACTCGGGCAATCGGGAATTGGAGCAACCGCTGGCGGCTGTGCAAATGGGCTTAATTTACGTCAACCCTGAAGGCCCGAATGGCAACCCTGACCCCATTGCTGCTGCCAAGGACATTCGCGAAAGCTTCAGCCGCATGGCGATGAATGATGAGGAGACGGTTGCCCTGATTGCTGGCGGTCATACCTTTGGCAAAACCCACGGCGCTGGCGATAAGTCGCTGGTCGGTCCCGAACCCGAGGCCGCACCTATTGAGATGCAAGGCTTGGGCTGGGAAAGCAGGTACGGCACTGGCAAAGGTCCCGACACCATCACCAGTGGTCTGGAGGTCACCTGGACCCGCACGCCCACCCAGTGGAACCACGACTACTTCAAGCATCTTTTTGAGTACGAGTGGGAACTCACCAGGAGTCCAGCAGGCGGCTACCAGTGGGTGGCGAAAAATGCCGAGCCGGTCATTCCCGATGCCTACGACCCGAACAAGAAGCACCTGCCCACGATGCTCACCACCGACCTGTCGTTGCGCTACGACCCAATTTACGAACCAATCGCGCGCCGGTTCTATGAACACCCCGACGAGTTTGAAAAAGCCTTTGCGCGGGCGTGGTTCAAGCTCACCCACCGGGACATGGGTCCAAAAATCCGTTACATCGGTCCCGAAGTGCCCGAAGAAGAGTTCATCTGGCAAGACCCCATCCCCCCAGTGGATTACAAACTGGTCGAAGCCGATGACATCAGGGCGCTGAAGGAAAAAATTCTCACCTCTGGTTTGACCATTGCCCAACTGGTGCGCACGGCGTGGGCCTCAGCCTCAACCTATCGCGATTCTGACAAGCGGGGTGGCGCTAATGGTGCGCGCATTCGGCTGGCTCCGCAGCGTTACTGGGCTGTCAATAACCCCACCGAACTCGCCCAGGTGCTTGCCACTTTAGAGCAAATTCAGCAGGAGTTTAACCAGGCTCAGACCGACGGCAAGAGGATTTCCCTGGCGGACCTGATTGTGCTGGGGGGCTGTGCGGCGGTTGAACAAGCGGCCAAAGCAGCGGGTATGGACGTCACCGTGCCCTTTGCGCCGGGAAGAAACGACGCTTTGCAAGAGCAAACTGATGTGCAGTCGTTTCAAGTCCTAGAGCCATTTGCCGATGGCTTCCGCAACTATCTCAAGGCCCAGTCGGTGGTGCCGGCAGAGCACTTTCTGGTGGACAAGGCGCAACTGCTGACGCTCACAGCGCCCCAGATGACGGTACTCGTTGGCGGGATGCGCGCCCTGAATGCCAACTATGATGGCTCCAACCTAGGCATCTTGACCCACCGTCCTGGGGTGCTGACCAATGACTTTTTTGTCAACCTGCTGGATATGAGCACGGAGTGGCACCCCGTTGATGAAACACGCTACCTCTTTGAAGGGCGGGACCGTAAGACGGGGCAAGTCAAGTGGCGGGCAACCCGCGTTGACCTCATCTTCGGCTCCCACTCCGAGCTGCGCGCCCTGGCGGAAGTCTATGCTTGCGACGACGCCCAGGAAAAATTTGTGCGCGACTTCGTGGCGGCCTGGACCAAGGTGATGAACCTAGACCGCTTCGACCTCTACATGCGCTGATCCTTCCAGCACTCCTTTCACGCTTTCCTGAAAGGCTGTTTCCTCATCTATGGGAGCAGCCATTTTTCTTATTCTTATAACCCAGTCATGGTCGCAGAGCGCAGCCCCGCTCTGGGTTTTCCAATTTTCTCCAGTGGTCTAGCTGTACCTGTGGCTAAGCCACCTTGGTTTGTGGCAGGGATGATGGGAGAGACGCGGCCTGTGACTCAGGAATGACACATGTAGCTAGGCTACACGCTCTGCCACCTCTCTCTGGCTCTATGCCAAGATGGGGATATCCAAGCAGTACTCTGAGTGCCTTCATGCACCGTCGTCTTTATCTGCTCTTCATAACAAGCAGCCTACTCTTGTCCGCCTTCTTGAATTCACCGGCAACGGCGATGCCCTCAAAACCGGATGTTCTGCGAGCCTGCGCCACCCGTAGAGTTCGGGATTTGCCTATACCTTTTGCCGATTTGGACCCGAATCATTGGGCTTTCGAAGCCGTTATGACCCTCTACTACTGCGGCGCCTACCGGGGCGGGATTCCACGAGAAGTTGCGCCTCAGCCTAGGTCCTAGATAAGTCAGTGCAACTCTGCCCGGCCAGACTAGGATAGAGGGGGAGTGGCAGGAGGGTCGGGATGAAAACGGCTCAGGACTTACGGCAATTGCTCCAGCGTAAGTGGGGCTATGCCTACGATGTACAACTGCGTCGCCTGCGAGACCGCATTTACTTCCAAGTAATGTGGCGCTACCTAGAACAAGCTTCGTTTCCCTTGACTGAAGAAGAGTACTTAGCCCATTTGCAGAACGTTTTGTTGTACTTGCACGAATGGCAGGTGGTGGACCAAGTCTGGCAATGGCTGGAACAAACCCGGGAACGACCTCGCCTAGGACGGGCGGTAAGT
This sequence comes from Gloeomargarita sp. SKYG116, assembly GCA_025056115.1. Classification (GTDB taxonomy): domain Bacteria; phylum Cyanobacteriota; class Cyanobacteriia; order Gloeomargaritales; family Gloeomargaritaceae; genus Gloeomargarita. Next base: position 3,565 of record JANWVM010000020.1, read on the forward strand.
CTGCCATTATCGCTGGGGCAACGCGCAACGGAATGGTTAGGAGAATTGGGATAAATGCCGGCAGCAGATGTTTTGATCCTGACCAATGGGCCTGGTGAGGTAGCAACATGGGTGCGTCCGGTCGTGCAACAATTGCGGCAAATTTGGGGTGAACGGCTGCGGATTTCGGTCGTGTTATCACCTTGTCCTCACAGTACCGGTTTGGAAACTCGCATTTTAGAACAAATACCTGGCGTCACCCGCGTACAAGCTGCTCAGCATTTCTGGCCGTTTTTACTTTGGGGACAAACAGTGGATCACTGGGATTGGTTGCCACGAGGCGTCGTCGTATTTTTAGGGGGCGACCCGTTTTACACGCTGGTGTGCGGCTGGCGCTTGGGTTACCCGACCTTGGCCTATGCCGAAGTACGTGTCCGCTGGCCCCAATGGTTTAGCGGCTTGGCCTTGGCCAACAAACACCTGCTGACACAAATGTCCCCTCAACACCAACGGCGGGCGCGAGTGGTTGGGGATTTGATGGTCGCAGCGGCAAGCGCTTGGGAAAAAACGGCTTCCCCCCGACGACAAATTGGCCTTTTACCTGGTTCCAAGACTTACAAGCTGACTCAGGGCGTTCCTTTTTGCTTGACGGTTGCAGCTTGGCTAAGTGAACGCCATCCAGATGTAGATTTTGTCCTGCCAGTGGCGCCGACCTTGACCCTCAACGATTTGGCCCGTTATGCCGACCCGAGAGTGAACCCTTTGATCCAACGCCTGGGCTGGGAAACTGCTGTACTGACACACGACCAGCAAGAACATTACTTTGCCCTGAAAAATGGAACACGAGTGCGCTTAGTGACTGATTTTCCTGCCTACGAGGTTTTGCAACAGTGTTGTGTATGTGTGACGACGGTGGGCGCCAATACAGCCGAATTGACCGCTCTAGGGGTGCCGATGATTGTTTTGTTGTTGACCCATCAACCCTTAGGCGAAGTCGCGCGGGCGTGGGATGGTCTTGCAGGAGTGGCTGCCAGTTTGCCAGGCGTGGGACGGGCGTTCGCAACGGTGTACGGGCAATGGATGCAACGGCGGTTGGGGCTGCTAGCTTGGCCGAATATTTGGGCAGGACGCATGGTCGTACCGGAGTTAATCGGAGCCATTGCGCCAGAAACGGTAGGGGAAATGATTAGCCAATACTTGCAGCATCCTGAACAATTGGCACACATCCAGGCAGAATTGCGGCAGGTGCGAGGACCACTGGGGGCAGACCAAGCCGTAGCGCAGATGATAACGCAACTTTTGACTGATGGTAGGATAGATAAAGTCAACGAGTAGGTTACGTTCGTGTATTTTTACGGAGAACCGCCGTACTTATTGCTGGTCATGGGATTGCTGGCCGCTCTTACGTCTGGTAGTGCACTAAATGCGCTTCTCAAGCAATCTATCCAGTCGTGGCAAGCAAAACATTCGACGCGGACATTGGCCGACTTGCGACAGCAACTGCGGTTACCCGTAGTCGGTATTAACGGGGGCATGACCAGTTTTTTGACGGCTGGGTTAAATATCTTTGGGTTTCCTTGGCAATGGTCACTGGGTGCAGCAGTGGGTTTGTCTGTATTAACAACCCTGCTGGTTTGGGTGCAATTGAACCGGCTTTTGGGTGAATTGGAACGGGGGAATAGCGCCGCTTTATCGCTAGACAATCTCTTCTTCTAGCAAATGCCATTCTTGATAAAATCTGACTTTGAGATAACAGCATCTTCAGCTTGTGATAACGTTTGTAGCCAAGCAACTTTAGGACACCTCTATCAATTGCCAATTCACAGTCGCAGGGAGACCCAACCGCCTCTGCTTTTGCATGACCTCTGCATTCTCACTAGGAAATTTTCTACCAGCTTGAATCAACATAGCCAAGCCACTAAAAACCTGCAACAGGGCTGCGCCCTGCGACCCAGGAGACGACAAGCCCAGATGACTTAGCTATAGAGGTAGCCTTTCACTTGTCAGAAAAATTGTTTGAAAAAACCAACAACAGAGGTGTGTTCTGGGAGAGATGCTCAGGCTGGCATAAAAAAATGTCCGAGAGAGAAATTCCTCCCGAACCAGTGGATGGGCTTAGTGAAAAATTGCACGCTCATTCAGAACATGGCATTGATCTCAGCGCCACTTCGTTCCATGCGGTTATTGCCAGTCCGGCAATCATCGTTGTGGGGATTGCCATCAATGTAAATGTCAGGGTCGTAAGTAATGGTCACGAGGTACGTAGGTGGAAACTCCCCCTCGGCAGGCGAAGCACTGTACCAATCGCGCTCAAAAATGACCTGCACTTCCTCACCAGGCGCCAAATTCTGGAAGGGTCGCTGGGCAACGAGGCGAGGACGACCTCCCGGAACGTGTTCGTAAAGCGCCACGATTTGTTGGTTGGGCGTGGATTGAAACGCCGCTGTGCCTTGGTTGCGTACAATTCCTGTGACCCGCACTCGCCCCCGAAAACGAGTGGTACGGTGAAGCAAATTAAAGTGAATCGCCTGCACTGCCGGATCGGGACAAGTCAAATCACGATGAGGGCGCACACGTCTCAATGGTTCCACTAGACGTGGATCAACGGGTTGTACACCCTCGTTAATGCGGATTTGGGCCAGTGCCGGGCCAACGCTGGTTGTCAACAGGCTCGTCGCCAATACCATCAAAGACATAAGACGTTGCATGGGTTACTCCCTCCCTTAATTGCAGAAACCTAGGAAATTTCATCCTAGTTATTTTCATCTTCCCTGAGTAAAATTCAACCGACAGTGAGCACTGCAATCGGGTTTCGTTGTTCTAGATCACAAACTCATCTCAACGTGGTTTAATAGGAACTCAGCTTATTTTTGTGCCTTCTCGATGCCCATTACTGTCTCGGAGCAATTTCGCCGCCTGAAACAACAATCCCGTTGTGCCCTGATTCCCTTTCTCACCGCGGGCGACCCCGATTTGCGCACCACTGCCCAAGCCCTGCAAATGCTTGACCAGGCCGGTGCCGATTTGATTGAATTGGGAGTCCCCTACAGCGATCCACTCGCCGATGGACCGGTCATTCAAGCCGCTGCCACCCGCGCTCTCCAAAAAGGCGTGACGCTAGAGAAAGTCCTCGACCTGGTGCATAATCTCTCTGGTCAGGTTCAGGCGCCAATTATCCTTTTCACTTACTACAACCCCATCCTCAACCGCGGCATCGAGCCATTCCTACAAACGATTAGCCAAGCCGGTGTACGGGGGTTAGTTGTGCCGGACCTGCCGCTGGAAGAAGCAGACGTGTTGTTAGAGCCTGCCCCCCGCTACGGCATCGAACTCACCTTGCTAGCAGCCCCAACCAGTCCCCCTGACCGTCTGGCAGCCATCGCGCAACAATCACAGGGTTTTATTTACCTGGTGAGTGTGACAGGCGTAACGGGTATGCGTCAAAAACTATCCCAGAAAATTCCGGCTCTGCTGACCCAACTGCACCAACTTACTACCAAGCCAATTGGCGTGGGGTTTGGTGTATCCCAACCAGAACAGGCTCAACAAATCCGGGATTGGGGCGCTGATGCCGTAATCGTGGGGAGTGCCTTTGTGAAGCGATTGTCTGAAGAAGGCTTGCCATCCGTACAAACCTTTTGTCAACAGTTACGTCAGGCTTTGGATAGCAAAAATTGATAGACGGCCTCCGTACGGTCCAGCATTTTTTCCACACTGAATTCCTGCAATAAACGCGCATAACCGGCTGCACCAAATTGGTTGCGTAAATCGGGATTAACCAATAACTGAATCACTGCCTGGGCCAATAACTCAGGGTTGCGGGGCGGCACGAGGAAACCCGTTTGCCCATCTATCACAATTTCGGGAATAGCACTGACACAGGTAGCAACAATAGCTCGCTGGGCTGCCATCGCTTCTAGTAACACCAAACCAAAGCCTTCGTATAAAGAAGGATGCAAAAAGACATCAAATCCGGCCATCCAGCGGGCAGCATCGGGCTGATAACCCAGAAATTGGACGTAGGGCGTGATCTGCAGTCGGGCTGCCAATGCCATCAGTTTTTGGCGCAGGGGGCCATCGCCAAGAATCACCAAGCGCGCTTGGGGAACCTGCCGGTGAATCAGGGGAAACGCCCGCAGAGCAATGGCATGGGCTTTCTGCGGTACCAATCGCCCAACCATACCGATGACCAACGCCTCTGGCTCCCAGGGCCAGCGATAAGCGTCTAAAGGCAAGGGCGGCGGCGTGTAGCCGTAGGGAATCACACTGATTTTATGAGCCGGCACCCCCTGATACCGCATATTAAACGCCTTAAGATGTTCAGAAATTGTAATGACATGATCGATCCAGCGGGTATTCCAGGCAATCAATGGGCGCATCGGCCAGCACCGCCGGTACGGATTGTCGTTGTGCCGCGTGCAAATAATTTTGACGTTGCCTGCCCACCGCGCTGCCAACGCACCATACAAATCCGCATAGAGTAGATGTGTATGAACAATGTCATAACCGCCCTGGCGAACAATCTGGTAAATTTGGGGTAAGATTTGGGGTTCAAATTCAGTGTAAATGCGCCGGTCAATCACGGGGACGCCCTGGGCGATAAGGGCTTTGGTGAGGGCGCTAGGGACTTCGTGGGGTTTGGTAAGGGCTAAGAAGGTGACATCGTAGCCGCGCTGTCGGAGTCCTGGTAGCAACTGCAGCAGATGTTTTTCCGACCCAGCAATCGGGCCCGCCCGTTGGATGTGCAAAATTTTGACCATATAATGCACGGGGGAGGGGTGTTCCCTAGGGTATTATGCACCGGATTCCTACTCAACCCGGTAGCTGGTCGGCCAGTTCCCCAACCGTTTATCAGACACCGGCGCCTATTGTTTTCTTGACTGCGGCCGACACGGACATTCAAACGCTCGCCCAAGCGGTTGCCCAGTTACCCCCTGATTTCCCAGCGCTACGGGTGTGTAACTGGCTGCATCTCAGTACGCCCTATAGTATCGACACCTACTTTGACCAAACACTCAGTCAGGCGCAGGTGGTGATTGTGCGGTTACTGGGTGGGTTAGATTACTGGGCCTATGGAGTGGAACGGTTGCAAGAATTAGCGGCGCAGGTGTGGCTATTGCCAGGTGATGACCAGGAAAATTTGAGCATTTTTGAGCGCTCCACCGTCCCCCTACACGCGGTGCAATATCTCCACAGGTATTTCCGATGTGGGGGGGTTGCCAACTACCGGCATGCGTTGGAATTTGTCGCCAGTTACAGCCTGAATTGGCCAGGTCAACCCCCGCCGCCGCAACCCGTTCCTGAATGGGGCAGTTATGAATGGGGGGGTGAGCAACTCCAGCAGGCGCCAGGAGTGGGAATCGTGTTTTACCGCGCCCATGTATTAGCGGGAAATACAACAGTGATTGATGAATTTTGTCGAGCGCTGCAAGCGAAAAATCTCCAACCCTGGCCTTACTTTGTGCATAGTTTGAGCAATCCTCAGACGCGCCTGGCCGTGCTGAACTTTTATCAAACACATCCGATTGAAGTTTTATGCGTCACAACTGGTTTTTCGGTGGCCCAGTGGCGGGAGGAAATCCCCGATTTAGACCTATGGGAAAAACTAAATGTCCCGGTTTTACAAATTGTTTTGAGCACTGACGAACGCGAAAGCTGGCAGCAGGGGATGCGAGGGTTGTCACCCAGAGATTTGGGCATGCAGGTGGCGTTGCCGGAAGTGGATGGCCGGATTATCACACGGGCAATTTCCTTCAAAACCCCTCTGCAAATTCATCCGCAATTAGAAACCCCAATTTATTACTATCAACCTGATAGCGAGCGGGTGAATTTCATGGCTGAGATGGTGCAGGCCTGGGTGCGCTTGCGGACCACACCCGTTGCGGAGAAAAAAATTGCGATGGTGCTGGCCAATTACCCGACTGATGACGGGCGTATAGCTAATGGAGTGGGTTTGGATACACCGGCTAGTTGTATACAGATCTGGCGCGCTTTGCAAGCGGCGGGTTATCGGGTAGGAACGCCCCTCAACAGTGGGGATGCATTAATTCACACGCTCACCCGCTGGCGCACCAATGACCCTGCATCTGCGATTCGTCCCTTTCAGGTAGGCGTCCCTCTAGAGCGTTACCGCCAGTGGCTGGAAACCTTACCGCAATATGAAGCCATCGTAGCTCGCTGGGGTAGGCCGGAGCAGGTGGCCGAACAAGGAGTTATCCCAGTTTTGGGTCAGTGCTGGGAAAACTTATTCATCGGCATTCAACCCAGTCGCGGCTATGACCAGAACCCTTGCTTGAACTACCACTGCCCCGATTTGGAACCAACGCATCACTACCTGGCTTTCTATTACTGGTTGCGTCACGAATTTCAAGCCCACGCGGTGATTCATTTAGGCAAACATGGCACGGTGGAATGGCTCCCCGGTAAGAGTGTGGCCTTATCTTCCCATTGCTATCCGGAAATCGCTCTGGGAACCCTACCGAACTTTTATCCCTTTATCGTTAATGATCCTGGCGAAGGAACCCAAGCCAAACGCCGCACTCAGGCCGTGATTATTGACCACTTAACTCCCCCGTTAACCCGCGCGGATTTGTACGGGCCGTTGTTACAGCTCGAGCAGTTGGTGGACGAGTATTACCAGGCCGAAGCGCTCGACCCGGAACGGTTGCCCTACTTAACGCAGCAATTAAAGCAGTTGCTGCACACTGAACATTTAGACCAAGAACTGCGGGTCCAAAGTGAGGACATTGGGGAAATGATTACCCAATTAGATGCCTATTTATGCGAGTTAAAAGAGGCCCAGATTCGGGGCGGACTACATGTGTTTGGGGTCTGTCCAACAGGAGAACAACTGCGGGATTTGTTAATTGCGATTAGCCGTTATCCAGGGCCAGGGCGCCTGGGACTGACGCAGGCAATTGCTCAAGATTGGGGGTATGATTTTGATCCATTAGAGGTCACATCCCCAGAATCACCATCAATGGCCACAGAATCAACCCCAGCAACGCCAATTCCGCCAGCACAATCGCCCCGCCAAAACACAACACCGCCCGCAAACCCGGCAACTGATGTTCCCGGCCCACACACCGCACTAAATTCACCACCACCCACAGATTAATTGCCAGTGAAAAGACCAAACCCAGGAGTGGGGAAAAGCGCAGGATGCCATTTGCTGCACCGGTGAGAATCAAAGGCCACAAACTTTGTGCCACGGCCCCAAACGTATCGGTGACTGAACCCACGCCCCCGAGTAACTGGGCCACGGTGTGCAACGCGGCGGAGAGCCAAAACCAGCCCAGCGCCAGCCCCAGCCCAAACAGGAAAAACCACCCCAGCCAACCCGTTACGGTGCTCTCAGTCATGGCCGCTGCATTCAACGACAGCACCAGGCATACCAGCGCCAGACTCGCCACCGCCACTGGCATACTGGGACGTCCCAACTCTGACCGGAACCAGCTATTGTACAGCCCTTCAATGAGTCCCATTGCCCTACTCCATCAAGGCCAGCGGGATTTTATTCCACTCAACCAGCCGTCGCAATGGTTGATCGGGGAACCCGTTTGCCCACCGGAAGCTGAAGAATTCCTGCAAGGACTCGCGCCAATCGGGGGCTAGATAATTGCGAATTACTGGGTCTTGGAGGTCGGCTAGTTTTTTCACCTGTTCCACTGCGTCGTAGTAATTGCCCAGGGAATCAACCAATTTGGCCTTCAACGCGGCTGAACCAATCAGAATACGCCCGTCGGCGACGCGCTCTAATTCTTCACGGTTAATTTTGCCTTTTCGTCCTTCTAAAATGGCGTCCACAAATTGCTGGTAAGACTGGTTGACAAAATCCTTGAGCAGGTCAATTTCGCCAGGAGTAGTCGGGCGCAACGGAGAAGCAATGTCTTTGAATTTGCCACTTTTGACGGTGACGGTTTGGATGCCCACTTTTTTGAGAAGGTCGGTGAGGTTCTGGACTTGCACAATCACCCCAATGGAGCCGGTGATGGTTGAGGGATTGGCCACAATATGATCGGCTGCAGCGGCAACATAATACCCCCCCGAAGCAGCTACATCAGCCATGGCGGCGACAATTTTGATGTCTCCTTTTTTACGCACCCGCATGAGTTCCCGGTAAATAGCTTGGGAAGCGGCGGCTGACCCGCCCGGACTGTTGATATTGACCAAAATAGCTTTGACCTTGTCCCGTTCCGCCCGCCGAATTGACCGTAACACGGCTTGCGCGCCGATGGTTGCACCACCCCCCAACGGGCTGCTTTCACCAGCAAAAGTAATCACACCATTAATAGGGATCAACGCGACATCGGCAGGTCGGCCAGGCGTATCCATGGTGGGAGCGGGTGCTTGCAGGGGCACATTCCCTAGCCAATTACCAAGGGCGGCAATGATACAAACCACAATCAGTACCAGGGCAATCAACCGGTCTTGACGCCACATGGGAAATTCCCGTGCTTAACCTTGCCCCGATTGTAACTGTTCACAGCCAACCTTTTTGCACGAGCAACTCGGCAATTTGCACAGCGTTGAGGGCGGCTCCCTTGCGAATCTGGTCGCCACACAGCCACAACTCCAGCCCGCATGGGTGAGACAAATCCTGGCGAATCCGCCCGACCAGCACTGCATCTTGACCAGAAGCGTCTATCGGCATGGGGAAATAAGCCTTTTGCCAATCTTCCACCAGGGCCACCCCCGGACTCTGCTGTAAAATGGCGCGTGCTTGGGCGACTGGCAAGGGCTGCGCAAATTCCAAATTTACGGCTTCGGCATGGGCGCGCAACACCGGCACCCGCACACAACTGGCGGTTAGTCGTAAATCGGGAATCCCCATAATCTTGCGGCTTTCGTGGAGCATTTTCATTTCTTCCTGGCAATAGCCCTGTTCGTTCCAGGGACTGTTGTGGGGAAAAAGATTAAACGCCAGGGGATAGGGAAACACCTCGGTAGTCAGCGGTTCGTTGTGCAAAAATTGCCGGGTCTGTTGCAGCAATTCCGCCATTGCCCGCGCGCCGGCGCCACTTGCCGATTGGTAGGTCGCCACCACCACCCGTTGCAACGGCTGCACGCGATGCAGGGGATAGATCACCACACATAGCAGAATCGTGGTGCAGTTAGGGTTGGCAATAATCCCCCGGTGCTGGGACAAGGCCTCGGGATTCACTTCCGGCACCACCAGCGGCACATCCTCTCGCAACCGGAACGCGCTGGAGTTGTCAATCACCACCGCCCCTTTGGCCACGGCAATAGGCGCCCACTCCCGCGACACCGATGCCCCCGCCGACGCCAACACCATATCCAGGCCAGCCAATTCGGTGGCACTCACTGGACGCACGGGCAACATCTCTCCCCCAAACGGCAACGATTGACCAGCCGACCGGGGCGACGCCAGCAACCGCAACTCGCTCACCGGAAACTGCCGCTCCGCCAACAATTGCCGCATCTCGGTGCCAACCGCGCCAGTTGCCCCCAAAATTCCTACGCGATACCCCATCGCCCTGCTTGCAAACGATAACGCTAAGATACTATATGCCCTATGGAGTCGGTGCGATGAAAATTACCCAGGAATCTTTACCCAATAGTCAAATCGGTTTACGGGTCGAAGTCCCTGCCGAAGAGGTGGCCAAGCGGCATGAAGCAGTTTTTCGGAAGATGTTGAAAAGCGTTCGTTTGCCCGGATTTCGCCAGGGTAAAGTCCCGCCCCATTTGCTGCGGCAATACCTGGGAGAAGCGTCTATTCATGCATCCGTGGTGGAGGAACTGATTCAAACGGCGATGCCCCAGGCGCTGCAAAAGGTTGATGTGCCGACCCTTGGTGAACCAGAATTGCGCGACAACCTGGAAACCTTGGTGCAAAATTACCGGCCCAACCAGCCCTTTGTGTTTCAAATTGCGGTGGATGTCTGGCCGGAAGTCACCTTGGGCGATTACCAGCACCTAAAAATCCGCGCCGAAAAACATGAATTTGACCCGGAGTCGGTGGAAAAAATCCTGCAATATCACCGGCGGCAACGGGCAACACTTGTCCCTGTGGAACGACCAGCACAACCGGGCGATGTCGCCATCATTGACATGCAGGCCTACCAGTCCACCGACCAGGGCCGCGGCGAAGCAGTTGGCGACTTGACGGCTACCGATTTAGAGGTGCGCTTGGAACCAGAAGATAGCCGTTTCTTCCCGGAAGTAATCGAGGCGTTAATCGGGATGCAAGTAGGGGAAACGAAAGAAGTCACTATCACAACCCCTGACGATTTTTGGGAAGAAGACTTGGCGGGGCAAACCTTTCTTGTGGAGGTAACCCTCAAGGAATTAAAAGAACCGGAATTGCCCGAACTCGATGACATGTTTGCCCAAGCCATTAGCGACTGTGAAACGCTGGAGGAATTACGCAATTTCTTGACCGAACGAGAACAAAAACGGGCGGAACAAAGAACCCAACAGAGCATTGAAGAACAATTGCGGGAAGCGCTGGTTGAAATTACCACCACCGAACTGCCCCACACCCTGGTGGAACGCCAATTGAATGACCTGATCCAAGACTTTGCCCAGGCGCTCATCCAAGGGGGTATGACAGTCGAACAGGTGCGGGCAGCCCTAGCGCAAGAGGACCAATTGCAGGAACTGGCCAAACAACTGTTGCCCCTTGCCCAGAAGAAAACGAAGCAATTTTTGGCCTTGAAAGCGATTGCCGAACGAGAAAACTTAACGCCCACGCCGGAGGCGGTACAGGCCCGGATGACGGAACTGCGGGAGCACTCGGATTTGGTGCAGGACCTGGATGAGGAACAACTCCGACAAGTCGTGGAATCGTCGCTGCGGATGCAGATGGCCCTGGCGTGGTTGCAGGAACACGCGGAAATCACCTTTGTCCCGCCCGGCACCTTGTCGCAACCGGCAGAACCCACTCCAGAGCCGGAACCATCCCCAGCAGCGGAGGCTTGAGGCATAATGGGAGACGAGTACCATCGGCGGGTTTGTAGCACGATGATTACGAGTATTGCCAATGTTCCTCTGATTACTAGCTTGATCGGGGAAATGATTCAAGACGCACCTCCCCGCCCTGAAACAGGGTTTAATGTCCAAGAACGGCTGATGCAAGCGCGGATTTTGGTTTTGGGTACCCAAGTGACGGATGCCGTGGCGAACCAGCTGGTTGCGAGCTTGTTGTACCTGGATGCCCAAGACCCAACGCAGGACATTAAATTATTCATCAATTCGCCGGGTGGTTCGGTCACTGCAGGCATGGCGATTTATGATACGATGCAGCAAGTGCGGGCAGATGTATCGACGATTTGTTTTGGTCTGGCCGCCAGTATGGGTGCTTTTCTGCTGGCTGCTGGCGCTCCAGGTAAACGCTTCTCCATGCCCAGTTCGCGCATCATGATTCACCAACCGCTGGGGGGCGCCCAGGGGCAGGCCATTGACATTGAAATCCAAGCGCGGGAAATCCTGTACCACAAGCGCCGTTTGAACGAATTGCTCGCTCAGCACACTGGCCAGCCCTTTGAGCGAATTGAAGCAGACACCGACCGGGACTTCTTCATGTCCGCCAGTGAAGCCCGTGACTACGGCCTGATTGACCACATTCTCACCCGTGATACACTCTATCCCGCCGCTGCTTAAACGCTGTGTTGTTTGCAAGGGGAGGGCTTATGTCCCGCTATGATGGTCACCTCAAATGTTCCTTCTGCGGCAAGTCCCAGGAACAGGTGCGCAAGCTCATTGCTGGACCGGGGGTGTACATTTGCGATGAGTGCGTGGAATTGTGCAATGAGATTCTCGAGGAGGAATTATCCGAAGCCCGCAGCATGACGCCGGTTTCCAAACGTAAGCCGGTTGTCACTCGTTCGCCTGTGACCACTAGCTGGGAACCCCTGCCCCGCCCCCAGGAAATCAAGCAGTATCTTGACCAGCATGTCATTGGCCAGGAGGAAGCCAAGAAAATCCTGTCCGTAGCAGTCTATAACCACTACAAGCGCCTGCGGGCCGAGTCCCAAGGGAATGATGACGGGGTAGAGTTGCAGAAATCAAACGTATTGCTGATTGGTCCTACTGGCTGTGGGAAAACCTTACTGGCGCAAACGCTGGCGAAATTATTGGATGTACCGTTTGCCGTTGCCGACGCCACCACCTTGACCGAAGCGGGGTATGTCGGGGAAGACGTGGAAAACATTTTGTTGCGCCTATTGCAGGTGGCCGATATGGATGTGGAGCGGGCGCAACAGGGAATTGTTTATATTGACGAGATTGATAAGATTGCCCGCAAGAGTGAAAACCCCTCGATTACCCGCGATGTGTCTGGCGAAGGCGTGCAGCAGGCCTTGCTGAAAATTTTGGAAGGAACGATTGCCAATGTGCCCCCGCAAGGTGGTCGTAAACACCCCTACCAAGAGTGCATTCAAATCAACACCAGCAATATCTTGTTTATTTGCGGCGGGGCGTTTGTGGGCTTGGAACGGGTGATCGAACAGCGCATTGGCCGTAAGACCATGGGATTTTTGCTAGATGAGGCTCCGACCCCCTTGCCAGCTAAAGGTCAACGGACGTCACTCCTGCGGGAAGTGGAACCAGATGACTTGGTTAAATTCGGCATGATTCCTGAATTTACAGGCCGGATTCCAGTGATTGCTGTGCTCGACCCCCTCGATGAAGAAGCGCTGGCCGCCATCTTGACCCAGCCTCGCAACGCCATCGTTAAGCAGTATCAAAAACTTATGCGCATGGACAATATCGAATTGGAGTTTGAACCGGAGGCATTGCAGGCAATTGCGCGGGAGGCCTACCGGCGGAAAACAGGGGCGCGAGCCTTGCGCAGCATTATTGAAGAACTGATGTTAGACATCATGTATGAACTGCCGTCGCGCCAGGATGTAGCCCATTGCCGGATCACGCGGGAAATGGTGGAAAAACGCTCCAGCGCCGCAGTTTTGATGCATCCCACAGCAGCACGCTCCCGCCCAGCGTAAGTAAAACTTCACCGCTTTTCAAGCAGCTTTTGCCCCAGCTAACCCAACTAGTTCGTTTCTTTCGTCGCAGGGCGCATTGTCCCAATCATCTCGCTGATGTAGCTGAGCCATCGATGGCTGTCATCCCTTGGGTCGCCGGATTTTCTCCTATCTCTCTGACCAATTGAAGTGGCCTATAGCAGAAAACATTTAGGTTGTCACCCTTGGGAAGCCATCAACATGGAAATATCTATGGTTCCGTTTGCTGCTTGTGTCAAGCATTCTGTGCTTAGCTATAGCCATAAACTAAAGCTGAGTCATCTATGCTTGTGCTGTCTCAGGGTCGCAGGGCGCAGCCCCGTCCTTGGTTTTTTGCTCATCTTTCTAGCTGGGGAGTTTTTTAGCTATACCATCAGTCCTACTACCCCACTTGCTGACCGGGGTGAATAAGGGACAAAGGATTACTGTAACGACGATGACACGAGCATGGAGGGATTTGAACCCCCGACCACCAGACCCGGAATCTGGTGCTCTATCCACTGAGCTACATGCCCCTGATCTTCCAGTGTAGCAACTCGATGGCTGGGTCAGCGCACTGCTATCATACCAGGTAGTGACTGACGTTCGGGTACGGTGCATGCGTGTACGTGTTTGGCGGTCTTGGCTGCAACGGTTGGTGGTGATAGGAGCAATTGTCGGGCTGGTGGTGTTCGGAGCAGTTAGCTTCTCCCCAGCGCAAACGAAACCCCCAGCCCAAACCCCATCCAATCCCATAGGAGTTGATCCGTTGGATGCCGCGGTGTCTCCCCCGAAGTTGCTCAGCATGGTCGGCGGCAAGCGGTTGATGGACGAAGCGGCTCAGGCAATTGCCCGTAACGACTACAAGACGGCGATTGCCAAGCTCCAGGACGCGCGTCAAGTGTTCAACCAGTTGTCCACCTTTCATTCCCAGTTGGTGAGCAGTTTCACCGGGATTGATAACCAGGTGGCGGACAGTCAACGCCGGCGAGCAGCAGAAGCAGCCGAAATGCGCGACCAGGCGACTTACCAGTTGGCGTTGGTACACCGGGCGCAACAGGAACCGGATTTGGCTGTACCACTGCTGGTGCAAATTATTCGCAGTCAGCAGCCGACGCGGGAGTTGGGTCAAAAGGCTTATCAACAGTTGCTAGAAATTGGGTTTGTGGATGTGCCCTTCCCGCGGTTTGGGGATACCGGGCCACGGCCACCGGCTACACCCGCACCCCAGCAACAACAACCTGCCCGTCCAGCCCAACCGACCACACCTGCCCCCCGCTGATGCTCGAAGAAGGCCGCCCCAGTTGGGATGAGTACTTCATGATGCTGGCCAAGCTAGCGGCGACCCGTTCGACTTGCTTAGCGTTGCCGGTTGGGGCGGTCATTGTCAAGCAACGGCAGGTGTTGGCAACGGGTTACAACGGCCCCCCCTCCGGGTCTCCCCACTGCACGGCTCAGGGGTTTTGCTACCCAGGGTTAGCCCGTTGTGATACGAACCGTGCCTTGCCCTCCCGCGCCATTCACGCTGAAGCCAATGCGATTGCTCAGGCCGCCCGCTACGGGATTGCGACGGAAGGTGCTACCATCTACGTCACCTTGGCGCCTTGTTTGGCCTGTTTGAAACTGCTCATTTCGGCAGGCATCCGAGAAGTGGTGTACGAAACCCCGTTTCACGGCGACAACACGGTGCAAGCGGGATTTATCGCTGAAGGCTTGATCCGGATGCGCCAGGTACAAATTGACCCAGCAGTGACCGCCCGCGCGATTCGCTTTCTACAGGGCGCGACTTCCTTGTTACCGCAAGAAGTCTAAAAGCCGGCCTTCCCACGCAGGAGCATGGCCATCTCGTTGGGTTTGGGAGAGGCCTCCAGCGCTGTTTCTTCCGTAATCCGGCCTTCTTCGTATAGGCGGTAGAGGCACTGGTTCATCGTGCACATGCCGTCGAGGGTGGAACGAGGAATCAGGTTTTCGATTTCGTCCACTTCATCACGGCGGATGTAGTCCTTGATGGCGTCGGTGTTGATCATGATTTCGTGAATGGCGGTGCGTTTGCCGTCAGTGGTGCGCACCAGGGACTGGGCGATGACCGCCACCAGCGTCTCCGCAATTTGTACCCGCATGGGGGGTTGTTCCGACGGCTCGTAGAGATTGAGAATCCGGTCAATCGTTTTCACAGCGCTGTTGGTGTGCAGGGTACCGAAGACCAGGTGACCCGTTTGGGCAGCCTTTAACGCAGTATTCACCGTTTCCCGGTCCCGCATTTCACCAATGAGGATGATGTCCGGGTCTTCCCGCAACGAGGCTTTCAGGGCGTTTTCAAATTTCAGCGTGTGAATCCCCACTTCCCGCTGGCGAATCAACGCCTTTTTACTGAAATGCACAAATTCCACCGGGTCTTCAATGGAAATAATGTGCTTGGGCAACGTCTGGTTGATGTAGTCCACCATGGCCGCCAGCGTTGTGGATTTCCCCGAACCTGTTGGCCCAGTCACCAGAATTAACCCCTTTTGGTAATGGCATAAATCCTTGAAAACTGATGGTAATCCCAACTGGTCAATCGTGAGAATTTTTAAGGGAATCAACCGTAGCACTAGCGCCGGCCCGCGCAGGGAAATAAACAGGTTAATCCGCACCCGGATTTTGTCCTGGAACGTACAAGCACCGTCAAATTCCATATTTCTACGGAAGAGTTCAATCTGCTCGGGTTGGAGCATCTCCGCCACCCAGCGGTCGTAGGTTTCCAGGTCCGTTACCGGCAAATCTTCCACAATTTCCATCAATCCCCGTTTGCGGAACCGGGGCCGCTCATTCACGCCAATGTGAATATCGGAAGCGCCTTCTTCTTGAGCACGGAATACCAATTCTTCCATCGAGGGAATCCGCGGCCCGCTGCTTTTGGCAACCGGTGGCGGTGGTGCTTTGGGCGGCGGAGGCGCGACGGGTCGAGGGGGCACCGGTGGGATGGGACCACGGGGTGGTGGCGGAATGGGCGTGGTGCTCATCGGGTTCACCTCGAATGCGAAAAGCCTATCTTACTGTACCCAGATTGTTCCTTGATTTTAGCCTGACCGGAGGAAATCTCCTAAACTAAAGAGCAATTTGACCCCTTCTCAGGTACCAGTCCGTGCTGAGTAGCATTATTGCCATCATTCTCGTGGGATTTTTGGCCGGGCAAATCGCCCAACGGTTGCGGGTGCCAGCTTTGGTGGGCATGGTGTTGGCCGGAATGCTGCTGGGGCCGCAAGGAGCAAACGTTCTCAGTCCCGAGCTACTAGCCGGTGCGTCGGATGTGCGGGTGATAGCCGTGATGGTGATCTTGATGAAAGCGGGCTTGGGACTCGACCGGGAGAAACTGCAACAACAGGGAACGGTGGCGTTACGCCTGGGGTTTTTGCCGGCGCTGGGGGAAATGTTGGTGGTGGCGATGGCGACAATTCTCTTGTTGCAATGGGACTGGCCGCAGGGTTTATTGCTGGGGTGCGTGTTGGGGGCGGAATCGCCAGCGGTGATCGTACCGGGAATGTTGCGGCTGAAGAGCCTGGGATGGGGCGTGGACAAAGGAATCCCAGACGCCATCCTGACCGGGAGTGCGCTTTCGGATGTGTTGCTGTTGCTGCTGTTTAACCTGCTGATGGGCCTTTTGACGGCGCGAACTGATGCTGGTGGTGTCTGGTGGTTGCCAGTGCAAGTGCTCCTGCAGATCGGGCTGGGCATTGGGTTGGGTTGGCTAATGGCGCAGGCGCTGGTGTGGCTAATGGTCAAGCAAAACTGGACCCAAAACGCGGTACAGGAGGGGTTACTGGCAGCGGCGCTGGCCCTGTTGCTGGTGGTGGGAGCGGAGCGATTGCCGTGGTACTCCGGTTATCTGGCGGTGATGGCGACGGGATTTTTTCTGATTGAATTGGATGCCCCCCTGGCGCGACGGTTGCGCGGTAGTTTTGATGGTTTGTGGGTGGGCGCGGAATTGTTTTTGTTTGTCCTGCTGGGGGCGAGTATTCAATTGCCGGTGCTGGCGGACACCTGGCAGGTTGGGCTGCTCATTTTGGCGCTGGGGACACTAGTGGGCCGCGGTCTCGGCTGGTGGCTGTCTACCTGGGGCAGCAATTGGAATGGCCGGGAGCGGTTGTTTCTGCTGGCGGGGAATTCCGCGAAGGCGACGGTGCAGGCAGCCATTGGGGCCTTACCCCTAGCGGCGGGTATTCCAGGGGGCGACCAAATCCTGGCCTTGGCGGCGCTATCCATTTTAGTAACCGCTCCGCTGGGCGCCTGGGCGATTCCTACCTTTGCCCCTCGCTTGCTCACCCGCGGTACGGTGGACCCCACCAAAGTCAGCGTTGGCCAGCCGGTGGTGCTGTTGGCGGCGGTGGATGTGTCCCCTCTGGCGGTTGCCGTTTTGACCAAAGCAGCCGAGTTGGCCCGCCGGAGCGATGGCCGAGTCGTGGTAGTGCATGTGGTGCAGGTGGCGGACCCGCAGGGGCTGGCCTGGTTGCGACAGCAGGTGGAACGCCTACTGGCTGATATTCGCTATGAATTTCTGTGTGTCGAAGGCTCGGTGGTGGAAACCATCCTGCGCATGGCTGCAACAGTCGGGGCAACGGAAATTGTGATGGGTAAACGCGGCCAGCGCCCGGAATTGCTCATGGGTTCGGTCTCCCAAGCAGTGTTAGAAAGTAGCCCGCTGCCAGTGGTGGTGGTGGAAGAGACGCGCTAAGGTTTCGCGGTCGTTTCCGCCCGGTGAACCAGATAAATCTGCCGCAGGGTGCCATTGATAAACCGGTAACTGTCTTCGCCGCAATAGCGCTTGGCCAATTCCACCGCTTCATTCATCACAATCTGCACCGGCGTGCCAAGAAATACCATCTCTGCAGTTGCCAACCGGAGAATATCCCGCTCCATCCGGTGCAGTCGCTGGATTTGCCACCCTTTGATCCCCCGCTGCATTAAGTCATCAATCGCTTGCCGGTGCGCATACCAGGTCTGGATGAGTTGCAATGCAAACTGCTGCACCTCCGCCTGGCCCGCTAGATAGACCCACTCGGGTAAATGAGTAGCCGTCCCCAGATGGTTAATCGCCGTCCGCGTGGCCTCCATCGCTTCGTGTAGATGGGCCTGGGCGCTGGCCGGATGGAGTTCCAACTGCTCGTACGCCCGTTTCAGGGTGCTGCTGGCCTGCTCGAGGGTGTCTTCCAACTCTTGGGTCAACGTCCGGATGGCTGCCAGGAGCAGGTCTTCTAGGGCAACCTCCTTGCCAGGGGACATCTGACTCAAGCCCAGCAGGGCCAATTCTCGCGCCACGCGCCGGGGTTGCATCAGACCCGCTCCGAAGGCAACAGGGATTCGGGACGGCCTGCCACCGTCGGGTTCACAATCCCCCCTGAAACCAGCAACTTGAAGGCGTCTTCTACGGAAATCGGCAACGGCACAATGTCGCGCTCCGGCACCATCGCGTACCAACCGGTGGCCGGATTCGGGGTTGACGGGATGAATACACTCACCAGCGTTTCCTGGCGGGTCACCGGCAACGACCGTTCAATCACTTCTCCTGCCGTCCCTGTTACAAATGCCACCGCCCACACATCCCGCCGTGGGTATTCCACCAACACCACCCGGCTGAACTTTTGACTCGAATCCCGCAACAGCGTTTCTAGCAATTGCTTCAGCGTTTTATATACGGAGCCGGCTAGGGGAATTTGCTGCAAAATCTGCTCCCCCAGATTTAACAACCACCGGCCGACAATATTGCGCGCCATCAGACCAATCAACAAAATCCCGACCAAGGGCACGGTTAACCCCACGCACAAGTTCACCAAATCCTGCAACAGGGGCGGTAAACTCAACGGATTCAACTGCTTAGGAATACGGGTCAGCAGCCGGATCACCCAGTTGGCCGTCACAAACGTAATCCAAATCGTGGTCGCTAGAGGAATGACTACCAGCAAGCCAGCAATCAGGTCATTCTTCAAGTCCTGCCGCCATGTGGACATAGGCCGTTCTGCTCACCACCTCGTGTTGTTTGAAACTAGCATAATGCGGGTCAGTGCAACCGCGACAACACATAGTCTGTTAAATCCCACAGGGACTGCCGGGCCGGTGACGGGGGCAAATCGGTCAAGAAAGTGGTCGCCATCTGGGCATACTCTTGGGCCATTTGCCGCGAGCGTTCAATCCCTTGACCCATGCGCACCAGAGCCACCGCCTGCTCCAAGTCCCCCGGTTCACTGAATTTACGCTCGACCAGTTTGCGCAAAGCGGGTGTCTCCTGCAACGCAAACAGCACCGGCGCTGTGAGATTGCCCTCTTGCAAATCGGCCCCTGCCGGTTTCCCCAGCACCGCACTCGACGCCGTGAAATCAAAAATGTCATCCACCACCTGAAACGCCAGCCCCAGATAACGCCCGTACTGATACATCTGTTCACACAACGTTTCTGGACAATTACTCAAAACCGCTGCTGCCTTGCAACTGGCCGCCATCAACGACGCTGTTTTGAGAAACGTTTTCTCGATATATTCCTCAAATGACAAATCGGGGTCGAAATGGGTCATGCTCTGGCGGATTTCTCCCTCCGCAAAATCCATGATCACCCGCGACAACAGCTTGACCACCGTGAGATTGTCCAGATTTGCCAGGTACCAGGATGATTGGGCAAACAAGTAATCCCCTGCTAGAATCGCCACCCGGTTGCCAAAGTAAGTATGCACCGTCGGGACATTGCGGCGCATGTCGGCTCCGTCCACCACATCATCATGCACCAGGCTGGCGGTGTGGATCATTTCGGTAATTTCGGCTAACCGCCGGTGCTGCATGGTCACTTCCCCCGCCGTCGCCTTGGCAACTAGCAGCACTAACGCCGGCCGCAGTCGCTTCCCCCCCGCCCCAAACAGGTATTCTGCTGCCGCTGACAAGATGGGATGACGTCCCCCCACCAACTGGCGCAAATGATCGCTCAACTGCTGTAGGTCGTCTTCAATAGGGGCAAACGGCGCAGTCACAAGGGTCATGGCGGTTGAGTTACATTTTTTTACATTGTGTATCCCTATTCTAAGGGATGCAACCGCCGGCAAGCCACCGGTACTAGCCACGGGGCCAGAGCAACGCTGGGGCTGAGAGATTTACAAAGCCGTTATGTTTTTTTCAGATTTGTGGCCCGTCGTGTTAGATTGGAGAAGGAAAGCAGTGTAATACCGGCTTTTCAGCAGGTGAGTGTGGCGAACTCTCTCATCCTGAGCGGTAGGGGTTATAAAACCTTGTTTTTAACAGGCTGGGATAAAGGGTGGTGAGGATAAAGTTTACGTTTTCACCCTACCGGCAGGCGGGTACGTTACAGAGCGTGGTGTGGCAGGAGGTGGTTGTGTTGCGCGGATGGCAGGCAGAGATTGGGGGCAATGACGATTTCTTTACCAGTTGCAATTGTGCTGGCGGCAACAGGTTATGTTGGGGTGATTTACCTGCTGTTGCATCTGTGGGTGCGCTGGCAACGGCGGTTCCAGGGCTGAATGGGCGTTGAAGTCTGGGTGCCAGCGACGACAGCGAATCTGGGGCCGGGGTTTGATTGCTTGGGGGCGGCGCTGGATTTTGGCAATCGTTTTCGTTTCGCTTTGCGTGGGGCAGGGGAACCGGTTGAGGTGGTGGGAGCAGACCTACCGGCGGATAACCTGGCGTACCGGGCATTTGCGCTGGTGTATGAGCGATTGGGCCAGCCGGTGCCTCCTGTGACCTTGACGCTGGAGCTAGAGGTACCCTTGGCGCGGGGGTTGGGCAGTTCGGCGACGGCGATTGTAGCAGGGGTGTTGGCCGCACACCGTTTGCTAGGGGAACCGCTTCCTGAGACAGAACTGCTGAACTGGGCGGTGGCGCTGGAGGGTCATCCTGATAATGTCGTGCCGGCGTGGCGAGGTGGCTGTTGTCTGGTCTGCGGCGTGCACGTTTGTTCTATCCCCTGGCACCCTGATATCCTGCCAGTGCTCGCCATTCCGGAATTTACGCTCTCGACTGCCGCAGCGCGCGCTGTATTGCCGGAGCAAGTGCCCTACCACGATGCGGTAACCAATTTGGGGGCGCTTGGTTGCCTGTTGCAAGGATTAAAGCGGGGCGACCCCGCTTTGTTGCGCCAGGGGTTACAGGACCGTTTGCACCAACCCTACCGGCGGCGGTTGATTCCGGGATATGACCAGGTGGAGCAGGCCGCCCTGGCAGCGGGAGCCTACGGCGTTGTCATCAGCGGGGCTGGGCCAACCCTGTTAGCATTAGCGGCGCCGGCTCAGGCAACAGCAGTGGCAACAGCGATGGCGCAGGCGTGGCAAGAAGTGGGCGTGCAGGCGACAGCGCGAGTGACGCGGGTCAGCGACAAAGGAGCGCAGGTGAAAAGCTGAGGTTTTGCCGTATAGGGGCGACGGCGTACAATGGGAGCGGACGGCGTGGTGGTGGGGAGAGTGGCGACGGTATGGTAAAGGTACGCGGGCGGACTCAGCGACGACCTTCCCTGTGGCCAGCCTTGCTAGCGGGGTTGGGGGTGGGCGTTGTAGCCGGGTTGGCCGTGGTATGGGTGTCTTCACCTGAGTCAATGACGATGCCTTGGCTAGGGCAGGGTCGTTCAACAGCTGAGGAAGACTGCCAAGCTGGGACGTTGACCCAGTTATCGCTCCTCACCTGCTGGCATATTCCCGCCACCCAAACCATGACCCAGCAGCGGTGGGATGCTGTGAGTTTTGCGGCAGCCATGGGCGACCAACTGATGCCGTTTTTGCGCCAAGAACCCTGGCCCAAACTAGCGGAAGCAGCCAAAGCCGCGCGTGTCCCTGTCATCATGTACCACGACATCGTGCCGCAAAAACAGGTCTTTTTTGATGTGACGCCGCAGGAATTGGAAGAACATTTCCGTTTGATCAAAGAACAGGGCTTGACGCCGGTAAGTTTGGATGCCTTAGTGACCCACTTGCGCACGGGGTTGCCCTTGCCCCCCAAACCCATTGTTCTAACTTTCGATGACGGCTATCGCAGCCACTACGAATACGTTTACCCCCTGTTGCGGAAGTACAACTACCCGGCGGCGTTTTCCATCTATACCCAGGGGGTAGGTACAGGCGGCAACCGACCCAAAGTAACCTGGGAACAATTGCGGGAAATGGCCCAGAATCCCCTGGTCACCATCACATCCCACAGCGTGACCCATCCCCTGGATTTGCGGCCACTGGATGATGCGGCCTTAGAGCGAGAATTGGTGGAATCCAAGCAGGTGCTCGAGCGGGAACTGGGGCGACCCATCCATTACTTTGTTTATCCGGTGGGTCACTACGACGAGCGGGTCTGGACAGCCACTCGCAAAGCTGGTTATCTCGCCGCCTTCACCATGCGCAACGGTCCGGAGTTCTATGCGGGTGAATCCCAAGACCTGCTTGCCATTGAACGGTTCGGCCAATCGCGATTGCGCAGCCTCTTGGAAACGGCATGGGGAGGAGCGCCGGTCGCAGCGCCGTTGGCCGGTGTGGATTTCACAGCGCCGATTCAGTTGCGACAGACCACGGTGGAAGGGGTGGACCTGGTGCTGGTGAGCGGCGGGCGGCCCATTACCCACCATGCCGATTCCCGTTATCAAGTGAGCGAATTTTTGCGCCGGGAACCGAGGGCGACGGCGGTGGTAGATGGCGGCTTTTTCTCCCTGGAGTCTTTGAATTCTAATGTGATGATCGGGCCGGTGCTGGCACAAAACACCCAGCGGTTCATCCCCGGCGGCAACGGCGATATTCCCAAATTGCGGGGGCGGCCCCTGGTGGTCATCACCCCCAAGACGGTGCGGTTTTTACCCTTTGACCCAGCTCGCCACAACACCTTGGCCGGCGTGCAGGCGGAAGTTCCCGAGGTGACGGATTTATTTGTGGCGTCGGCCTGGTTGGTGAAAGACGGGCAACCTCGAGACTACGCCAGTTTCGGCAATCTGTACGGGTTTGATGCCTACCGCCACCGGGCCTTCTGGGGCGTGAGTCACAGTGGGCAACCGATGATTGGGATTTCCAAAAACCGGGTGGATTCGGTGCATTTAGGGCGGGCGTTGGCGCAGGCGGGCTTCCGGGAAGCTGTCATGTTGGATTCGGGAGCGACGGCGGCGCTGGCCTACCAGGGACGGATGTACACCGACTACGAACCCCGACCTACTCCCCATGCAGTCTTACTGCTGCCCCCAGGCACACCGTGAACGTTCTCGGTCTGATTGCGGGCAATAGTCGTTATCACTGGGGTTGGTGGCGCGACGGGCAACTCAAACGCACCTGGCGTACCGCTTGGGACAGTCCGACGACGGTTTGGGTCGAGAAACACTGCCGCTGGCCGTTGTACGTGGTTTCGCCGGTGCCCAGTCAAGCGACCCATTGGCAATGCCATCGCACTGCACGGGTGCTAACCTTGCCAGATATTCCTTTGGCCGGGACCTATCCGACGTTGGGAGTGGACCGGGCCTTGGCTGCTTGGGGAGCTGCTCAGATATATGGCCCACCGGTGCTGGTCATTGACGCAGGGACTGCCCTGACGTTGAATGCGGTGGACCAGCAGGGGGTATTCATGGGCGGGGCAATTCTGCCGGGGTTGGCGCTGCAATGCCGGAGTTTGCACCAGGGAACCGGGGCTTTGCCGCTAGTCGAGTGGTCAAGGGAACAGCCGCCTTTGTGGGCCAAAGACACAGTTCGAGCAATCCGGAGTGGGATTGGGCACACGGTTTTGGCAGGTTTGCACTTTTACTTGGAGCAGTGGACGGGCCGGGTTGTGCTCACGGGCGGCGACGGGGAATGGCTGTGGCAGCAGTTGCAGTTTCGATGGCCGACCCTCATTTGGGCGCCGGATTTGTTGTTGCAGGCCTTGGGGTGTTGGTTCAAGGACCGGATGTCGCTGACGTGAGGATGTTGGTGTAATCCGACGGGCAAGCCGGCCACTGGCCATCTCTGTCGCCATTGACCAGGGGGGCTGCAGCTAGACCCGATCCTGCCGTGTGGCTCTCGCACAGAACCGGCGCGTCATGAATCCGATAATCCTGTAAACCGTTCGGTAGGGGCACCACGAGCATATCCCGTTCAACGCCAGCCGCGTAGCGTTTGAGAGTGATGTCTTTGCTATAGGCCATCAAGCGGGCGAAATTTTCGGATACCTCTTCTGCACCCCCGCTACCTACGTAGTTGAAGTGCTTGGTGTCGTTCGGCAAGCCGAGGCCCAACTCGAAAAACGGAAAGAAGTGACCGTACTCATAGCGATAGAGTTGTTGCGCTTTGATCCAAGCATTGAGGGTCATCTTGGCTTCCGCTTGTTTCGATTTGGTAATTTGGGCGAGAAACGAGGGCAGAGCGATGGCCGCCAGAATCCCAATGATCACCACCACCACGAGTAACTCCACCAGGGTGAATCCTCCTGCTGCCGCCCGCTGATGAAGCCGCCTGACCCAATACCGCCACAACGCCGTGCTAGTCATAAAAGTGTGATGGGGATCGCTCCGTGGTTAACGTACCCAAGTGGTTTATACCTAACAACAAGCTTGGCGATTGAAATTGCTAATACCGTAGGATCACGGAGGTAGCTCCAGGGCAGCCATTCAGACTGGTCATAGCCCCATCTTGGGTTCTTCCCATCTTCTCTCGGACAAACGCAAGTGGCTGGCCTATAACGATGAGCCGCTGCTACCGAGGCAAGACCGGGATTGGGTATATTAGAAAAATGATTGCGCGCCAAAGGGGTCTATGGCCGACCGAATTTTGATTTTCGACACAACCTTGCGGGATGGGGAACAGTGCCCAGGGGCTAGTCTGAACGTTGAAGAAAAACTCATCATTGCCCGGCAACTGGCACGCCTGGGGGTGGATGTTATTGAGGCAGGGTTTGCCTACGCCAGTCCGGGCGATTTCGAAGCGGTACGAACCATTGCTAAGGAAGTGCGCGAGCCAATCATCTGTTCGTTGGCGCGGGCGGTTCCAGCCGACATCGAAGCAGCGGCCAAGGCGCTCGAACCAGCGGAACGTCCCCGCATTCACACGTTTATCTCCACATCGGATATTCACTTGCAACACCAGTTGCGCAAGAGCCGGGAGGAAGTCCTCGATATTGCCGTAGCCATGGTGCGCAAGGCCAAAAGTTATGTGGATGACGTGGAATTTTCGCCGATGGATGCGGCCCGCACGGACCCAGAATACCTGTATCAAGTGCTAGCGGCAGTGATTGAGGCGGGGGCGACGACCGTCAACATCCCCGACACGGTGGGTTATTTGATGCCGGAGGAATTTGGCCAGCTCATCAAAGGCATTAAGGAGAATGTGCCTAACATTGACCGGGCGGTGATTTCCGTGCATGGGCACAACGACCTGGGGGTGGCGACGGCTAACTTCCTGGAGGCGATTAAAAACGGGGCACGCCAGGTGGAAGTGACGGTTAACGGCATTGGCGAGCGGGCCGGCAACACGGCGCTGGAAGAAATTGTAATGGCGTTGCATGTACGGCGCAGCTATTTTAATCCCTACTTGGGGCGCCCAGTGGACTCGACGGAACCCCTGACCCGCATTGATACTACCCAAATTTACAAAACGTCACGCCTGGTCTCCCAGTTGACGGGGCTAGTGGTGCAACCGAACAAGGCGATTGTGGGGGCGAATGCCTTTGCCCATGAGTCGGGGATTCACCAGGATGGGGTGCTCAAACATCGCCAGACCTACGAGATCATGGACGCCCGCACCATTGGGTGGCAAGCCAATCAGATTGTGTTGGGGAAACACTCGGGCCGCCATGCCTTTCGCACGCGCTTGCGGGAGTTGGGTTACGAGTTGAATGAGCAGGAACTCAACCGGGCCTTTTTGCGCTTCAAGGAACTGGCGGACAAGAAAAAAGAAATCACTGACCGGGATTTAGAAGCCATCGCCAGCGATGAAATGCAAACGCCGGTGGTGGTGAATTTCCGGCTAGAGCGGGTGCAAGTCTCCTGCGGCGACCACGAAATTCCCACGGCCACGGTGACGGTGCGGCTACCCAATGGTGAAGAACGTACTGATGCAGCAACGGGAACCGGGCCAGTGGACGCAGTGTACAAGGCCATCAACCGGGTGGTGCAGGTGCCCAATCGCCTGGTGGAATTTTCAGTGCAGTCGGTGACGGAGGGCATTGACGCGATTGGCGAGGTGACGATTCGTCTAGAGCACAACCAGCGCACCTACAGCGGTCATGCGGCCCACACGGACATTATTGTGGCCTCCGCCCAGGCGTACATGAATGCCCTGAACCGCCTGTACAATGCGCTCCAGCAACCCCCCGCGCCGGTGGTCACCAGTCAAACCACGTGATATGGCTCAGGCAGGGGATTGGTGCTGGCGAGCATTACGGGGGGCGACGACGGCAGAGGCCAATACGGTGCCGGCCATTCGCGAAGCAGTTTTGGAACTGCTGGAGACCCTCGAGCGGGAAAACCAGTTGCATCCCCGGCAAATCCTGAGTGTGATGTTTAGCGTAACGCCCGACTTGGATGCAATTTACCCGGCGACAGTGGCTCGCGAGCGTCCGTACTGGGATGAGGTGGCGATGTTGGATGTGCAGCACATGGCGGTAGTTCACGGTTTGCCCCGCTGTATTCGCTTGCTGGCCCATGCCCAGTTGCCGGCGACCCAACGGTTGGTGCATCCCTATTTGCGGGGAGCGAAGCAGTTGCGACCGGACTGGAGCTATAGCCATTGAGGCGCGATGGAGGTGCGGGAGTTTCGGGTGGTGACACCCATCGCCCGGCTGGATCAGGGTTTAGCCCAGCAGTGGTCGGATTTGTCGCGCAGTCGCATCCAAAAGCTTATCCAGCAGGGGCAGGTCTGGGTGAATCAGCGGGTCCAAACCGACAAAAATCACCCGCTGCGACCCGGCGATTGGGTGCAAATGCACATTCCACCCCCTGCACCGCTAGAGACGCCGGCGCAACCCCTGCCCCTCGACATCCTCTACGAGGACGACCATTTGCTAATCCTTAACAAACCAGCAGGGCTGGTGGTCCATCCCGCGCCTGGGCACTGGGACCAAACCCTGGTGAACGCCCTGCTTGCCCACTGCCCCCACTTTGGGGAAATGGCTGACAAACAGCGCCCAGGGATTGTCCATCGTTTGGATAAAGACACGACGGGCGTGATGGTTGTGGCCAAAACCGCAGCGGCGCTCCAGCACTTGCAACGGCAAATCCAAGCCCGCCAGATGCAACGGGAGTACCTGGGGTTAATTCACGGGCGTTTGCCCACCCCCACCGGCACTGTGACGGCACCCATCGGTCGCCACCCCCGCCACCGGCGGAAAATGGCTGTTGTACCAACAGGCCGGCCGGCAGTAACCCACTGGCAGGTCTTAGCAACGCAGGGAGACTATAGCTGGGTGCATTTCCGTCTGGAAACCGGCCGAACCCACCAGATTCGGGTGCATATGAGTCACCTGGGGCATCCGCTGGTGAATGACCCGCTCTACAGCGCAAACCGTAGATATAGCCGCTATCTCCCCGGTCAAGCCCTACACGCCTGGCGTTTGGGTTTACACCATCCCCACACGGGCGAGCGTTTGACCATCACGGCTCCCCTCCCTGAATCACTAGGGCAATTGCTGCATCAACTGGGGTTCACACATAACCCAACAATGGCGATGGGGGTTCCCCTCGTTCCACCGGCCAATCAGGATTCACCCCGCCAACAATCACCGTTTTGAGGGGGACATACTCCCGAGAAAATTGACGCAGCGCATTGATGAGGACATCTAGGGCCAGTCCATCACTGGTGCCTAGGTCAAACCAACAGCGCGCCCAGTTATCTCGATATTCCACATCCCCCATGTTGTGCATCACCGCTTGCATCGCCTTATCCCCGGCTTGGTTGTCGTAGGGGAAAAAGTTGAGGTCGTAGCCCTGTTCCTGCACCTGGAGGTTTTCCGCATTGAATCCTCCCAATTTCCCCAGCAGGAACCAGGAGCTGAAAATTTCCTCGAGGTATTGACGCGCCTGGGTGTCCGGTGGCTGGGCAAATTCCACCCATATCCACAGGTTAAAAACATCCACCTCCCGAAATTGCACCTTCATTGGGGCGTGGCCACGAGCCGTCGTTGCGCGCGTTCCCGTTCCCGCTGGATTTGCCGCACCAGGGTGGGGGGCAATTGCGCCTCCATCGCCAGGGCCTGGTCAAACCATTTCACAGCTTCCGCATGGTTTTGTTGACCCGCCAGGATTTGGGCCTTGAGATAGTGCAATTCGGGATGGTTGGGGGCAGCAGCCAGAGCCTTGTCCACTTCCTGGAGCGCGTCAGCAAATCTCTTCATATCCCGATAGGCCAACGCCAATCCCCGGTGAACCAAATAGGGCGGCGCACCAGAATTCCGCAGGCGATTCACCGCATCATCCACGCTACTGAAGGGGATATTGATAGCAATCAACAAGTCGGCAAAGCCCCGGATGAGATTGAGTTCTGGGTCTGTTGGGTCCACCTGGGCTGCCCGGTCAAAGGCCGCCAATGCCACCCGCACTTTATCCAGCAATTGCGGCACCACCAGCAACAAATTCTTGCGGTTTTCGGTGGCAATAACGCCCCCTTCGAGAAAATGGGCTACCCCCACGTACAAATGCCCCCGCAGGGGGTCCGTCCTTTGGAGTTGTTCGGCTGCTTGCATGGTCTGGCGGGCCATTTGCGCCATGGTCGGCAAATCTCCATCCAAATAGGCAATCGCCGCCTGCAGGGCATAAACCATCGGTTCCGAAGGATTTTGGGCTAGCAGGTCTTTCAAAATCGCCCGCGCCTGGGTGTAGTTGCCGTAGCGAAACACCTGCTCAA
Source organism: Gloeomargarita sp. SKYG116 (assembly GCA_025056115.1). GTDB lineage: Bacteria > Cyanobacteriota > Cyanobacteriia > Gloeomargaritales > Gloeomargaritaceae > Gloeomargarita. The sequence goes on from JANWVM010000020.1 coordinate 32,305, forward strand.
ACGCCTGTTCTGCCGGGTCGCTGATGGGACGAGGAGGATTGCGGCGAAACGGGTCGCCTGCCCGAACCGGTAATGCTGTTGTCCAGAGGGTCAACGCCGTCAGCAGAGCCAACCCCCACTTTTGCAACCTAAATCCGTTCATTGCTCAGAATGCTCGTCTTGAAGGTTTGTTTATCGACCCGCACCACCGTCCGAATGGAATAGCGACCGGCAGCCACCTCCTCCGGCGTTCCCCCCCGAAAGGTGAAAATCCAGGCATCGCCCACATCTTCGTAACGCGCATCCCCGACCGTCCCTACCGTTCGGTGCATGGCCGCCTCCGTGCGATAGACTTCAATGCCGCCATTGGCCCGCTCGCCCGCCATACGCGCTAGGTTTTGCGCCCGCTTCAGGTTCATGATTTCCTGAAAACGATTCGCCTGGGCCGGAGACGGCAATGCTGGAACTACCGTTGCTGTGGCAAGAAACAAACCAACTGCCAAAGGCACTACACGCATGATACGCTCTCGACCAACGCTACTCCCTTTGTTATGAATCGGTCGGCCCAGGGAAGTTCCTGACCAAGTGCAAGTAGTGACGGGCTGCTTGGGTCAAGGGGGTTGTCTGGGCATCAATCTGAACCAATTGTAACCCCTGGTGTTGGGTCGTCAAGGCGGCGGTATCACTCTCGGTCCAACGGCCCTGGTACAACACCAACCGCCCGCCCGCTTTCACCAAAGGGACGCCGTAGGCCAGGGCTTGGGGGATGGGCGCCACCGCTCGCAGCAGCACCAAATCATACCCTTGCCGGTGGGGAAACGCAGCCCCCAAAACCTCAGCCCGGCCCGTGACCACCGTGACATTTTTCAGGTCTAAATCGGCCACCAGTCGTTGCAGAAAACGCGTTTTCTTCTGGCGGGCATCTAGCAACGTCACCTGCCAATGGGGTTGCAACAGCGCCACGACGACCCCTGGAAATCCTGCCCCAGTTCCCACGTCCACGACCCGCCACGCTGCGCTTTCCCCTAGGTAAGGTTTAATTCCCTGGGCGCTGTCCCACAAGTGCTTTTCCCAAAAGTCCGCCGGCGCTGTGATACGGGTGAGATTCATCTGCTGATTGCCCCGTAAGATGGCTTCGTACAAAATCTGCCAGCGCGGGTCAGGATGGGGTTCAGTGCCCGGCCACCTATCCAGGGGACTTGGCATCATGCCATTGCGTACTGCTTTTGAATGTATGTTTGCAGCTCCATCCCCGTTCCCTGCTGGGTAATACGTCCCTCACTGAGTAACACAGCTCGGTCGCAATAGGCCAATTCTTCCAAGCGATGCGTTACCCACAGCGCTGTCACCCCCGTCGTCCGTACGAGTTGCTGCACCTGTTGCGCCAGGTCCAGTTGTTGTTCCGGGTCCAAAAACGCGGTTGGTTCGTCCAGCAGTAGGATGGGCACTTGCCGCGCTAAGGCTCCCGCAATCGCCAGGCGTTGCTTTTGCCCACCACTCAAGCCATAGACTGGCCGGTTACACAGCTCCCACAAACCCACTAACCGCAACGCCTGTTCCACCCGTTCTGCCCATTGCCAGGGAGGTAAATCCGCCAACCCAAACGCCACATCCGCTCCCACGCTGGGCATCACCACCTGATGGTCTGGATTTTGTAACACCAACCCTACCGCTCCCGCCAGTTCCACCCGTCCCTGGGCTGGTTCCAGCAATCCCGCTAGGATTTTCAACAGCGTGGATTTACCGCTGCCATTGGCCCCCAGCAACATCCAAAATTCCCCCTGGGGCACCTGCAAACTGCAATTTTGCAAGGCCGGTCGTTCCGGTGACCAGGCAAACGAGACGTTTTCTAAGACAATGGCTGCTGTCACCCTTGGTCTAGGTAAGTCTTCAGGGGTTGCCAACGAAATTCCCGGCCACTCGCCACCTCTACCACCACCTTACACCGGGGATACTGGGTGGGCACTACCGTCAGATAGCGCAATTCCTGGCGAGACAACACCTTCCCTTCAATCAGCCACAGCACCACGCCCTTGGCTTGGGGAGGCAGAGCCGCCAGCGCTTGATCCAGCAACGGTGGGAAGTAATAGACATCGCCTACGGCTGCCGTTTGGGCCAGCGCCTTTCCTAGATGGGCTGGACGCACCCCATGAAACCGGGTCAAAAACGCTTCGAGTTCTCCCATGCCCCGCGCCGTCATGTGCAATGTCCGGTAGCCAGCCCCCTTTAACCGCCGTTGATAGCGTCCTTCGTGACCTCCCTCTGGTGGCACCCAAACCGCCAAAGCCCCGTGCCGTTCCAAATCCTGTTCAAACTGATTGCCGATCACCAGTAACGCCATACATTCCCCTCCGGCGGCCTATCCACTAAAACTGTAACAGAGTTTATGCCGGTGTGGGGTGTAAAGTAAGCTCTAGCACGAGGGGGAATAACGATGAACATCACCGATTTCCGAGCGGCTTGCCAGACCTGGAGCGTCGGCACCCGACCCGTTTTGGAACTAGGCAGTTTAATCCGTACTGGCGAGGATGCGCGCGCTTTGATGCGAGTGATTGCCGCCTTGTGGTGTCAGACTTTGGAAATGGACGATTCTACTATTACCCGCATGGCATTTATCTACGATTTGCTGAGCCACTGGGAATCCTGGAGCAAACACCAAGCCCAAGAGTGCGAACAAGTGGTGCAGGGACTCCATCTACAATTGCAGAACATGCGCATGCGAGAAAATGCTGATTTACCCTGTTCTCAAGAAACCCTCGACCTGTTAATCCAAGTCCTCGCCAGCGGCATTAGCGCGCACATTGACGACATGGATTAGTTTTTCACGGGTGCAGCCTATCTTCCTGAACGCCCAGAAATAGTCATATAGCGAAGTTATCTAGACTTGTCATGGCTTGGGTCGCAGGGCGCAGCCCCGTCCTTGGTTTTCCCACCATCCCTCCAACAAACCAAAGTCGCTTGACTATAATAGCCACCTCCCAGGCCGCAGTTATTTCCTTTTGGGTCAGACTGGGATTCGCATCAGCAAACTCGCGAAAACGGACAACATCTGATAACCCCCCATCCAAACAGCTGCCATGGCTTTCTGATGCAGGTCTATGTAAATTATTAGCCTGATTCCACCGTCAGACGAAGTGTTTTTAGCTCTACATGCGTGGAACTGGCTGGATGCTCATGATGCGGGATTACGGGCAAAATAGATAGGGGGAGCAACTACCAGCTCAATGGGCACCTAATACATGGAAAACTCTTGGGACCAAAGCTGCGGCTTTGAGGAGATTCCCCATACGGCTGACGTGGCGCTACGGGTCTGGGGACAGGACCTAAAGGAACTGTTTGTCAATGCGGCGCGCGGGCTGGCCTGGCTGACGGCAGACCCGGCGTCTATTTGCCCTGAAAAGGAAAAGTCACTAGACCTGAGCGCGCCCGATGCGGAAACGTTGCTGGTCACCTGGCTGGGGGAACTCATTTACTTAAATGAGCGGGAGGGTTTAGTCTTTACGGAGTTTGACCTGGAAGAGGTCATGCCCATGCACTTGCGAGGCGTGGTTCGTGGCGGCCGACCGAAGGAAACCCGCCATCTGATCAAGGCTGCTACATTCAGTGGCCTGTCTATCCGCCCCACTGAGCGTGGGTTGGAGACAACCGTCACGTTTGATGTGTGATGGTTCCGACGGGGCCTTAGCGCTTTTGGTAAGGAGGTGAAAAAGTCATGGTGGAGAAGAAAGACTTTCGCCGGCTAGACAAAGCCGTTTGGGAATTGCCGAAAGAAGCGCGCCCAGATATGCGAGTTCCCGCCCGCATCTTCGCCAGTGCGGAGATGTTGGATGCTGCTTTTCGTGACCGGACGGCGGAGCAGTTGGTCAACACAGCCACTTTGCCCGGTGTCCTCAAATATACGATGGCGATGCCTGATTTCCATGAGGGCTACGGTTTCCCTATTGGTGGTGTCGCAGCAATGGACGCGAAGACGGGCGTTATCTCCCCTGGCGGAGTTGGCTACGACATTAATTGCGGTGTCCGCCTGATGGCTTCCCATCTGGAGAAGGAGGAAGTCATGCCTCACCTTCGGGACTTGACCAACGCTCTCTACCGGGCTTGCCCCAGCGGTGTGGGCGAGTCTGGGCGTATTCGGGTCTCCTCACGCGAACTAGACGAACTGATAGTGGAAGGGTCCCGCTGGGCGCTGAAGCGAGGTCTGGCGCGAGAGGAAGACCTGGCCCACACCGAAGAGGAAGGTACGCTCCCCGGCGCTGATCCCAGCAAGGTGAGCGCCCGCGCCCGGGAACGGGGTGGCGACCAGATTGGCTCGCTAGGTGCGGGCAATCATTTTCTAGAGATTGATGTTGTGGAGGAAATTTTTGATCCCGAGGTAGCGAAAGCCTTCGGCCTGCAGGAAAACCAGATTGTGGTTCAGATTCACTGTGGTTCTCGCGGCTTCGGCCATCAGATTTGCGACGACTACGTGAAAAGTCTCCAGTCATCTGTCCGCAAGTACGGCATTTCCATTCCCGACCGGGAACTGGTCTGTGCGCCTATTGACTCTCCAGAGGGTCGGGCCTACTACGGCGCAATGGCTTGTGCGGTCAACTACGCCTTTGTCAACCGTCAAGTATTAGCCATGGGTGTCCGGGAGGCTTTCCGGGATGTCCTCCAGGGCAAGGTTCGCAACTACGACCTTTACCAGGTGTACGATGTGGCCCACAATATCGCCAAATTTGAAGAACACGAGATAGATGGCAAACAGGTGCAGGTCTGCGTCCACCGCAAGGGAGCCACGCGCGCCTTTGGCCCAGGCCGTCCTGAGGTGCCGGAAGCATACCGAGACGTAGGCCAGCCAGTCCTTGTCCCTGGTTCTATGGGGACGGCGTCCTACGTGCTGGTGGGGACAAAGAAGGCAATGGAACTCTCCTTCGGCTCTACTTGTCATGGTGCGGGGCGGGTGATGAGCCGGGCTCAGGCGCTGAAGAAAATCTGGGGCCCCGACCTGAAGCAGGAACTGGAAGAACGGGGGTTGGTCATTCGAGCTGGCAGCACCAAGGGATTGGCGGAGGAGGCGCCAGTGGCCTACAAGGATGTCAGCCAGGTCGTGGAGGTGGTGCAGAGTGCTGGGCTAGCTCGGAAAGTCGCTCGGTTGCGTCCCTTAGCTGTCATTAAGGGATAGTTTTTCCTAAATCTATAGATTTCCCCAGCGAGTAGAGACGCGAAAAAACGGCCTGAGACTACCTAGGTGTTGGTCTGGGCCGTTTCCAATTTATAGATTTAGATTTCCCCAGCGAGTGGGGACAGAATCACTGCTCGATTCCCAATATGCGGCGCTGTTCTGGGGTCAACTGATTGAGGTTAATCACATCGCCGGGCAGCTTGCCAGTCTCGATGTTGTAGATGAAGGTGGCCTTGTATCGGTCTACCTTGTACTTTTCCATGAGATACCGAATTGCCGCTTCACGGTCTTGAGGCAGAGCCATGTTTTTCCTCCTGTACTTCCAACAAGTTTCCAATTTATAGATTTCCCCAGCGAGTGGGGACGTAGAATTGCAACTGCGTTACCTTTACCAGCATACACGTTTCCAATTTATAGATTTCCCCAGCGAGTGGGGACATCCACGTGTTCTCGAAGGACGACGTGGAATACGTACGTTTCCAATTTATAGATTTCCCCAGCGAGTGGGGACTGCCAGACATAATCAAGCGCCCGCCGGAGAAACACGAGTTTCCAATTTATAGATTTCCCCAGCGAGTGGGGACTAAAGTTTGGGCCGGAATTCCCTGAATTCATAAAATATGTTTCCAATTTATAGATTTCCCCAGCGAGTGGGGACATCACTTTTATAGTTTTTGAATATAATATCATCAAAATTAAGTTTCCAATTTATAGATTTCCCCAGCGAGTGGGGACGAAATGGTTCGTGTTCGAGGCGGATGAAAGCTTCGCGTTTCCAATTTATAGATTTCCCCAGCGAGTGGGGACATATCAATACCCCCTCTAAGAAGAAGGTGACGAAGAAGTTTCCAATTTATAGATTTCCCCAGCGAGTGGGGACACTTAAAGAAATCATTGAATTTGGTGGAGAATATTTGTTTCCAATTTATAGATTTCCCCAGCGAGTGGGGACGCTTGTTCTTGCGGCGCGGGTGCCACTCCCACCTGGTTTCCAATTTATAGATTTCCCCAGCGAGTGGGGACCAGGACGATTGACCCATATTGCATAAACACTGTAAGTTTCCAATTTATAGATTTCCCCAGCGAGTGGGGACCAGCCCTGCCGTTCCGTCCCAGGAGCTAATGGCCATGTTTCCAATTTATAGATTTCCCCAGCGAGTGGGGACACGGGCTGGGACCGGAGCCACCCCCCGGTCTTTTCTGTTTCCAATTTATAGATTTCCCCAGCGAGTGGGGACAAGTACATCCGGTTCTATGAATACCAGAGCGACATGTTTCCAATTTATAGATTTCCCCAGCGAGTGGGGACCTGGAGGGGGAACGCGAAGGCATCCCGATCTACAAAAGTTTCCAATTTATAGATTTCCCCAGCGAGTGGGGACCATACCGGCCTGCGAGGAGGCCGAGGGGCGGTATGTCGTTTCCAATTTATAGATTTCCCCAGCGAGTGGGGACACCCAGCCGGATGGCACGGTGGCTATGCTGTCCAACGTTTCCAATTTATAGATTTCCCCAGCGAGTGGGGACACCGGGCGGGGTTCGCGCACAACGATTGCCATTGCGTTTCCAATTTATAGATTTCCCCAGCGAGTGGGGACACGTTGATATTATCCTGCCGGGCGAGTCCGGACTAGGTTTCCAATTTATAGATTTCCCCAGCGAGTGGGGACTAGGTACCTTCCCGGGTTCTGCGGCGGGTTTTGGTGAGTTTCCAATTTATAGATTTCCCCAGCGAGTGGGGACTGGGAGAAGACCCACCAGCGGTTGAACAAAGGGGAAGTTTCCAATTTATAGATTTCCCCAGCGAGTGGGGACCGGGGACAAAATCCAGGTCGGGGAACACGAGTTTGTGTTTCCAATTTATAGATTTCCCCAGCGAGTGGGGACCTGGGAAACGGTCACCGTGGAGCTGGTCGAAGAGCCGGTTTCCAATTTATAGATTTCCCCAGCGAGTGGGGACTGGTAAGCAAGAAGGAACCCCATAGCGGTATATGGGGGTTCCATTTTATAGATTTCCCCAGCGAGTGGGGAAGTTATACTTAGTTCACTTGAGGCTTTTCCTATACCGTTTTTCCAATTTATAGATTTCCCCAGCGAGTGGGGACCTTGGTGGTAGTTCGCCGGGGTCTGGTCGCCCTCTACGTTTCCAATTTATAGATTTCCCCAGCGAGTGGGGACTCCAGCAGCTGAAAGAACTCATCAAGCTAGCAAAGAAGTTTCCAATTTATAGATTTCCCCAGCGAGTGGGGACATATATACCGGGAGTTGTTTACGTCCGGCCTGGACGAGTTTCCAATTTATAGATTTCCCCAGCGAGTGGGGACCTGGAGATGAACCCGGAGGGTGTGTCGTACACCCAGGTTTCCAATTTATAGATTTCCCCAGC
>JANWVM010000210.1 GCA_025056115.1 Gloeomargarita sp. SKYG116
CCTGGGCCTGTTCGGCTGTGCCTCTGCCTTTTTCGCGCTCCCAAGTGATGCGATTGCGCACGATGAGGTATTTCTCCAAAACAAATTGCAGCGCGCCCGACATTCGCCATTCGCCGCAGAAATACACGCTTGCCGTTGGTTTGAGCGTCCGCAGCAACTTCGGTAGCCACGATTCAAGGTAAGCGACGTAGTCAGCGGTTGCGCGAGCTTGAAACACTTTGCCGTTGAACGATTTGGTGAGGTTGTAGGGCGGGTCCAAGATGAGTAGGTCAACGCAAGCGTCGGGCAGGAAGTCGAGGACTTGGAACAGGTCGTTGCAGAAAATTTGGTTTTCAACTTCGCTCAGCGTGGCTTTTGCGGCAAGGGTTTTCAGACGCTTGGCTTGCAGCGCAAGGTCGCTTTCAGAGAGCCGCAAGGTGCGATTTTTCTCGGCGCGGGGTTTGTGGCGCATCGCATCTACTCTCGTTTCTTCGTGAGTTTGCAGGCTTTGAGCGCTTTCACATTCCTTGCTCCAACGAGGAACATCGTGGCGCAAAGGTCATTCATCAGACGCAGAGCAAAT
>JANWVM010000211.1 GCA_025056115.1 Gloeomargarita sp. SKYG116
GATAAGTCAGCATATTGATCCGCAGAAGCATACAGACAACATCTTTAACTTGATGCGGGCTGGCGCTTTGGATTTTTTCGAAAAGCCGCGTTCAGATACAGAAGCAGCATACCAGTCTGTCCAATCGATATTGGTCAACAAAATCAAGGCTTTGGCTTATAAGGCCAGTCGGTATAAATCATAGTTCTCAGCTATTTGCGCAGGTTTGAGTAGAGTCTCCTTCCAACCAGCTGATTCTGTTGCAACCAGGTTTATCGTTACTCGGGCGTGGTGGCTTGCTTTCATAGTTAAGCCATTTCTGCTTACCATATCTTGGGATCGCAGGGCGCAGCCCCGTCCTTGGGTTTTCACAGCATCTTCCTGACAAGCTGAAGCGGCTCAGCTATAGTTCTCTCGTTGACAACCCGAGGTGATTTGGCTACCAGGCGAGCAGATGTTCCATTTCTTGTCAGTATTAACTCTAAATTTACCCTGATTTAATATGTTCTTAACTAAAAGGAGTTATCATTAAAATTCTATAATTAAACATCTACTAGAAGCCCTTGCAAAAATTTGTAGATG
>JANWVM010000212.1 GCA_025056115.1 Gloeomargarita sp. SKYG116
CAGCGCGTGTGATGACAGGCATGAACCAACCAGCCGTACAGCCAAATCGGCGCGCGACCACTAATCACCACGCCCTTGGTTGGGTCCAGTTGGTTCGGAAGATGCAGGGTCGCCAAATCTTCCGGAAACATCAACCGGTCTGGACGCACTAACTCGATTTCTAGGACTTGGCAATCCAAACCGCTCTGGGTGGCCGCGGCTCGCCAGTGTAAGACAACAGTTGGAGATGTCATTGCTCAACCACGGAGTCAGGTACGCCGATAATCATAAATTCTTTGGGAAGCGTACCCTTCGCAGCGGCTGCAGACTACACAATAAAAGTACTCAGGAGGTCAATACCCGTATGCCATATACATTGATGGTATCCCCCTGCGGCACGAGCACCTTAACCAACCAGGCCGGTGAACACGTTCGTTCGTTGTTGACACGCACAGCCAATGCTCGTGAACAGGACTTAAGCTTCCCAGATAAGCAAACGATAGACCAGTACCTTTCTCAGCGGGAGCAGGAGATTTTGTCTGCAGACGTGAATCAGGTCCGGCGTTGGAGTGCGGAA
>JANWVM010000213.1 GCA_025056115.1 Gloeomargarita sp. SKYG116
GCCGTCTTCCACGCTCGCATGCCGCTCTCAAAGACGTTGATTGAGCTTCACTTGACTGCCACCCTCACCGACGAGCGCCGCTCTGAGGTCATCTCTCAAAACTTCTGGAAGTTATGGGTTGCGCCGCGTGTCTCGCTCGAGCCGATGAGCGGTCGCCTCGTCCATGAACTGAACGACACAGCAGTCGCCCGCGCGCGGGCGGGCGAATCAATCCTCGTCTGGCTCAAGGCCCCCGACCCGCGCTTCAGCCGCGATTTGCCTTTCTGGCGCGAAGCCATTCACGTCTTCGAAGGTCATCCGCTGTGGGAGCGCGTCCCACATCCCGGCTACGCCGACATGCGTTTCTTCAGCGTGGCGACCGACTTCGCCCTCAACCTCGACCGGCTCGCGGCGACGCTGGGGCCGGGAACTGACCTCCGACCGGTGTGGCGGCGCTTCGACGCCCGGCAGCTCTTTTGGAGCGAGTATATTGTGGAAGCCCGCCTCGGCGCCGGAAAGCTGACTCTCACCACCCTCCGCTTCGCCGGCGGACTCGGAATCCAGCCCGATACGCTC
>JANWVM010000214.1 GCA_025056115.1 Gloeomargarita sp. SKYG116
GCCAAATCAAGCAGGTCATTAATCAAATCCGTTTCGCGTTGCGTCGCTGTTTTAAGAATGTCCAAATAGCGGCGGATACCCAATTCTTCGTCATCCAGAACGCCTGAGCGATTCAAGCGCAGTTCCAACATTTTTAATGCCAGGCCGATGTTGTGCATTGGAGAGCGCAATTCATGGGATACAGTGCTGAGAAACTCATCCTTGAGTTTATTCAGTTTCTGCAATTCGATAACCTGAGCCTGCGCTGCTTTGTATAACTGCGACTGTCGCAGAGCAATCGCCAAATGCAATCCCACATGCTGGAGAATTTCGATCTCATTGGTCTGCCAGATGCGAGGGCCACTGTTTTGGTAGGCTGCTAAAAGCCCCCACAGCTTTTCGTATAAAAAGATGGGAATAACAACCTGGGCGCGGGCTTGAAACTGCTCTAATAGCTGAATATGACAGGGTGAAAAACCGGAGTTATAAATATCATTACTGACCAGGATGTAATGTTGCCGGAAACGTCCACCTTGGGTTTCTTGCAGACAGTGATCGGCTAATGGTGCTT
>JANWVM010000215.1 GCA_025056115.1 Gloeomargarita sp. SKYG116
CAGGCTTGCACTTCACGACGGAACTGTTGAACAAAATCAAAAAAATGGGCGTGGAGATCATCTCCATCACGCTGCACCCAGGATTGAACGTGTTTCGCCCCGTCGAAGTCGAAGACATCTCCAAACACAAGATGGATTCGGAATACGTGAACGTGCCCTACTCGACGGCGCAGAAAATCAACGAAGCCAAGACCAAAAAGTCGGGACGCATCGTTGCGGTCGGAACGACGGTCTGCCGCGCCCTCGAAGCGCACGCGACCGTCGAAGGACGAATCAAGTTCGGAGAGGGGTGGACGGACAAGTTCATTTATCCGCCCTACGACTTCAAAGTGGTCGATATGCTCATCACGAATTTTCAATTGCCTGAATCAACCCCTCTGATGCTCGTTTCCGCCTTCGCGGGACACGACTTTTTGATGAAGGCTTACAAACAAGCGATGAAAACGGGCTACCGATTCCTTGCCTACGGCGACGCGATGCTCATCTACTAAAACTTGCGACGCGCCCTAACAAGCGTTTAGAACCTTGTCGCTACGACGATTTT
>JANWVM010000216.1 GCA_025056115.1 Gloeomargarita sp. SKYG116
CCTTGTGGTCTCAATAAGTGAAATAAATAATTGACACTTGGCTAAACCGGTAGGCGTTTGTTGCTGGGAACCGTCGCAACTGGCGGCTATGAGTGCTTTTACGCTGCGGATGAATCATCATTTTGCTGGGGTGGCAACTCCCACGGTTCTGTAATCCCAAACGCGGCGGGGCGGATGTGAATTTCCAGGCGCTCGCCTTCAGCATCCCGACCTGGTTTGATTTGGAAAGGCCATATCTCCCCTTGTTCAATCAGGGCCTGGGCGAATATGTAAACCAGGTCTGGGTAAAACGATAAACCCTTGGCCTCAGCCAGCGCTGACATGTCTGGGTCGCCCGCAAACTCCGCTAACATAACAGCCCGGTATTCTGGATCAAGCCAATTGAACGGGCGATTATCGTTGTAGCTAATTTGAAGATAGCGAATGACAGCAAACGCTAGCGTCTGGTCTTGCTGGGTCGAGTCCGGCTCTCGCCGCACAACCAATAACTTGTATTCAAAAGGCCCAATCTTGACTGCCCAATAGCGGAAATACCGAGTCTG
>JANWVM010000217.1 GCA_025056115.1 Gloeomargarita sp. SKYG116
CCGCGAAATGCACAAGGTCGACGAAGAACTCTACTTCGCCATCGACGAGCGCTTCCACACCATCGACCTCACCGAAAAAGGGCGCAACTACATCGCGGGCGAAAACGCCGATATGTTCGTTCTGCCCGACATCGGAACCGAACTCGCCAAAATCCAACAAGAAAACTTGACCGAAGCCGAAAAACAGCAAAAGAAAGACGAACTTTACCGCCTCTACTCCGAGCGTTCGGAGCGAATCCACAACGTCTCGCAACTTCTCAAAGCCTATTCGCTTTACGAGCGCGACGACGAATACGTCGTTCAAGACGGCAAAGTTCTCATCGTCGATGAATTCACGGGACGCATTCTCGCGGGGCGGCGTTACAGCGACGGGCTTCATCAAGCCATCGAAGCCAAAGAAGGCGTGAAGATCGAGGGCGAAACGCAAACGATGGCGACCATCACGCTTCAAAACTACTTCCGCCTCTACAAAAAGCTCGCGGGAATGACGGGCACGGCGGAAACCGAAGCGCCCGAATTCTACGAAATCTACAAGCTCGACG
>JANWVM010000218.1 GCA_025056115.1 Gloeomargarita sp. SKYG116
GCTCAACGGCCCCAGTCTCATGCCGGGGGGGACACGAGCAGCCTATGAGGCATTGGCACCGATCCTGACGAAAATTGCTGCCCAGACAGAGGATGGCCCCTGCGTGACGTATGTGGGTCCGGGCGGGTCGGGGCACTACGTGAAGATGGTGCATAACGGGATTGAGTATGGAGATATGCAGTTGATTGCCGAGGCCTACGACCTGCTCAAAACGGGGTTGGGGTTATCGGCGACGCAATTGCATGAGGTGTTTAGCGCCTGGAATGAAACGCCGGAGTTGAACTCGTTTTTGATTGAAATCACGGCGCGGATTTTCCAAGTGATGGACCCGGAAACGGGTAAGCCGCTGGTGGATGTGATCTTGGACCAGGCGGGGCAAAAGGGTACTGGGCGGTGGACAGTCACGAGCGCATTGGAGCTGGGGGTTCCTATCCCCACCATCACAGCGGCGGTGAACGCCCGGATCATGTCCAGCCTGAAAGCTGAACGGGTCGCGGCATCCGCCCAATTACCCGGTCCGCTAATCGCGCCGCCGGCACCCT
>JANWVM010000219.1 GCA_025056115.1 Gloeomargarita sp. SKYG116
GTTCGTGAGGTTTGCTGGTGTGCCGCCAATGACTTGCGCGCCTGCGCGGTTGAAGGTCGTGGTTTGCGTGGCGGTTTGCGGTCGATAGCCGCCCACGTTCAAGCCTGTGGCGGTTGAACTATTATTGTTGAAAAGGTCGCCGCCGATAAAGACATTGAGACCATTGGCATCGAAAATGCTATTGTCGTTGCTAATCGTGAGGTCGCCAGAGAGCGAGAGTTGATTGGTAAGCGTGAGCGGATTGACGCGCAATCGCCCCGTTGCGATGTTGCCCGCGCTTCCCGTGATGGTAAGTTCGTTGAGCGTGATGTTGCAATCAATGTCGTAGGTTTGGTTGCCAACGCCCGTTGCGTCCAAGATAATCGTGCCGCCCGTAACGCTTGATGTTGGCGGGCGCAAGTAGAGGTCGCCGTAGGACGTGCCGCCGCCGCGTCGGAGCGTAATTGTGCCGCCCGTCATTGTGAACTCGCTGCCTGGGTTTTCAGAGACATCGAGCTTTGCGCATCCCTACGGAGTTAACCATGCAATTCCCTATTCTGAC
>JANWVM010000021.1 GCA_025056115.1 Gloeomargarita sp. SKYG116
CCTGAACGCTTTGACCGGTTGATGCGCGAAGAACTGGCGGTGATTGGGCAAGCCGTGGGTCGTTGGCCGAAGGTGCCGGTGGCGGTTTAGTTTTAGTCACTGAGTCGCACTCTGGGGATGCAGCCCCCGGTTAGTCAACACTTCCTGAATCTCGGCCTCCTTGTCTTTCGTCAGGGACGTGCGCAGGACTTTGCCGCCGTAGGGCGCGATTTCCTCCAGCACTTTATCGGGAGTAAATTTGCGCACCAGAATAAACAAGGCTGAGGTGCCAGGACCAAGGGTTTGGCCTAACTCGCGCATGAAATCGTCATTTACACCAATATCTGAGAGCGCTCCGGCGATAGCTCCTGTTGCGGCGCCAATGGCTGCTCCGGCCAAAGGCATGAAAAACAACGTACCAATCAATAGTCCCCAAAATCCACCACTGACGGCGCCCATGCCGGTCAGGTTAATCGCTTGGTTGAGCCGCACGTTACCTTCAGGGTCTTTGATCACTACGGCGGCGTCTTCTAGCTCGATGAGATGTTCTTTTTGTAATTTGAGCAGGGCTAACCGGACTTCCTCTGCTTTGTACATATCGTCGTAGGCAATGGCAATCAGCTCGCTCATGGGTTTGCTCCAACGCTCCTCTTACCACCCTAACACCTAAAACTAACTCGACCAGGACATGAATCCGAGCCACTTTAGTCTGTCGGAAGGGGAATAGCAAAATCTAGAATGGCGCGGCGCTTCGTGACCTACAAGATGACAAGCTTAAATGACTTTGCTGTAGCACTTGGTATACCACTGCAAGTATAATTTACACCGTTTAAAGTTTTTTGTTTAAATTTTACATTTTTACTGAGGGTAATGGACACTGCTTTGGGAAGCTTGATACAATCCTACCATTCAGATTTTGCCAGGGAGGAGGGGAGAATGCTAAGAGTTAGTAGTTATTCCATTTTGTCCACTCCGCTCGAAGATGGCAGTTATGCCTTGATGAATGGTATTAGTGGCGCAGTCGATTTAGTTCCAGCTGATCTCGGACAGTCATTAGAAAAAGTACTAGCGAACCGGGATCAAGCCTCAGAATTTGAATTCCTAGCTATGCTTGACCTAGAGACGATTAAGTCTTTTTATGAGCGTGGTCACTTGACAAGTCTCTCTGAGGAAGAAGAAACTCAACAAGTATGTGCTATTGCCGAAGCTACCCACGAGGCTGCTGCTAAGAAACCCTCGTTTCTAATTGTTCCAAATTTCGATTGCAACTACCGATGTACCTACTGTTTTGAACGCCCACTCCAGAACTCCCTGTATCAAAAATGTGGAACGGACGTTTCCTCATCCCGAAATATTGTTATGAGTCGTGACCAGGTGGACGCCGTATATCGGTCAATCATCAGTATTCAAAAGCAAGTTGGGTGTTCACAAGGGGGTCAAATTGTTCTCTATGGCGGTGAACCTCTCGATGCCCAGCATAAATCTATAGTCACTTATATCATTTCCCGAGGATTAGAGGAAGGATTTTGTTTTGCTGCTATCACCAATGGTCATGATTTGGATGCATATACAGGTCTCCTGGGGCCTAGTCTTATTGAGCAAATTCAAGTGACCTTTGATGGTCCAAAGACGGTTCATGACCGACGCCGTATTCACCGTGGTCATGAATCTTCATTCGATAAAATAGTAGCCAACATTCATCAGGTCTTGCATGAAACAGAGGTACAAATTCAGTTACGCATTCATGTGGCACCTGACACCCTCGAGTATTTCGCTGAACTTATCGAATTTTTTGACAGACAGGGTTGGACAAACCACCCTCGCGTTGTTATCTATGGCAGTACAATTTATGCCAAGAAACAAGATGGGAAAGTTACCAGTACGGTCCCCAATGATCTGATAGCACAGGCACTTTCTTCTGTGGCTGCTGTCTACTTTAACGTTTACACATGTCCTCCAGCTTTCCATACAACGTCAGCATTGCGACCTGTCTTCGCAGATGGGTCTCGATTTGAGTTACGAGGTGTTTATTGCAGTGCCAATGTCGGTCTATATGTCTTTGCCCCAGATGGCGGTGTGTACAGTTGTTGGGAATCAATTGGTAAGGAGTGTAGCCGAATTGGGCATTATGACAGTCCGGAGGGGTTGGTGCTTCATAAAGAGCGAGCAAATCGTTGGTTCAATCGCTCGGTAGCTGCCATTGCAGAGTGCCAGCGCTGTCCCTATGCTCTTGTGTGTGGGGGGGGATGCGCTCAATACGCTGAATACAACACCGGTTCCCTCTATAAACCATACTGTGATCACTTCCAAGGTGTGTTTCGGCAAACGCTGGCTGAAAATTTGGAATTTTTCCTTAAGACGGGGCACTCCAAGATGGGCTTCGTCGAAACTGTTGTTCGTGAGTAAACTACACTACAGGAGGTTCAAATGGCTGGAAACACTGAACGTCGTAACTTGCTCAAAGCGGCTCTTATTGCTGCTGGTGCGATGCTGCCTGCCGGGATAGCCCGTGCTCAGCAGAAGCTTCGTCAAACGCTGGAAATTAATCCACAGGCGAAAGCTGTCATGCCCGATGGCAAAATCTTGTCTCGCGAGATGATACTCCAGAGGTTGGGCTTAGACCCCAAGACACCTCCCGATGCTTGGTTGACGATCGTAAGGTGTGGGAGTAATGCGGCTGCTTTGGGACCTGAACGGTTACAGAATTTGATACGTGAGGGCAAGTTGAAGTTGGAGGACTTGGATCCCGAAGTTCAGCAACGCTTGAAACAGATGCCAGCACCAAAGCCTCGCTAAATTTTCTCAGTAATCAGGGAGGCCAACGTGTGAGTTCGTGGGCTAGTCGAGTTACGACCAAGGTACTTGGCTGGCTTAAAAAGCATCTTTATCGCTTTAACCCGTTTACTTCTGGAGATGGGGTGAGTGAAGCTAGACAAACAGCGCTAGCTGAGCTTGCCCTGCTCTGTTTTGAGTTAAGCCAAAATCCTAGGGCTGAAACTAAAGTATTAGCATTGGCTATTCGAGGCCGGCAAGTTCTGGAAGCAGCATACCGGCAACCCGAGCTCCATAAGTTTATTCACAGGGGACCTGAGCAAGCCTTCAACGGACACTTGCTAATGTGGTTAGCCTTGCCACGACCCGTAGCAGAATCTATGGTGCCGAAAGAAGAATTCCAAGCAGTCTTCGACCACCGGGCTATTGCTCACGCTGGGTGGTCTCCGATGCGACTGCTGGAATTGCGTTACTTTTTGGATTACTCCGGTTTGCACCACAACCTGCCGACTCCACGGCTACTTCTCGAAGAGGCGCTTGACTTGTCCAGCCTCGACCCTTACGAAATGAGTGTTACGGCAATTTACGACCTCACGCATGTCATCTTCTACGCCACTCACTTCGGTAGATGGCCTGGTGCCATACTCACCGGTACTGAACGTGAGCATCTTGCAGCGCTGATTCTAGTCCTACAAGACCGTTTGATTAATCAAAAACACTGGGATTTAGTGGCGGAAATCATCCTTTCTCGTCGTTGCTTATGTCTTCCCGATGAGCAGCTAGCTACAGAACCAGCCTGGTATGCATTGGCTCAAGCACAAGAGGAAGAGGGTGCATACAACGCTCAACTCTTACAACAGTTGCTGGTTGCCCAGGGCATGGAACTGGAATTGGCTGCTGACTATGTGTTCCTACGGTGCTATCACCCCTGTCTGGTAACAGCCATGGCAGGTCTGTTCCCAGAACCGTTGATCTAAGCCCCACCGGAAAATCTATAGAAAAGCACTTAGCTGCTTGGGGGGAGCAGGCCGTAAGCCGGGTTCTGTTCGAGGGCGATTATCTATCTGGGATGACGGTTACCCGCCACCTCTAGCGGTTCTCATCAACGGGACGGGAAAAAGACCAACCCTTGTCCCTCCACCTTGCTCTCAACCGGGGTTTACCGAGCCAGTACCTCACGGTACTGCTGGTGCGCTCTTACCGCACCTTTGCACCCTTGCCTGTGAGGTTTCCCTCCATCGGCGGTGTGTTTCTGTGGCACTTTCCTCACGCTCGCGCGTACTGGGCGTTACCCAGCGGTTTGGTCTTTCGAGAGCCCGGACTTTCCTCAGATGCCGAAGCATCCGCAATCGCCACACCTACTCCCCTTCTCTTAATTGTAATCCACGGTTTGGCAAGCCTGTTTGGACTGGGATATAATGATTGTCTGTCCCTATCGAGTTATCACGTAGGTTAGGAGGTTACGTTCGCTTGGGGAACAAGAAGAAAAACAGCGTGGGATTTACCCACGAGGACTTCGCTGCTTTGTTGGATCGCTATGACTATCGGTTTAGTCCAGGCGATATCGTCCAAGGGACGGTGTTTGCCTTGGAGCCGAAGGGAGCTTTGATTGATATTGGGGCGAAAACAGCCGCTTTTCTGCCCTTGCAAGAAATGTCGATTAACCGGGTGGATAGCCCAGAAGAAGTGTTACGCCCGGACGAGACACGGGAATTTTTCATCTTGTCGGAGGAGAACGAAGAAGGGCAATTGACGCTCTCGATCCGGCGAATTGAATACATGCGTTCCTGGGAGCGGGTGCGCCAGTTGCAACGGGAAGACGCCACGGTGCGGGCGACAGTATTTGCCATCAATCGGGGTGGCGCGCTGGTGCGGATTGAGGGGCTGCGCGGGTTTATTCCCGGCTCCCACATCAGTACGCGGCACGCCAAGGAAGATTTGATGGGGCAGGAATTGCCGCTGAAGTTTTTGGAGGTGGACGAGGAGCGCAACCGCTTGGTGTTGAGCCACCGCCGCGCACTGGTAGAACGGCAAATGAACAAGCTGGAGATTGGGGAGGTGGTGACCGGGACGGTGCGCGGCATCAAGCCCTACGGTGCGTTTATAGACATTGGCGGGGTCAGTGGTCTGCTGCACATTTCGGAAATTTCCCACGAGCACATCGAAACACCCCACAACGTGTTCTCTGTGGGCGATGAGCTGAAGGTGATGATCATTGACCTGGATGCCGACCGAGGCCGCATTTCCCTCTCGACCAAGCAGCTAGAGCCGGAGCCTGGAGACATGGTGCGCAACCGGGCGTTGGTGTTTGAACGGGCGGAGGAAATGGCCCAACGCTGGCGCGAAAAACAAGCGGCGAAGCTGGCTGGGTTGCCGGAGGAAGGGGAAACGACGGCAGAGGCAGTACCAGCAGCAACAGCGGAGGAGGACTTGGAAGCGGCAGCGGCTGTCTAGAGCGATGCTGGCCCAAATCTGGCAAGATAGCCTGACCGTGTTTTGGGGAGAATGGCTTGACCTGCGAGTGCGGTTGCCCCAAGTGTTTGCGTCGGGCCTGGTTTCGCCCTTGATTTATATCCTGGCGTTTGGGTTTGGGGTGGGTAGTTCGTTGACAACACCGCCTATCGGGTCCTCCTACCTGGAATTTATCCTGCCAGGCATGGTGGCTTTGTCCTCGATGATTATTAGTTTTGCTGGTACGACCTTCTCCATTTGTGGCGACCGCTTGTTCAACAAAACCTTTGAAGAATTGTTGTTAGCGCCGGTGCATCCGTTGGGCGTGTACTTAGGCAAGGTGATGGCAGGGGTGGTGCGGGGTTTATTGACAGCATCAGCAATTATCTTGATTAGCATTTTGTTTACGGGCCGGTGGCAGGGTTTCTTGCATCCCTTGTTTTTGGGCATGGTGTTGCTTAATAGCTTGGTGTTTGCTGGTTTGGGGGTCATTGTGGGCTTGAGTGTAGCGTCGCTAGAAACGGTGGGTTTGTATAACAATTTTTTGATTGTGCCGATGTCGTTTCTGGGGGGAACATTTTTTGATCCCGCTACAGTGCCGCCGCTTTTGAAAGTGATTGTCTATCTGATTCCGTTGACCTATGCCAGTATTGGATTGCGAGCCAGCGCCTTGGGTGGTGAATTTCCTTGGTATGCGCCGCTAGTGCTACTGATCATCGCCAGTATCTTGGCAGGTATCGGGGCGTATCAGTTTTCGCATCAACAAGACTGATTCAGGCCCGCCCAAGCGCCAGTCCCACCACTAGCATACCCAGGACAAAAAAGGGTTGGGCGCTCGCTTGATACTTCACATCATTTTTAAGGGGATCGCGTAAGAAGTACATATCTTGAAAAGTAATCTGGGGAATGACTAACAGGAGCAGAAGGGTGGCATAAAGCTGTTGACCAATCCCAATCAAATAGGCCGCCACTCCTATTTGAAATAGGTCAATCATAGCCACACTGATCCAGGCGGCTGTTTGCACGCCAAATTGCACGGGTAATGACGCCAAACCCAAGGCCCGGTCGCCTTCCATGCTTTTGAAATCGTTGACCACCGCAATTCCCAGTCCCGCTAGGCTGTAGAACAAGGTGAGCGCCACAATGGTTAGATTTAACGTGCCAAACAAGGCATGACCAGCGCACCAGGGCAAGGCGATATAACTAGCTCCGAGCGCGTAGTTGCCGAGCCACCCGTTTTGCTTCAATTTCAGGGGCGGCGCCGAATAAATGTAGGCCAAAACTGCACCAATCAGGGCAATAGTCGTGATCACTGGCCACGGATGCCCCGCCCACTGGTCGAGGAGCCACGCCAACCCCAAACCTGCTAGCAACAACGTCACGATTTGGGCAATTACTTCGCGCAAAGGAATGGCCCCTGAGGGAATGGGTCGGTAGGGTTCATTAATTGCATCAATTTCTCGATCAAAAAAGTCATTTAATGTTTGCGTGTAACCGGTCATCAGCGGCCCGGACAACAGCATACAGGTCAAAACTTTTAGGATATCTTCTACTTGCCAATGAAACCCTCCTGATGAGGCCGCGCCACACAACACGCCCCACATCAGGGGAATCCAGGTAATGGGTTTCATTAATTGCAACCGCAGCCGCCACTTGGGGACATTTTGAACCTGCGCCCCTTTCATTCCCAGCATTTGACGGACTTGGGCTTGGCTTGGCGTCTCACTCATAACCGGTTTCTGCACCGACAACCCAACGATTATAACTTAGTCGCCTCAGACGCCTTAGTGGGACAAGCGTTCTTGCAGCCAAGCCCGCAGCGAGTGCAATTCTTCCTTGAGTTGCGCCACTTCGGTTTCCAGCGCGCGCACCCGCGCTTCCACATCGGCGCTGACCGGTTTGGGCACAGCACTGATCTGCTGGCGTTTGGCGCGTTCAGCAGCAAAACGAGTCGCCAAGCGGATGGCTTCGAACAATTCGTTTTTCTCAAATGGTTTGGCGACAAACGCAAAGTAATCAAAGGGTTCCGGGACTTTTTCCACGACTTCTTCTTTGCGTCCCGACATGATCACCAGGGCAATTGTTTGTAAATTTACATCTTGTTGAATCTTTTGAAAAACTTCCCAGCCGCCCATCTTGGGAAGGATGAAATCCAACAGGATGAGATTGGGGTGATGTTCCCGGATCATATTCATGCCTTCGATGCCGTCGCGGGCTTCCAGCAGCTCTAACCCTTCCTGGGGCATCATCTCTCGCACCCGCATGCGAATGACCCGGCTATCATCAATGACCAAAACTTTCCTTGTCATAACGCCCCGTGGCTTGGCACCCACTTCTGATTTAAGCACATTTCGGTAGGGCTGCAACTCATGGGATGACCCCCAAGGCCAAACCCGCTTGCTTGAGACACTCCCGGTTGTCAATATCAGCCACGTAGGGGAAATACCCCCACACCGGCGTCCCCGTCAAGCGCTGGATTAAACCCACAGGCGCCCAGTCCTGCCGTTGTTGTGGGGTCAGTGGTTCGCGTTCATTCAGGACCAACCCGACCAATGGCACGCCCGTCTGCCGCGCTAGAGCCACCTGGGCCACAGCCTGCCCGATTGCCCCTAACCGCACCGGCACCACCACCAGCGTTGGCAATCGCCATTGCGCCGCTACATCCGCGACGGTCCACTCCCAGGTCACCGGCGACCCCAATCCCCCCGCCCCTTCCACCAGTACGTGCGGGTAACGCTGTCGCAATTGAGTCAACTGTTGCCAGGCCCAGGTTAGATCAACGGTTTTCCCTTCGAGTTGCGCGGCCAAAGGCGGTGCTAACGGGGCAGCAAAGTACAGGGGATTGAGTTCAGCGGGGGTCTGGTCGGGATGCAACACCTGCTGGTAATATTCCCGGTCGCCGACGCCCGCCTGCACCAGCTTCATCACCCCCACGTTGCCTAGGGCTAGCGCCAGCGCCGCCGTGACGATTGTTTTGCCGCAACCGGTATCACTGGCGCTCACCAGCAGGCACTGATACGGGAAAGCCATCGTCCTCTATCATAGGCAGTAGCGTTGCGATCACCATTATGAAGGGATGGGTCTGCGGTGTGCTGGGCGGTCTGGGACTGGTGACCGTCACGATATTACCCCTGGGAGCACAGCCTCAACGAGGGGGGCCACTCACCATCACATCCGATATCCAGGAAGCCAACGCCCGCACTGGTATTTTGGTCGCCCGCGGCAATGTCCGCCTGGTTTATCCCAGTCGCCAAGTGGATGCGGTTGCTGAAATGGCCGAGTACGACACCCGGCGGCGGATCATCACCCTGCGGGGCAATGTGTTTGTCCAGCAGGAAAACAACACGCTACGGGCGGAAGTGGTGACCTACAACATTAACACCGGCAAAATCGAAGCTCTCCCGGCGCCCCAAAAACAGGTGCAATCGGTGTATGTGATTAAGGAAGACCCGGAAAAGCCCGCCCCGCAGATAAGTCCGACTCCCACGCCGCCGTAACCCCTTGCCGGCAGGGACAATTCATTCCTAAAGTGGAACAGGTGGCTTTATTCGGCGAGCGAGGTGGCAGTCTATGGCTTTAGTCGCACAAGTGATTGCAAATGCAGATGAAGAACTGCGTTACCCGACCAGCGGGGAATTGCAGGCGATTCGGGATTTCTGCGCAACGGGTGAACAACGGCTCCGCATTGCCAGTATCCTAGCCGAGAACGAGAAAAAAATTATAGACAAAGCCGTACAACAACTCTGGCAACTACACCCGGATTACATTCTCCCCGGCGGCAACGCTTACGGTCAGCGGCAACGGGCCTTGTGCCTGCGGGACTACGGCTGGTATCTGCGTTTGATCACCTACGGGATCGTGGCTGGGGATAAAGAACCCATCGAAAGCATCGGCCTGATTGGGGTGCGGGAAATGTACAACTCTCTAGGCGTGCCGGTGGTAGGGATGGCCGACGCGATTCGTTGCCTAAAAACGGCGGCCCTGGCGCTCCTGGATGAGGAAGATGCGGCGATTGCGGCCGATTACTTCGACTACGTGATTCAGGCGATGTCCTGACGGTTATTCACGGGTGTGAGGGGTATCTTCCCACCAAAACATCACCGGTTTTGGGCGGGTTTCTTGCTGGGGATGGGTGTCGGTAGCTGGCCGTTGTGGCAACCGTCCCTGTGGCTGCATTGGCTGGCTCCCCCGTTGGCGATGCGAGGCGGCGACCCCTATGTCCGGGCGTTAATGCGCACCATTACGGTCAGCGAAGCTCCCGGCCCGCGCACCTACAACCGCCTGTATGGGGGAGGATACACCCCTGACCTCCGGCAGCATCCTGACCGGTGTGTGGTGATTCGTCCCGGTTGGTGTTCAACCGCGGCAGGTCGCTACCAACTCCTGTCCACCACCTGGTACGAAAAAGTGCAGCGTTATCATCCCCACCCACAAGCCGCCGAGTTTGCCCCAGAATTCCAGGATCAGGTGGTGTACCGCTGGCTGAGCGACTCTCACGCTTGGGGTTTCGATATTACAGCCACCCTCCGCCAAGGGCAATTGACAACTGTCCTGCGAGAACTCTCCGGCACCTGGACCAGCCTGGGGTATGGCCCGGAATCCAACCGCTGGACGCCCCTGTTGCCCTGGATTTATCAGCACGTGTTGCGGGAGGAACTGGCGCAAACCACTCAGTCCTCGTCTAACGGCAACCCCCGGCGCACCCGTCCCTTGCCAAAGTAACGACCAAATTGCAGTTCGTACAATTCATCCTCATCCTGGGTGGCCAGTTCCAAATCCGACCGGGCGTAGCTCACACAAGCCAAGGCGTATCCCGCCTGCCGCAACGACGCCGATAGCCCCAACGCCTCCGGCTGGTCCACCGCTCCCTGCAATACCCGCACGCCACAGGTAGTGCAACAGCCATTGCGACAGGCAAACGGCAGGCGAATCCCCTGGGCCTCCAGCGCCATGAGCAAGTATTGGTCGTCGGGCACCTGGGCGTGGTACACCTGTCCCTGCTGCCGGTCGTGAATCGTGACGTGGTAATAACGAGTCATTTACAACCTCGCTCCTTGGGCAATCAACCGCTGGCGCAACGCGACCCCATCCACCTGGCGCGGGGGAATCCCTTCATCCAGGGACATGGCCATGGCTACGGCGGCCGCTTCTCCCATGGCTCGGCAATTGGACTGCACCCGCACCGACCCTTGGGCTGCGAACGTCGCCGACAAGCACCGCCCTGCCACCAACAACTGTTCGACCCCCAACGGCACCAGACAGCGGTAAGGAATCTCGTGGTATTCGCCGGGCGGCAGATGGGTCAATCCCGGTCGCTGGTCTTTGGTGGGGCGATGGATGTCAATCGGATAATTGTTGCGGGCAATGGCATCGGGAAATTTCCGCGCCTCCAGCACATCCGTCTCGGTGAGCAGGTATTCCCCCAGCATCCGCCGGGACTCCCGCACCCCCACCAGCGCCGCCCCCATCACCACGTAGGCCTGTTCGCACCCCGGCAGATAGCGCCGACAAAACTGCCAGTAGCGCCGGATGGCCTGCCGTCCCCGGATTTGCGCCTGTGTTAAATGCCACGGATTCGTCCCGTCCACCTCGCCACTGATGCGCGGGCAATTAAACGCCAGTTCCCCCGGTCGCCCCGCCATTGTAAACACTTGAAAATACTCCCCGTCTTCCGGCAACAGCACCCCCTCGGCCACCGCTTGGCGAAACAAGGGTTCTAGCGGCCAGTTGCGTCCCCAGACCATCGCTGTATGGATCAAGGGCACCTGCGACCCCTCCGCCTGGTCCATGACCTCATACCGCCCCAAACTGCGCAAAAAATCCGCAAAGCGAGCCAAATCCACATTTCCCAAATGAAACCGCACGGAAAAGGGCTGGTTCACCCCGGTTTCCGGGTCGCCGCTCTGGAACGGTACACCCGCCCGGTAGGCCACGTCCCCATCGCCAGTGGCGTCAATCGTGCGCTTGGCCCAAATCACTCCCCGCCCCGCCTTGTTGGTCACGACCACCCCCACCACTTGCCCGTCTACCACCACTGCGTCTTCAAAAAACGTGTAGTACAAAAGCTGGGCGCCGCAAGATACGAGCATCTCCTCCAGAACCCATTTCAGCGCCTCTGGGTTAAACCAGCCCCGGTTGCCATCCCGCCAGACCCCCGATTCCACCAGGTCGTTGAGTCGCTGGTTAATCTCCGCATCAATCCCGCCGTTGAGGGGCGTTCCCTGCAATTGGTTCGGCATCATCGGCGTGACCAAGGCTCCGGTCTGGGTTCCCCCTAGATACCCTAACTGCTCCACCACCAGCGTGCGATAGCCCGTACGTCCAGCAGCAATGCCAGCGACAGCTCCTGCCGTTCCTCCGCCCACGACGAGAATGTCCGCTGCGGCCACGACGGGCAAATCGGCAATTGCCTGGGGGGATAGGGCCATACTCAACGCAACAAAGACGGCGGCGGCGGTGGGACATCCTGCTCCTGATTGCACCCCTTCCATGCCTCCCGCATCGCCAGCAAGGCCACCTCCAGCGGCATCTCGGACAGAGTCTGGCGGAAATGGAACTTTAAACCCGCAATCAGTTCACGCACTTCAGGTGGAAAAGGGGCTTTGGGCTGCATATGCTGGGGGTAGGTGTCCACGGTGATATGGGGCAAAACATAGAGTGGATTCGTATTCGTATTTTGTCATGGATACCGCCGACTGTTCAGCAAACGGCAGAGGTTGTTATGATATAGCCAAGCTAGTGCCGTTGGTCAGAGCAAGAACCAGCAACAGAGCTTCGCTTGGCAACCCCAGGGATGACATCATAAATAATTGGGCGATGTCGTCACCCAAGGGATGTAATTGAGTCTTGCCTTATGCTACAACCTTCACCCTAGCAACAATCCAACTAATTTTTTACAAAACTTAAAAAGGTGATACGTTGGGTTAAAGAGGTTATCCTAAGCCAGCGGTAAAATGGCAGCAGAGCACGGGGACGGGATGGTGCGTCCAGTCTTGATTCAGCGGTATGCTCAGGGGGAAAAAGATTTCCGTCGTTTGGATGTCCCAGGGGCTGACCTCAGTGGCATTGTGCTAGCCGGTGTGGATTTACGGGAGAGTGATTTGCGACGGACCAATTTACAGGGGGCGAATCTCAGCCGTTGTCGCTTACAAAAGGCCAATCTGCGGGGGGCGTGCTTGACCATGGCCAATCTCCAGCGGGCAGACTTGCGCGATAGCAATCTCAGCCTGTGTTCGCTGGTGGCTTGCGACCTGCGGCGGGCCAATTTACAGGGCTGCGACCTCCAGTGCGCCATTTTGGACCAACCCCGTCCCCATCTTTCGCGCCTCGTCGTGATTGGGATCAACGGGCTGGCCTGGTTGTTGCTGATCGGGTTGGGCCTCTACGGGCGCTGGGGAGCCTGGATGGGTGTTGGGGTGCTGCTGGCGCTGGGCAATGGCGTTTTGATGTGTTGGCGCAGTGGCACAGCAGCGGACTTGCGGGGAGCCGACTTGCGCGGGGCCAATCTCACGGGCGCTCGCCTCGGCGGCATGTATCTTTTGGGCGTGCGTTGCGACGGCGCGATCCTGCCCAATGGTCAACCCTATCGCTTCTGGCAAAATCTTTTCCCCTGGGACTGACCATGACCGATGCCATTACCCAAGCTGTACAAAAACTATACAATACTTACCCTTTTCCACCGGACCCTATTACGGATGGCCCTCCCCCTGGCTACAACTGGCGGTGGTCTGTACCAGCGGCGCACCATTTTACCCTCGGTTGGATACCCAAACAATGGCCAGCGCTGCAGATTTTGGATGCCGGTTGTGGCACAGGCGTAGGCACCGATTACCTGGCCCATTTGAATCCCACGGCGACTGTCATTGGCATCGACCTCAGTGAAGCGGCGCTGGCAACGGCCCAACAACGGGTGGAACGTTCAGGCGTGGCCCAGCGCGTGACGCTACGGCAAATGAGCCTGCTCGATGTCCATCAATTATCCCAACAGTTTCATTACATCAACTGCGTAGGCGTCTTGCATCATCTACCTGACCCCAAGGCGGGCTTGCGGGCTTTAGCGGCGGTGCTGGCGCCGGGGGGACTGATGCACGTGTTTGTGTACGGGTTTTGGGGTCGTTGGGAAATCCGGCTGCTGCAAAAGGCCATCCGATTGCTGCAACCGCCAGGAGCCGATTATCGGACTGGGGTGGCGATTGGCCGACAGTTGCTGGCGCATTTACCCCCTGACAACCGGCTAGTGCGGCGGGAGCGGGAACGTTGGGCGCTGGATAATGTCCACGACGCCACCTTTGCCGATATGTATGTGCATCCCCACGAAATTGATTACACAGTCGAGACGTTGTTTGACCTGATTGCAGATACCGGCCTGGAATTCCTGGGCTTTTCTAACCCCCGGTACTGGCAGTTGGAACGGTTGTTGTCCCCCATGCCGGAATTGTTGGCTGCCGCCCGCGCTTTGCCCCCACAGCAGCAGTACGAGTTAGTAGAAGCCCTTGACCCAGAACTAACGCACTTTGAATTTTTCCTAGGACGCCCGCCTTTACAACGGTGGCAGGGGGCGTTGGAGCAGATGATACCCGTGCGCTCGACCTGTCTAACGGGTTGGCCGGGCCGTTCCCTGTTGGACTATGACTACCAGCCAGTGGATTTAACCCCCCTGGAGTACGACATCCTCAGCCAGGCCACGGGGGACTTAACCGTTGCGGAATTGCTGAGCCGGGTTCCCAGCGCCACCCCAGAGCACATTCGCGATTTGCAACAACGACAATTGCTGTGGTTACAGGCGTGAGCGGATATTGCGCCCGTGGGTATCGGTGCCGCAGGTGACCCAGAGGCCGTACACCTGGCTGAGATGGAGCACCGTCGCCGTTTGCTCAGGGCTGGGACGCCAGGGGTCGGGATTGTTATAGGCGTAATAGGCCTCGACCCCGTCAATACCGAGGGCGCTAGCGGCAGGGATCAGTTCACTTGCTGGTTTCTTGTAGCGTTCTGGGTGAGCCAGTACCGCGAGTCCCCCAGCGCCCTGAATAGCATGAATCACCGCTGCTGCCTGATAGTCATCCCCCAGGGGCGTGGTTCCTTGCACATAGGGTGCCATGAGGCTGTGGTTGGGGTCAAAGCCATAGCCTAGGATATGCACTTCCATGCCTAGCAGGTCGCAACTGATTTCAATCCCCGACCAGAGTTTGGGCTTATGCTTCGCTGGTAGGCTGGCAAGATACCGATAGGCCTGTTCGTAGCCGCTGACCTGATGATGGTCAGTAATCGCCAGCCCCTGCAATCCGTAGGCCACTGCCTGGTCAATCACTTCTTCCGGTTCCAGCCGACCATCCGAATGAACCGTGTGCAAGTGAAAGTTATAAACATCAGGACAACTGCGCATGTGGAGTCCCGCCCATGCTTCCTTGAGTTCTTTCACCGTTGGCCGCTGCGCCGTTACCGTTGCCGTCATGCCCATCGCCAAACGTAAAACTTTATTAAGATTGGGCCTCCTATAGCATAACACGCGCGACTAGGGATGAGACACGGCCAGGAGGGAAGTGATATATTGGAAAATGTTTTGCGATTCTTTAGCCCCACCTATGGCAGTTCCCAAGAAAAAGACCTCCAAGGCTCGCAAGCGGCAGCGCAAAGCCGTGTGGAAACGGCAAGCCTCGTTGGCAGCGCAAAAAGCCCTATCGCTGGCCAGGTCAATTTTGACTGGGCGTTCCCGTAGTTTCTATTACCCCACAGACGAAGCGGAAGAATCGGAAGAGGAAACGTAAAGTTCACGAGCTGCATCCAAAATTTGATGGGCCAGGTGCAATTTACTGGTGCGGGGCCAAACGCGGCGTTGCCCACAACGGTCTAGCCAGATTCCCTCATTCTGGTCACTGCCGAAGCCGGCGCCAGGTTGATCAATCGGGTTAGCGACAATTGCATCTAGGTTTTTAGCTTGCAGTTTTTCTCGCGCTGGCGTTTCCAGGTCACCCGTCTGGGCGGCAAAACCAACCAGGAGTTGATCAGCGCGTTTGATTTGGCCGAGATGTTTTAGAACATCGGGAGCGAGTTGCAGGGGTAAACACGCTGGCAATGCCTGTTTGGGGAGCTTGGTGGGGTGGTAGGTGGCTGGTTGAACATCGCTCACAGCGGCGGCCATCAGACACCAATCTTGGGTGGGAAAACACGCGAGGACCGCTGCGTACATCTCCTGGGCGCTGGTAACGGGAATCGCCTGCGCGACAGCAGGAATCGGTTGCGTGGTGTGGGCATAAACAAGCGTGACTTGCGCACCCCGGCTGAGAGCGGCTTGAGCCAGCGCTATGCCCATGGCCCCAGTGGCAGGATTCCCCAAAAACCGCACCGGATCGAGATATTCTCGGGTGCCACCCGCTGTCACCAGGATTTTGTAGGGCTGTAAATCCCGTTTGCCCTGGGTGAGCAAGAGTGAGTGAACCCAGGTGTTGATTTCCCACGGCTCAGCCAACCGTCCCGGCCCGACTGCATCGCACGCCAACAAACCTGCCCGTACCCCCACGCTATGAATTCGCGGCCAGGCCAGCAGCGCTTGGTAATTTTGCTGTACAGAGACCTGTTGCCACATGGTGCTATTCATGGCCGGAGCAACCAGTACCGGTGCTGTGCTAGCCAGCAGGGTGCTAGTGAGCAGGTCATCTGCCAAGCCATGGGCCATTTTGGCGAGCAAGTCGGCCGTCAGGGGGGCAATGACAATGACGTCGGCCCATTCCCCCAATTCAATGTGCAGCGGGCGTCCGGTGGGTTGCCAAAAATCTGCATCCGTGTAAGCGGGCTGGCGACTGAGGGTGCTCACGGTTAAAGGCGTGATGAACTGGGTCGCTGGGGGCGTGAGGATCACTTTCACCTGATGCCCCTGCTGCACCCACTGGGAGACCAGTTCACAGACCTTGTAGGCCGCGATGCCTCCCCCTATTCCGACGAGGATCCGGCCCATTAGGGTGACGGCACCCGGTACACGTCTGGTCGCTCGCCGAACCACTCGTAACGATGGTCACGGATTTGGGCATAGCAAGCATCGCCCAGCGCTTTTAATCCAGGTATCTGCCGATAAACCGCCACAAGCGGGGCGACCCCTGGAATGAAACTCGCTAATTGCTCGAGCGCCGCCGTTCCCTGCCAACGGCGTTCCGGCTGATGGGTGTCAATCAAGATCATCCCCTGCTGGCAATCATCCGGCGCAACACCCCACTGCCGCAGCGCTGCCTCGTCCTGCATCGGCAGGTAACGTAACCACCGTCCCCGTTCGATGTTGTAAAGCGCCGCCGCCCAACCGCTGCACAGTTGACAGCGCCCATCATAGATGATCAGGTAGCGAGACACTGGTTTCCTCCCCCTCTCTGCCCTCATTGTAACGGTCGCCATGGACAGGGATGTGGCTTGGCTCCTCGCGGGCTACCGGCGCGGGTATTTTCTGATGGCCGATGACCGCACTGGCGCCCTGGGTTGGTATCGCAGTCGAGAACGCGCCCTCATTCCCTTGGATGAACGCTTCCATTGCCCGCGTTCCCTCAAACGCAAGCTGCGCCGGTTCCAGGTGCGCGTGAATCAGGATTTTGCCGGTGTCGTTGCCGGTTGCGCTGACCGTCCCCAGACCTGGATTTCCGATGAACTGCAATCGCTGTACTGGCAACTGCACCAGGCGGGCTATGCCCATAGCTGGGAAACCTGGGACGGCGACACCCTCGCTGGGGGAGTGCTGGGTATCGTTATCGGCGCAGCGTTCATTGGCGAATCCATGTTCCACCGGGTGACCGACGCCTCCAAGGTTGCCCTCGTTACCCTGGTCGAGCACCTGCGCCGGCATAATTTCTGGCTTTTCGACGCTCAGTTGATGAACCCTCACCTGGCCCGCTTTGGCGCCTACGTGATTTCCGACCGCGAGTACAGTAACCTACTGGCGCAGGCGGTTCAACAACCCCAGCGACCCTTCGACCAGCTCTGGTAGAGGCAAAAAATACCCCCAAGGGAATTCGAATCCCTGTTACCTCCGTGAAAGGGAGGTGTCCTAGACCACTAGACGATGGGGGCACGCGTTTATCGCATTTATTACCTTAGCGAATGGATGAAAAACTTGTCAATTCAAGGGCGATACACGGGCAACGTGAAGTGAAAGCGGCTGCCCCGGCCTGGTTCGGACTCCACCCAAATCCGCCCGTAGTGCGCCTGGATAATCTGTCGACAGACGGCCAGCCCTAGTCCATAACCGCTCGGTTCCTGGTTATGGTTAGCCAGGCGGGTGCTGGGGTCAAAAATGCGTTCCTGGTCGGTGAGGGGAATGCCTGGCCCATTGTCAGCGACTGTCACTTGGACTTTCAGCGTCGTGCTGTGCAAAGTGCTGATACTGATTTGCCCACCTGGTGGCGTGTACTTGCAGGCGTTGTCTAGCAGGTTGTTCAAGACCCGTCGCAGGGCATCGGGGTCAGCAAACACCAGCGGGCAAGGTTCCGCAATATCCACCTGCAGCGTGTGTTGTCGGCTTGCCAGAAGGGTTTGAAAACTCTGCGCCACCTGCTGGATAACCTCCGGCAACTGTACCGCCTGGGGATTGAGTTGCAGGACTTTTTGCTGGTTACGGCTGACCTGGAGGATACTGGTGATCATCCGGTCAAGGGTTTTCACCTGGTTGCGGGCCTGCTGGATTAGTTGCGGCGCGAGTTCTTGCCGTTGGGGGGCCATCTCCAGGGTCTCCAGGGCAATGCTGACCGCCGTCAAGGGATTGCGCAGGTCATGGGCCAGCATTTCAATCACCTGGTTGCGGAAGTCCACCTGAGCCGTCAATTGGCGGATGGTGAGTTGGGCGCGCGCCAATTCCTCTTCCAAGCGAGCCACGTCGGGGCTAGTCACGGCTGGCGGGGGTTGACCATTGGCTTCTGCTTCCGTTTGCCAGCGGGGCCACCAGTAGTCAACTTGTTCCAGCAAATCCTTACCAGCCAGGACTTGGCGCGGTTCGGGATAGGCTTTGACCAGGGCCGGCGTTGCCACCACCCGCAGGCGTTCGGCGAGATAGGGTTGTTCGCTCACGTCCACGATTTGCAATGCTTCCTTGGGACAGCCGAGCGCCTCTAGCCGTTGTTGCAATTGCTTAATCTGGTCGCGGTGCGTGCTCTTGCTGGTGAATAAGTAAACCTGAACCGTGGACATGGCGCACTGGTTGTGATGAGAATTACAATTCCATTTACCAGGATAGAGGACGGTTGCCTCGAGACGCAGGCGCAACCCCACTATGATGGAAACAAGCGCATTCAACCCCTCGCAGTCATGGCCCGTTTCAGCTTGACCACCCCCCTGTACTACGTCAACGCCCGACCTCACATTGGCAGCGCCTATACAACCATGGCGGCGGATGCCATTGCTCGCTTTGCTCGGTTGCGGGGGGACGAGGTGTTGCTGGTGACAGGGACGGACGAACACGGGCAGAAAATCCAACGCACCGCCCAGGAGCAGGGACTACCCCCCCAAACCCATTGCGACCGGGTAGCGGCAGAATTCCAAGCGCTTTGGCAGAAACTCAACATCCAATGGCACCGTTTTAGTCGCACCACCGACCCGCGTCACGGCGTGATTGTCAAAGAGTTTTTTCTGCGGGTGTGGGAACGGGGTGATATTTACTTGCACCAGCAACAGGGGTGGTATTGCGTCGCCTGCGAAGAATTTAAGGATGAACGGGAGTTATTGCCAGGCCGTTACTGCCCCTTGCATCCCACGTTGCTGGTGGAATGGCGGGATGAACCCAACTACTTTTTCCGGTTATCCCGTTATCAAGCGCAACTCGAACAGCTTTATCAAACGCAACCGGATTTCATCCAACCCGAAACCCGCCGCAATGAGGTCATGAAATTTGTGGCCCAAGGGTTGACGGATTTTTCCATTTCGCGCCTGCATTTGGACTGGGGATTTCCAGTGCCTGTGGACCCGCAACACGTCATTTACGTCTGGTTTGACGCCCTGTTGGGATACATCACGGCCCTGTTAGAACCCGACGAACCCCCTAGTTTGGCAGCGGCAGTACGCACCTGGTGGCCAGTGGATTTGCATCTCATTGGCAAGGATATTTTACGGTTTCATGCGGTGTACTGGCCAGCGATGCTTATGTCTGCTGGATTGCCCTTGCCGAGACGCATTTTTGCCCACGGATTTCTGACTAAAGACGGTCAGAAAATGAGTAAATCATTGGGCAATATTGTGGACCCGTTTGCGCTAGTGGAGACCTACGGCAGCGATGCCCTACGCTATTATTTTTTGAAGGAAATTGAATTAGGGAAAGACGGGGATTTTAGCGAAGAACGATTTGTGCAAATTGTTAATGCTGATCTGGCGAATGGCCTGGGCAATTTACTCAATCGCACGCTGAAGTTGGTGCATAAGTATTGCGGGGGACGGGTGCCGACGGCGACGGACAGCAACGAAAACCCATTGGCGGCAATGGGGCGGGAGTTGGGTGAACAGGTGGCGCAAGCCTATGCCGCGTTAGCTTTGCACCGGGCCTGTGGATTGACGTTGGCGTTGGTGCAGCGGGCCAATCAGTGGATTGATGAACAGGCGCCCTGGCAGTTGGCGAAAACTGGCAACCAGCAGGCTTTGGCAGGTGTGTTGTACGCGTTGCTGGAGGCGGTGCGCTTGGCAGCCTACTTACTGAGTCCTGTCATCCCCCAGACCAGTACCCGCATTTACCAGCAGTTGGGTTACGACGTGGATTTTGACCGCGAGCTGCCGATAGGGTTTGCAGAGCACAGCCGCTGGGGAGTCTTGCCCACTGGTCAAGCAGTCGCAACACCCGAGCCAGTGTTTGCCCGCTTGGAGCTGCCAAAACTGATAAAATCCTAACGTTTTCTGGGGCGGGCAATGTTTTTTTGGTAGGGTATAGGTATGCTCCCGATGTTACTTTCGGGGTTGCCTTGGTGAGTTCATAGTTGATTTTATTAACCTGGGATTAAACCGATGTCTGGCATGGATAATATGGGCTTGTTTACTCCCCAGCAGGTGTTGGAGAACCGGGGCCGCATTGCCATTTTTATTGATGGTTCTAATCTGTTCTATGCGGCCTTGCAGTTGGGGATTGAAATTGATTACAGCAAGTTGTTGTGTTATTTAACGGCGGGTTCTCGCTTGTTGCGGGCTTTTTTCTACACGGGTGTGGACCCGACAAATGAAAAACAGCAGGGGTTTTTGCTATGGATGCGCCGCAACGGGTATCGGGTGGTGTGCAAGGAATTGGTGCAGTTGCCTGATGGGTCGAAAAAAGCCAATTTAGATGTGGAAATCGCGGTGGATATGTTGTCATTGGTGGGGTCCTATGACACAGCGATTTTGGTGAGCGGGGATGGGGATTTAGCCTACGCAGTGGATGCTGTCAGCTACCGGGGGGTGCGGGTGGAAGTGGTCAGCCTGCGCTCGATGACCAGCGATAATTTGATCAACGTGGCGGACCGCTATATTGATCTAGAGACAATTCGGGACGAAATCCGCAAGGCCCATCGTCCTACCGCCTATCGCCCTGTCGCTGAGATGGTCAATAATGCCAACAACAACGCCAGCAACCTCGACAATAACAGTAACGACACGGCCAATTAAGCGGGTGATTGGGGCTGTGGTCTTGGGGTTAGGGCTGGTGAGTTGCCAGGTGCCGGAACGCCCACTAGAGCCAGAGAGCAGCCCAGAAGCAGCTCAGCAGTTGACCTTTGAATCGTTGCGGCTGCACCAGGCCGATAAAAATGGTCAGACGGTGTGGAAGTTGCAGGCGGATAAGGCGGTGGCGGATGTCCAAACGCGGCAGGTGACGGCGCAGCAGGTGGTGGGGGATATCTACGCCCAGGGGAAACCCCGTTATCGGGTCAAGGCAGCCCAGGCGACGGTGCAGGAGGCCCAAGAAACGTTAACCGTCGAAGGGGAAATTACTGCCGAGGACATCCAGGATAGAACCGTTATCAAAGCGCGGCTGCTGGTGTGGCGTCCGGCCCAGAAAGAAATCCTCCTCAAGGGCAATCTGGAGTTTCGCCAGCCGAAGCTGCAAGTCAAAGCCCAGGAAGCCATCATTCGCCTGCGGGATAACCGTTTATCTCTGCGTCAACAGGTGCAAGTAACCAACCAAAAACCGGCTTTACGGATCAGTGGGGAAGCCCTAGACTGGCAATGGCGAGAGGGGCTGGTGCAGGCGCTACAACCGGTGCAGATTGTCTATACACCGGAGCAATTGGTGGTGAAAGCCGGCGGCGGGCAGATGGATTTTCCACGGCAGGTGCTGCGGTTGAGCCAGGGGGTGGAGGCGGTGCATCAACGGGGACGTTTACGGGCGCAGACGGTGGAGTGGCGGATTGAACGGCAGGAGGTAACCGCTAGCGGCAATGTGTTTTACACCCAAACCGACCCACCCCTTACCGTCGCCGGCGCACAGGCCGAGGGGAATTTGGCTATGCGGCAGATTCGGGTGACACGAGCGCGAACGCAGGTGATACCGGAGTAGGGATGGCGGACACCCAGGCGATTTTTAATCGCGTTGCCCGGCATTACGATGCGTTGAACAACTGGTTGAGTTGGGGGCAACACTGGATTTGGAAACACATGGTCATTGGCTGGGTGGCTCCCCAACCAGGAGAAACGGCAGTGGATTTGTGTTGCGGCACAGGGGATTTGACGGGACTGCTCGCGCGGAAAATCGGTGCTGCTGGTAAGGTCTGGGGGATTGACTTTGCCGAAGCGATGTTGGCCATTGCCCGGCAGCGGTACGCCCATTTACCGATTTGTTGGTACGAGGGAGATGTTCTCCAGTTGCCTTTCCCGGATCAGTCGGTGGATGTGGTGACGATGGGGTATGGATTGCGCAATGTCACCGACCGGTTGGGGTGTTTGCGGGAAATCTATCGGGTGTTGCGGCCAGGGGGACGGGCGGCCATTCTAGATTTTCACCAGCCCCGTGATCCCTGGTTACGGGCGTGGCAGGCGTGGTATTTGCAGCAGGTGGTGGTGCCAGTGGCAAGCGGGTTGGGCCTGGCCGATGAGTACGCCTATATCTGGCCGAGTTTACAAACGTTTCCCCCTGGGGAACAGCAAGTGGCGTGGGCGAGAGATTGCGGGTTTCAGGCCTGCCATTACCCAATTGCCAATGGTTTAATGGGGGTGTTAGTCCTGCGCCGACCGTGATGGAACGAATAGCTTACTTTGATTGCCCCACGGGTATCGCCGGCGATATGTGTCTAGGGGCGCTGGTGGACGCAGGTTTACCCATAGATGTCCTAGAACGCGCATTGCAGGGTTTGGGCATGACCGAGGCCTTTACCTTGACCGCCCAGACAGTGCATCGGCAAGGGCAGCGGGCGACCCATGTGCAGGTTCATGTGCGAGAACACGTCCAGCATCGGCAGTGGGGGGAAATTCGCACGCTGTTGACCAAGGCGTCATTACCCGACCCGGTGAAGCAATGGAGCCAAGCCATTTTTGAAAACCTGGCGATTGCTGAAGGCGCTGTGCACGGCGTGCCGCCGGAGCAGGTGCATTTCCATGAGGTGGGCGCAGTGGATGCGATTGTGGACATCGTGGGCACGTGTATCGGGTTGCATTACTGGAACGCGACGCAGGTTTACTGCTCAGCCTTGCCCCTGGGGTCTGGTGACGTGGAAACAGCGCATGGTCGGATGGCAGTGCCCACCCCGGCGGTGCTGTACCTGTGCCAGGCCAAACAGGCGCCTGTCTATGACAACGGTATCCGCGGAGAATTGGTCACCCCGACGGGTGCTGCCATTGTCACTACGCTCGCGCAGGCGTTTGGTCGCCCTCCCCTGATGCAACTCGAACGGGTAGGCTGGGGCGCTGGCAGCCGGGATTTGCCCATGGCTAACGTACTGCGGCTGTGGCTAGGGCAAGCGCCGTTAGGAGTACTCACAGAACCAGTGGTGGTACTGGCAACCCAAATTGACGATATGTCGCCCCAAGGACTGGCCTACGCCTGTGAACGACTCCTGGCAGAGGGCGCGCTGGATGTCTGGTGTCAAACCGCGATGATGAAAAAAGGACGACAGGGCGTATTGTTAAACGTCTTGTGTACGCCGGAGCAGGCCGACCGCTGTGAGGCAATTCTTTTGGAAGAAACCACAACGCTCGGTGTCCGGCGCCAGTGGCAAGAGCGGCGGGTTTTGCCTAGACGGTTTGTACAGGTGGCAACCGAGTGGGGGGAAGTGGCGGTCAAGGTGGCGGAAATAAACGGTCGCGTGATCAACGTGCAACCCGAGTACGAAGACTGCGCCCGTATCGCTCGAACTCATGGACTGCCCTGGAAACAAGTTCATCAACAGGTCATTCATCAGTTTTGGCAAACGTGGGGGATTCAAGATGGTCAAAACCCTGGTTAATATCTTGGTGGGACTCGCGACCTTTGCCGGTGTGGTGGGGTTACAGGTGCAACGCCAAGCCTGGTTGACCGCTCAACAGCAGGATAACCTCCCCCTCTGGCGACAACAAGAAGCGATAACCGCAACCCAACTGCGTTTGTGGCGACAGATGCCTAGCTTTGGGTTTGATAATTTGATTGCTGATTGGTGGTTGATCCAGTTCAATATTTACTTCGGCGATGAGGCAGCGCGAGCCGCTTTGACGTATCGATTAGTGCCTGATTTTTTTGACGTCATTTTGCATCACGACCCGCGCTTTATCCGGGCTTATTTGTTCCTATCCACTTCTGGGTCACTCTATGCCGGCGAACCGGAACGCAGCATTCAAATTGCCAGCCGCGCCATGCAGTCCCTGACACCCGATGTTCCCGATTCGTACTACCCCTGGATGTACCGGGGCATTGATGAAATGTTATTCCTCGGGGATGGTCGGGCCGCCATTCGTTCGTTTCAAACCGCAGCCGCATGGGCCAGCCGCTGGCGAACGCCGGAAAGTGAAGCTGTGGTTCAGCGCGCGACTCAGTTTGCCCAGTTCCTACGGGAAGACAAAAACAGTCGTATTGCTAAAGTCATTGGTTGGATGATGATTCTCGGATATGCCCCAACCAAGCGGGCACAGGCCATCGCCGTTCGTAAAATCCTAGAAGCTGGGGGACGGATTGAACAACTCCCCAACGGTCGGCGAGTCATTATCCTCCCCCGCGATGTCCAAGAACGCCTGCGTGGTTAGAAACGCCGGTTATCCTCACGGGGCCGGGCTTTGTTGACCCGCAGTTGCCGCCCCATCCACTCGGCACCGTCTAAGGCGTTAATCGCCTTTTCCTCGTGGTCATCTTCCATCATCTCGACAAAGGCGAACCCACGCATCCGACCGGTTTCCCGGTCCATCGGTAACGTGACCCGTTTAACCGGCCCGTATTCAGAAAAAACTTCCCTCAGGTCCTGCTCAGTGGCCTTGAAGGACAAATTACCGACGTAAATAGTCATAACCCAAACCCAAATTTCAGAAAAAGCCACTGCCGCAATGGAATTAAGCAAAGCCAAATTCCAGGGGGCGCATGGTGAAACCAAGTTCATCATAACCGGTCCTGTCAAGTCTGTCAGGGGGGGGTGCTTCATGTTTCTTTACGACTTAGGGTCAAGGGTAGTGCTTGTTAAGATAGGGGCAAAATGCGCCGGTGCAGTCGCCATGTCCGATGTAGTTCCTATTCCCCTGTACCCCGAAAATACGCTGTTGCATCAATGTCAGGCTGGCCAAGACTTTGACCGAGTGTACGGTACGACGGATTTGTTGCCGAAGGTCCGGTACCTGGGTGAGCCGCAGGAGTTAGAGGCGCGGGCTTTGAAGTTTGCGGAAGAGACCATTATGCCCCAGATGAATCAGATTTCCTGGGTAATTACTCGCATGCAAGAGGACATGATTGTTTACCACCGGTTGGGGTTGACGCCGGTTCTTAGGGGACCCCATGTAACAGTCATGGGAGCGACTTCGGACAAGATTGCAGTGGACCTGGGAGCGCAACCCTACAAAACCCTGATTTGTATTGGTCAAAAGCGAATTTCCCAAACCACGCCCCTGCAATCCCTATAACGTATCGGGGGTGATTCCCTGCGCGCGCAACTTCTCAAGTAACGCCAAATGCCTTTGCCGTTCCTGGGCCAGTTCTGCCGGGGTGAGCAATTTTTCCCCACTATCCAGTCGGTAGAAATCAATCAAGGCGCCGTTGGGCACTAAGCGCAGTTGTAACACGTGACTGATGTTGTCCGGGATGACGTGGTAATCATCGCCAATCAATTGATAGCCCACCAGCGGCGGGTTCAAGCACTCCCCACGCGGGTCAAACAACCAATACTCCGGGATTTCCATCGCTTCGTAGAGGTCTTTTTTATCTCCCTGGTCCGCCGCCAGGGTTTGGGCTGATGTCATCTCAAAAATGACGGTTGGTGCGCGTCCTTCCTCCCAGGTTTGGTAACTATCGCGCTCGCCCGGCGTTACCCCCAAAATCACCATCACATCCGGCAGCACCCGCAATCGGGGAAGCCCCCGCGCGTAGTAGAGAAACCGGTTGGCCAAAACACAAGCCGGCTGATCAGCGAGATACTGGCGCAAAACCTCCCAGGTCACAAACATGGCGTATTGGTGGGCGTAGGTTTCGGCAGCAGGTTCCCGCGTTTCGATGTAACTAATCACGCGCTCCGGGTCATAGGGCATCGGGGTCGATTCCTCTGGCGCGCAGTTTTTCGATGAGTTCTAATCGCAGTTGCCGTTCCCGTTCCTTCTCGAGCCGTTCGCGTTCTTTTTCGAGACGTTCCTGTTCCCTGGCCTGGGCCAATTCTTCTGGGGTGAGCAATTTTTCCCCATTATCCAGCCGGTAGAAATCAATTAAGGGGCCGTTCGGCACTAGGCGCAGTTGCAAAACCTGGCTAGTGTTATCGGAAATCGCACTGTAACGATTCCCCACCAACTGATAGCCAAGCAAGGGGGGATGTAACCATTCGCCTTTGGGGTCAAATAACCAGTATTCCTGAACGCCTATCGCTTCATAGATTTGCTTTTTTTGCTGCTGGTCTTTTTGACGGGTTTGAGCCGATGTCATCTCAAAAATCACCGCTGGAACTTGACCTTCCTCCCAGATTTTGTAACTGTCCCGGCCTCCAGGCGCCACCCCAAAAATCACCATGACATCGGGAGCCACCCGCAACTTGGGAAAAGCCTGGGCATAGTAAAGAAACTGGTTGGCCAAGACGGTTGCCTGTTGCCCGGCGAGATACTGGCGCAGGATTTCCAGCGTGACAAAGATGGCGTACACATGGGCGTAACTTTCTGCCACCGGTTTGCCATCCCCACTCGGGTAGTGAATGGCTTTGGCAACCGTCGCAGCGGTCACGAGCGCCCTCCAATCACCACATTTTTGATGCGCACATGGGGGCCGCCGACGCTCACTGGCAGGGGAGATTGCCCAGCTTTGCCGCAGCCGCCATTGCGATAGACGGTGTCGTTGCCAATGGCTTCGATGTCCTTCAGAGTTTGAAACACATTGCCGCTCAGGGTCACATCGCTCACCGGTTCCGCCAGTTGCCCGTTGCGGATCATAAAGCCCTCAGCAGCGGCAAAGGTAAATAGTTCTCCATTCGTCTGGCCCCCCAGCATGCGCACACAGTACACCCCCAGGTCAATGTCCTGCATCATCTCGGCCAAGGTATAGCGCCCCGGTTCAATGCCGGTATTGGTCATGCGCACGATGGGGGCATAGGTCGCCGATAACGCCCGCGCATTGCCGGTGGGTGGCTCGCCCATTTTGCCTGCCGTTTCTCGAGAGTGGAGCCGTTGCGTTAGCACGCCGTCCTTGATGAGATACTTCCGTTGCCCTGGCACCCCCTCATCGTCGTACTTCAGAGAACCCGGCAACCCTGGCATGGTCGCATCGTCCACTACATTCAATTCGGGAATCGCCACCTGTCGCCCCAGTTGCAGTAGCTCTTGCAGGCGGGGGTTCTCGTACACAAAATCGGCTTCGGATAAATGCCCAAACGCCTCGTGGATAAAGACGCCCGAGAGATAGGGGTCAAGAATGACCGTGTACTGCCCGCCCTTGACCGGTTGCGCCTCTAATTGCCGGATGGCCCGCTGCGCCGCTTCCAGCACCTGCTGGTCAATCCCCACCACCACGTTGTAGTCCGAGCGGGAATGCACCGATTCATAGCCCTGGCGCACCACCAGTCCTTCCCCCCGCGCCACCACGCCAAACATCCCCGACACATCCAAGCGTTCCTGAGCCAGGTTGGTGCCAGTGGACGTCACTAGGTAGGTCACCCCAAACCGTTCCCGGTAGCTGACGCTGGTGGTCTGGATGCGGGGGTCATAGGCCAACAGCAGGTCGTTGTAGTGCTGGAGCAATGCCCGTTTTTCCGCCAGAGGCACCGTACGGGGGTCGCAGGCAATGTCTGCTTGGACGTAATCCACCACCGGTTCGACGGGGGCCAACTGAGTTTGTTCGTGACCAATCAACCGCGCCTGCTCGACCGCTTCCTGGACCCGCTCGGCCAGTTCGTCCAGTCCATTAAACGTCACAAAGCTCCAGCCGCCCCGGTAGCAGGCCCGAATGCCCCCCGCCAGTGACAACGCCCGGTCCACCGCATCAAACCGTGGCCCCCGAAACCCCAACCGCAGGGATTCGCTTTGCTCTAGCCGAATTTCCAGATAATCCACGCGGGGGGCGTAGCGTTGCACGGTCGCTTGCAACTGGTCTTGGATGCGCGGCGGTGTCAGGGTGGCTGTCATGATGGGAAATGGTGAAAAAACTGTATTTCCTAGTGTAACGATGTTCCGGCTGTCCATGCGGGGGCAGTACGCGCTCAAGGCTATGCTGGATTTGACGCTGCATGCGTCCCGGCAACCGGTGTCGGTGCGCACCATTGCCCAGCGCCAAGGGATACCCGCGCCCTTTCTGGAGAAATTGCTACTGGCGTTACGACGTGCTGGACTTGTCGTGGCGCACCGGGGCGCGCAAGGGGGCTATCGGCTAGCACAACCGCCGGAAGCCATTCGCGTACAACAGATTCTGGCGGCGGTGGGAGAGTCGTTTACCGCACCGGAACCACCGGCTATCCAGCCAACCGACTGGGTCACGCGCAGTCTATGGCGACGGGTTAGCGAGCGGTGTCAACAAACCCTGGCGCAATTGACCCTGGCCGACCTGTACTACGACGTGCGCAGCCGCATGGCCAACGAAACCGAGCCGTATCACTTCATCGTGTAGGAGGCCAGTCCAGTTCTAACACGACCGGCACATGGTCGCTCGGTTGTGGCCACGCGCGGGGTTCCCGGTCAATCCAACAGTGTTTGGCCCAACTGCGTAGGGGTTGGCTAATGAGAATGTGGTCAATCCGCCAGCCCTGATTGCGGCGAAACGCACCTGCTCGGTAGTCCCACCAGGTAAAGTGACCCCCTTCGTGGCAAAACAACCGGAAACTGTCTTGGAAATCCAAGGCCAGCACTTGTTGAAACGCAGCCCGCTCCGAAGGCGACGCCATGATGTGCGCCTGCTTGTCCTGGGGGTCGTAAATATCCAAATCTGTCGGGGCCACATTCCAATCCCCGCACACACAGACCTGGGACGTTTGCTGCAACAACCGTTGGAGATATTGGTGCAACGCCGCCAGCCACCGCAATTTGTAATCGTATTTGTCGCTTCCCACGCTCTGGCCATTGGGCACGTAGACATTGACAATCTCCAGGCCCTGTATTTGCACATGAATTAACCGTTTTTGTTCATCTAAATAGCCGGTCCATTCCTGGCCCAATAACGGTGCAAAACCCACAGAAACATGCGTGGGAGGAATACGGGTTAAAATGGCAACTCCGTTGTAGGACTTTTGCCCCGCCACCACACAGTGATAACCGGGAAACGCCTCGGTCGGGAATTGGTCATCGGTGACCTTGGTCTCCTGTAAACACAAAATCTCCACTGGGTGTTTCTGCAACCACGTCTGGATATGCCCAAGGCGGGTGCGAATCGAATTCACATTCCAGGTGGCAATTTGCATGGGTTGGTGGCCGCCAAACCAGCCTGTAGTATAGCAATTCCTGGCTTAGACTAGAGCTACAGGGTTCACATGGGGGACAAGGGTATGCCGTGGGGCGCGACTGCGCTTCTGGTCCTGCTGGCCATCGTTTTATCCGGTTTCAAACTCGACCGTGAGTACCAGCGGGGGGTGATTTTTCGCTTGGGACGCCTGCACAGTATCCGCGGGCCGGGGCTGTACTGGACGATCCCGTTGGTGGAGCAAAAAATCCAGGTGGATATGCGCACCAAAACCGTGGACGTGCAACCCCAGGAGACGGTCACCGCTGACAGTGTTACGATTCGGGTCAACGCTGTCCTTTACTACCGAATTATTGACCCTGCAAAAGCCATCAACCGAGTGGAAGACTACCATCAGGCGGTGTACCTAGCAGCCCAAACCACCCTGCGCAACGTGGTCGGACAAAACCTACTGGATGACGTCCTCAAAAACCGCGACAAGGTGAACTGGCGCATCCGCGAAATTGTGGACGAGATCACGGAACCCTGGGGCATTGACATTGAACGGGTGGAAATGCGGGATGTGGAAATTCCCCCTTCGATGCAGCGGGCCATGGCCAAGGAGGCCG
The DNA here is from genome assembly GCA_025056115.1 of Gloeomargarita sp. SKYG116. Lineage (GTDB taxonomy): Bacteria > Cyanobacteriota > Cyanobacteriia > Gloeomargaritales > Gloeomargaritaceae > Gloeomargarita. Next base: position 29,755 of record JANWVM010000021.1, read on the forward strand.
AAGCCGTCCGGGAAAAACGCGCGCGACTCATCAAAGCCACTGCCGAACAGGAAGCGTCGCTTCAGTTAGCCAGCGCTGCCCGCGAAATCGCCCAAAACCCCGCAGCTTTGGAACTCCGTCGCCTGCAAATGCTCACGGAAATCGGCGCAGAGAACAACACCACGACCATCATCATGGTGCCCGCTGATTTTGTGAATCTAGCCAGACGCTGGGCGGAATCCCCTAACGCCGGGGCACCGGCACCGCCATCTGACGTAGCGTAGGATAGCCGCCGAATTCGCCGCGCCGCCGACCTTCTAGTTCCGTCCCGCGCAGGTTGGCTCCGTCTAAATTCGCGCCCCGCAAGTCAGCCCCGTCCAGCTTGGCATAGCTCAGATTGGCACCCCGCAAATCCGCACCCCGCAAGTCCGTATTGCTTAGGTCAGCGCCCACCAAATCCGCACCCCGCAGATTCGCCCGCGTCAAATCCGACCCCTGCAAGTTGGCATTACTCAAACGCGCGCCCCGCAGGTCAGCCCCCCGCAGGTCACAATTGGTACACGTCTTGGTGTGCAACAATTGCCGCACTTGCGCCGCATCTTCCGCCCGCACCGGTAACGCCACCAGCCCGCTCACCGCCGCTGCCACGATCAGATTGAGGAACTTCATAAAAAACTCCCGGATGAACGCCCAGAACTCCACTCTCCTATTGTGGGCGAAAAAGCGCAGTAACGATGTGATCTGTATCGCTAGTAGTCCACCCCCCGCTTGAGGTCCACCCCCCGCTCGGCGTAGTGCTTGTGGTTGACCATCTCGGAATGCACACTGGCCAGGTCAAAGTAGCGGGGGAGTTGCCGGCACCGGCCGGTAATGATCACTTCTGTATGCTGGGGCTTGCGCAACAGCGTCTGGATGATAGGCTCCTGGGGCAAGAGTTCTAAATCCACTGTGGGATTGAGTTCATCCAAAATAATGGTTTTGTATAGCCCCGAGAGAATCGCCGCCTGGGCAATTTCCCAGCCCCGTTCCGCTTCCACGTAGTCTAGTTCCTGCCGGTCGTTCCACCAGACAATCGCATCACGGCCACAGCGCTGGTGGTCCACCAGATTGGGATAACTGTGTTGCAGGGCTTGAATCGCTGCGTCTTCGGTGTAGCCCGTGCCCCCCTTGAGCCATTGCAGGATGAGCACCCGGTGGGACAAGTCTAAGCGAATCCCCCGCCCAATCGCCTGCAACGCCTTGCCCAGCGCGCTGGTAGATTTGCCTTTGCCCGCGCCGGTGTAGATTTCGATGCCCGTAATGCCGTACTTTTCGGCGGTGGGGTGATGGTGGGGACGCATTTCGGAATGCAGGTCGGCAATTTCCAGTAGCTCGCGCGGTGCTGCCCGGCCCGTCGCAATAATCTCCAGCGATTCCGGTTTTTTGGCCAGGGTTTCCACCACTTCGTCAAGGGGGAGCAATCCCAAGTCCAGCACGGGATTGATTTCATCCAGCACAATCACCGAGTAGAGTTCCGAAAGAATCGCGCCCTTGGCGATATGCCAGCCCCGTTCAGCTTCCATCCGGTCAAAAGCAGTGATTTCATCTGGCCCAAAATACTCAGCCCGCCCCGTGCGCACCTGGTCAATCAAGTGGGGAAAGGCCTGTTCTAGGGCTTCGATGGCGCCATCTTCATCATAGACCCGCCCCGGCCCCTTGAGAAACCGCAGCAGAAGCACCCGGTTTTGCTTGCCTGTGTTAATCCCCAGCCCAATCGAACGCAGCACGACCCCCAATGCCGCCTGGGATTTGCCCTTGCCAAGGCCATCATAGACATGAATCTGACCAACGGGTCGCTCTTGCCGCCGCTGCGCCGTGACAATGCCGATGCCTGTACGTCCCATGCCCGCCTTACCTACCAGGCTACTTCCATTCTAGGGAGCGCGGGGTCAATCTTCGTGGTCTTCAAAGGGATCGTCGAGCGCTTGGGAGGGCGGGCCAAACGCGACGTAAATGGCGTAGCCGGTGATGCCAATGACCAGCGCCGCCAGGGAAATGATAAAAACTGTTGCAGATTCCATTGGTCGCTCTCCACGCTGGTGAGCCTGCTCCTATAATGTTACAGGAGATTAACGATGGACAGGTAAAGCCTATGGCGATGCGGACTTGGTTGGGTGATTTGTTGCGCCCGCTCAATTCGGAGTACGGCAAAGTTGCGCCGGGTTGGGGAACCACACCCTTGATGGCGGTCTTTATGGGTTTATTTTTCGTCTTTTTATTGATCATCCTGCAGATTTATAACTCGTCTTTGATTCTGGACAGCTTCAAGGTGGATTGGGGCGGTTAAACGTTTATGGGGGTTGGTAAGCAGGCTAGCCCCCTTTGGGAGGACAAACCATGAACATTTTTGGGATGGGGCTGCCGGAGCTAGGGGTGATTGCAATTGTTGCACTCCTGATTTTTGGACCCCGCAAGTTGCCAGAGATCGGTCGCAGTCTCGGCAAGACGGTCAAAAGCTTCCAACAGGCGGCCCGCGAATTTGAAGAGGAATTCAAGCGGGAAGCGAGTGCTCTAGAAGCGGGAGAGGACAAAAATAGCTAGTTTTGGATGCGTCCCAAGGGTGGGGGGCTAATCGGTGAACGGTTGCGGAAGTAGGCTTCCAAAGCGGCTATATCGGTAGGGCCAACGAGCCGGTTCTTTCCTTCCTGCAGCACCGTAAACCCATCGCCGCCATCGGCTAGAAAACTATTGACCGTCACCCGGTAGGTTTGGGTGGGAATCAGGGGTTGGCCGTTGAGCGTTATGTCTACGACCCGTTGCCCTGGGGGCCTATCTGGTCGCCAGCGATAGCGAAACCCCTGAGACACCTGCAAAATCCGGTTTTGGCCCGGCGCGGGATTGTCAAATTGTTGTTCTAGCAACGCCTTGATCTGCGCCCCCGTTAAGGTCATGGTCACGAGATGGTTCCCGAAGGGTTGCACGGTAAATGCCTGGCCGTAGGTCACATGGCCCCCGTCGCCGTAGGTCAAATCCGCGCGAATTCCCCCTGGATTCATGAAGGCAATTACTGCTCCCCCGGTTTCTGGCGCTTGGGTGGCGGCCAACTGGGCGTCAGCAATGAGATTTCCTAGGGGCATCTCGCCGCTGGGGCTGGGTTGGCGCAGAATATCGGCGGTAATTTGCCCGATGACGCGATTCGCCAGCGGGTCGGCAAAGACTTTGTACTGCCCAATCAAACGGGTCAGGGCGGGGGCTTTGGGAACATCGTGGGTAATGATGCGGTTATTGGCTCGCAGCGAACGCACGTCTTTTGTCCGGCGGTCGAGCACTAGGTTGATTTCCGTCACCATGCGGCCAAAGGCATCCGCGCTAGTCACCAGCCGACCGTCCACCACGCAGTTGTAGGCCCGGTGGGTATGCCCGGTGATGAACACATCCACTTCCCGGTCGGTGCGTTGGACGATGTCCACAATCGGGCCAGTGAAATGGCGACACTCGTTCGGACCGCCGGTGGTGAATCCCCCTTCATGCACCAATGCTACGATGGCCCGGACGCCCTGTTTCTTTAAGACGGGGACTAATGCATTGAGGGTTTCCGCTTCGTCTAGAAATTGTAATCCGGCCACAGCTTGGGGTGGGATAATTCGAGGCGTCCCTTTCAAGGTCATGCCGATAAAGGCCACTTTTACGCCGGAAAACGTGTAGATTTGGTAGGGGGGTAAGATGGGGCGGTTGGTTTTTTCATCAATCACATTCGCGGCCAGATATTGGAATTTCGCTCCCTTAAACGTTTCACCAGCGCGACAGCCATCTGTGGGATGACATCCCCCCTTTTGCAAGCGCAGGAGTTCGTCAACGCCCCGGTCGAATTCATGGTTGCCCACCGCACTAACGGCTAACCCCATCGCATTCAACGCTTCAATCGTGGGTTCGTCGTGAAATAGAGCCGACAGCAAGGGAGTTGCGCCGATATTATCGCCAGCGGAAACAAATAGGCTGTGCCGGTGTCCTTGCCGCCATTGTTGGAGATGGGTCGCCAAGAATTCCGCACCCCCTGCCGGCAGGCGTTGGCCATCTGGTAAGGCGAGTGTCAAATTGCCTGGCTCTAAATTTCCGTGAAAATCGTTAATCGCAAGTAGCTGCACGGTCACTGTATGTTGCTGGGCGAGGACAGGCGTTAACCCTAGACACGTGACACACAAGGCTGCTAGTCCGAGCAATAAAGTTTTGACCAGGCGAGGCATACGGGCATTTTCCCCAACACCCGCCGCAATTGTAGATGAAGAGAACTACAAACTCAATCCCGTTTGAGCGGCAATATCCTGGGCGATTTCTGGCGGGACCGGTAGCACCGATAACCGATTGCCAGGACGAACAACCAGGAATTGATGCGGGTTGTAGGATTGGCGCAATTGCTCCAGGGATAGGGGAGTTGGACACGTTTGTAAATAGCCGACTTCTACCGTCCACCAGCGGGGATTTGCGGGTGATGATTTGGGGTCGTAGTAGGGGCTTTGGGGGTCAAACTGCGTTGGGTCAATAATATTCACTTGGGTGATTTCCATGAGTCCCACAATGCCTGGCGGGTCCGCATTGGAGTGATAAAAAAAGGCGCGTTCCCCCACTTGCATTTGCCGTAAAAAGTTGCGGGCTTGGTAATTGCGAACCCCATCCCAAATCGTGCGTTTATCTCGTTCTAAATCGGCGATGCTGTAGACGTGGGGTTCGGATTTCATGAGCCAGTAAGTCATAGCGCTGTCCAAGCGTTGCCCTAACACCTTAGTCTATCCTTTGCTACAGTGGGATTCATGACAAAATCCCCCGTGAGAACCCGCAAACCGGATTGGCTGCGCACCCCCCTAGGACAAGGGCCAGTCTTTGGTCAGGTCAAGCATCTACTTCGAGATTTACGGCTGAACACCGTTTGCGAGGAGGCGTCCTGCCCCAATATCGGCGAGTGTTTTAGCCAGGGCACAGCAACGTTTTTGATCATGGGGCCGGCCTGCACCCGCGCCTGTCCCTACTGCGATATTGAGTTTGTGAAGAAACCCCCGCCTTTAGACCCAGAGGAACCCGCTCGTTTAGCGGAAGCGGTGCGACGGTTGGGACTCCGGCACGTGGTGATCACGTCGGTGAATCGGGACGACCTGCCGGATGGAGGGGCGCAACAATTTGCCAACTGCATTCACAAGGTGCGGGAAATTTGCCCTGGCACCACGATTGAAGTCCTGATTCCCGATTTATGCGGCAACTGGGAGGCCCTGGCGGTTATCTTGGCGGCGCAACCGGAGGTGCTCAACCACAACACGGAGACTGTCCCGCGGTTGTACCGGCGCGTGCGACCCCAAGGAGATTACCACCGCAGCCTGATGCTTTTGCGCAAGGCCCGGCAACTCTATCCCCGTACCTACACCAAATCGGGGCTGATGGTGGGACTGGGGGAAACCTGGGAAGAGGTGGTGCAAGTGATGCAGGATTTACGCCAGGTGGATTGTGACATTCTCACGCTGGGGCAATACCTACAACCGAGTCCCAAGCATTTGCCGGTGGCCCGCTACGTTCCCCCAGAAGAGTTTGCGGAATGGCGACGTATTGGCGAAGCTATGGGCTTTTTGCAAGTGGTGGCATCGCCCTTGACCCGCAGTTCCTACCACGCCGCCGAAGTGCATCAACTGATGCAGCGTTATCCCCGCTAGACCCGTATAATGCAGGACATTCGGTGAGGGCAGGTAAGCGATGGATGAGTTCATGCAAGCGGCAATTGCCCAGGCGCGCCAGGGACTCGCTGAAGGCGGTATTCCGATTGGTTCCGTACTGGTGAAAGCAGGGCAAATTGTGGGCGCAGGACGCAACCGGCGGGTGCAAGAGAATGACCCTATTACCCACGCAGAAATTGATTGTTTACGGCGGGCGGGACGGATTGGTTCCTATCGCGATACCACCCTGTATTCGACGTTGATGCCCTGTTATTTATGCGCCGGCGCGGTGGTGCAATTTGGGATTCGGCGGGTGATTGTAGGGGAATCACGAACCTTTCAGGGCGCGCGAGAACTCATGGAACAACACGGAGTAGAAGTGATTGATTTAGACTTGGCGGAATGCCGGAATCTGATGCAGGAATTTATCCAGCGTCACCCAGATTTATGGTACGAGGATATTGGGCAACTGTAGCTAGGGATAGCAGGGGTAGAGGCACTTTTCACGACTAAGCCATTTATCTGGTTATCTCCTGGATTCCCAAACACAGCCCTGTCTTTGACTTTCCCCAGAGCAACAAGCCGCAGTCACAGTCAGCCAACCCCCAAGGAATTGCCCTGCTTGGATAGAGACGAGCTGGAGCAAGAGAACGCTGAAACGGTTCTCCTGGCCAGCCCACCTGTTTCTGGATGGTTACTCCCCCTTTACTTCGGCAACACCACCCGGTCAATCACATGGATCACCCCGTTACTGGCGGGAATGTCGGTTCGAATAATGCGGGCGTTATCCACCTGGGGCTGCCCCATGAGATTCACCGTAAGCAATTGCCCCTGTACGGTCTTGAGCGGCCCCGCCTTCAGGTCTTTAGACGTAACCCGCCCCGGCACCACGTGATAGGTCAAAATTGCCCGTAGCCTGTCCCGGTTTTCCGGTTTAAGCAGGCTCTCCAACGTCCCCTTGGGCAACGCGGCGAAGGCTTCATCCGTCGGTGCAAATACAGTAAACGGCCCAGGACCGGATAACACATCCACCAATCCTGCTGCCTGCACCGCCTGCACCAAAGTCTTGAACTGACCCGCCTGCTGCGCCACTTGCACAATTGTCCCTTGAGTCGCCGCTTGTTGGCCGGGATTGCCCGTCGCCACAACTGATGCCTGCCCTCGCGCACCACAAGTACTGCCGGCCATAACCGGTCCAGCCTGCCACATACTCAACCCGAGAGCAACAGCCAACACCGTCCATGACTTCCACATAAACACAACCTCCAACGCCACTGATGTAAAGATGTAAATGAATGTATATATTCGTCTAGTTTTATTACGGCGTTGGTCGGTGTCTGGTTTGCCCTAGGCACTAGGATTTTGCAATTCGGCGAGGGCGTCAAGGGCGTGGGTCGCATACATCAGAGCCGGGCCGCCGCCCATCATCACCGCAACACTCAAGGTTTCCATGATCTCTTGAGCCGTCGCGCCCGCCTGTAACGCTGCCCGTGTGTGAAACCCGATACAGCCGTCGCACCGCAGCACCACGCCAATGGCTAGGGCCATCAGTTCCTTGGTTTTGGTGTCTAGGGCGCCAGGGGCGGAAGCTGACTTGCTCAGGGCATAAAACGCCTTCATGGTTTCGGGTACCGCTTGGGACAGTTGTCCCGTCCCCCGTTTAATCCGCTCCATTTCCTGCTGAAACGTGCTCATGGCATCCCCTGTCAGTCGGCAACGAATTGGCCTAGAAAACCGGTAAAGATGCGAGTGCCGTCTTTCAAAACATGCACTTCCGCCTGGTTACTGGCCCAGTCCAGCCGGTTTTGGAGCGCTGGGTTGAACACATGCACCCGCTGGTTCCGTGACGACACTAGGGAATGGGGGTCGTTGACCGCCAGGGACGCCACGTAGGGACCATCTACCAAGATATCGAGCTGGGAAAGTAAATCAGCAGCGCCCGGTGGGGCTTGGGGGCTTTGCAACTCGGCGAGGGTGTAACCGCTAAAGGACATGACATTGCGACCGGCGGCTTTCACAGCCCGAGCGACCTGAGCCAAGGCCACTGCCTGGAGAAACGGCTCGCCACCGGAAAAGGTCACCCCTTCATCGTCGGGGTCGGCCAAAATCCAGTCCACCAGTTCTGGCACCGGCACCAGCTCGCGAATTTCCCAGGCCCAGGATTGGGGGTTAAAACAGCCCGGACAAGCGCGGTAACACCCCTGCACCCAAACTACCGCGCGTCGCCCTGGCCCGTTCACTTCGGAGCCATGCACCCGCCCCATGAGATTCACATAACCTGCGGGAATTTCTATCATCCATTTTTGCCGAGCACTTTCCTCTCTCACCTTAGCAATCCGGCCAACCCAACCCTGGCTTTTTTGGCAATCTCTTAACTTCTACACCGACAGATAGCGTTGGATAATTTCAGCCGTTAATTCACTCGTGGGTCCCGCCGCCACAATCCCCCCTTTCTGCATGGCGTAGTAGAAATCCGCCTGCTTCACAAAATGCAAATGCTGTTCCACCAGCAAAACGCCAATGCCGCGGGTGCTGACAATTTGCCGGACTGCCGCTTCGATTTCCAGCACAATCGAGGGTTGAATTCCTTCCGTCGGTTCATCCAGCAGCAGGAGACGGGGATGACTGACCAGCGCCCTGGCAATGGCCAACTGTTGTTGTTGCCCGCCGCTTAAGTTTCCCCCCAGGCGATGCTGCATGGTTTCTAGCGCGGGAAACAGGGTGAAGGCTTCGGTCAAAGCCCTCTCTTGCTGTGCAGCCGATGGTTCCGGATGGGCCGCCAGCCCCAGCAGCAGATTTTCCCGTACCGTCAAGCGCGGCAGAATTTCCCGGCCCTGGGGCACGTATCCAATCCCCAGTTTCGCCCGCGCGTAGGGAGGCAAGGGCAAAAGGGACTGATTTTGCCAGCGAATGTCCCCCTGGCGAGGCGTCAGTAAACCCATGATGGTTTTGAGGAGCGTGGTTTTCCCCACCCCATTCCGGCCAATCAAACAGACAATTTCCCCCGGATTTACCTTCAGGTCCACCTGCCGGAGAATGTGGCTTTCGCCGTAAAAAACATCCAAGTTACTGACATGCAACATCTGCCTGCTCCTGGCTACCCAAATAGACAGCAATCACGCGGGGGTCGGACTGAATCTCCGCAATCGTTCCTTCGCAGAGGACTGTCCCTTGATGCAAGACCGTTACTTTCTGAGCAATTTGCCGGACAAATTCCATGTCATGTTCGATGACAATAATCGAATGTTCCCCCGCCAAAGACAGCAGCAAATTGCCTGTTTTTTCTGTTTCTTCATCGGTGAGACCGGCTACCGGTTCATCCACCAACAACAAATCTGGTGATTGGGCAACCAACATACCGATTTCCAGCCACTGCTTTTCGCCGTGGGACAGTAAACCCGCCGGCCAGTGTTGTTTTTTTGCTAGGCCAATGAAGGCCAACAGGTCCTGAACCGACCGCTGTTCGGAAGGTTTGGGACGCCCCCACAGCGTGTGCCACAAATTCTTACGACGGTTGCTGGCCAGTTCCAAATTCTCCCGCACCGACAGTTTGAGATACACACGGGGCGTTTGGAACTTGCGACCTACCCCCATGCGGGCAATAGCAAATTCTGGATAGCGGCTCTAGTCTTTTCCTTTGAACCGCACCTGCCCTGACGTTG
>JANWVM010000220.1 GCA_025056115.1 Gloeomargarita sp. SKYG116
CGGCGAGCGCCGAGCTGATCACGGACGCGGCGCCGCACTGGACGCGGCTCGACGCGGCGGCGCGCCAGGCGCTGCTGGACGCCGCCGCCCACGATGCCGAGACGGCGCGCCATGCGCTCACCGTGCTGCTCCCCCGCGACGGCGCGCTCGCCGACGCGCACGCCCTCGCGCTGGCGCGCGCCGCCCTTCCAGACGTCGCATGGGAAACGATCAACGCCATCGCCCGCGCGCGCCGCGCCCCCCTCGCCCCGATCATCCGCCTGGCGCTCGCGCCCGCGCCAGACCAGCCCGCGCTGCACGCCGCGCTGCGCGCCGGATGGGGCGCGCTGGACGCCGCCGACCAGATCGCGCTCGCCCGCGCCGTCGCGCCCGATGCGCGCATGACCGTCGCCCTCGCGCGCCTCCTCACCGACAGCGACCTGCCGCTCGCGGAACTGGCGCGGCGCATCCTGGCGCGGGCGAGCATCCCGCCTGCGCAAGCGCTCGCGGCGCTGCCCCACGCGCCCGACGCCGCGGTCATCGCGGCGTGGCTGCCCGTC
>JANWVM010000221.1 GCA_025056115.1 Gloeomargarita sp. SKYG116
TCCGTAGGCGGTCATCGGCTAGCACCCCAGCGGCCACCAGTGCATCCAGGATGGCACCAGCTAAGTTGTCAGGATCGCCCCGGCATTGACCGTGTAGCTCAATTCGGATGGTGGCCTGCTCAATCGGGAACCGATGCCTACCTAGTCGGAACATCTGTTCTTCTAGCTCGCTAACCGTTGCCAATTTCCAGTTTTTGTACTTTGGGGGCAGATAGACACCCCACCGCCCCGCCCTTGGCCGAGGTTTGGGTTGGTAGTCGCTAACGCAAAACTTCAGAGCAGGGCGGTTCATTTGCCACCTCCACAAACGACAGACAATCAAAACCCACCACAGACGACCGGAATTTAACGTGTTGCTGGGGGTCATACTCGACTGCCCCCCTAGCACACTTTGAACGCTTGGGGCAATCTTCACGACTGCACCAAAACCTCACCCAACTGGGGGCAGTTGCGGCGGCGATAGTAGTCCTCATAGCCGCCCCCTTGCCACCGGCGGGGGCACCCAATCGCCCGCCGTTATGTCATCCGGTGGGGACGT
>JANWVM010000222.1 GCA_025056115.1 Gloeomargarita sp. SKYG116
GCGAGATGGCGTGCCTGTCAATTTCTCACTGCGTCAAAAATTGCCTATAGGCTCTCAGGCGGCGCAAAACCTTCCTGATACCGTCTTCATTGACGAGAACGTGCGAAACGGCGCGATGTATTACTACCGCCTCGTCGCGTATTCAAAGTTGGGCGCGGCGAGCGATTTTTCGGCAGACGTTCAGCAATACGAACTCCGCCGAGAGTTCATCGCCGATTCGCCAAGAGGCAACATTCAAATGCCAAGCGATAGCGCGCTGACGTTTCGTTGGACTGGCAACACCGAAATGCAGGGCGCATGCTGTCTCAAAGTCTATGTCGACGACTTGAACTTCCGAGAAGAAAACTGCGTCGCCATAGCGACGAAGCAATCCTTCTCCGCCGATGATTCCATCAGAATTAATTTCAGCTCCATTCGAACGACATTTCCAGGGACAACGGGCACGAAAGTGTTTAAGAAGTTAGAGAGAGGGAAGCGATATTTTTGGTTCGTAACCGCCCACCCCGCGTTTGATTCTTTCATCGGCGCCCCATCAAG
>JANWVM010000223.1 GCA_025056115.1 Gloeomargarita sp. SKYG116
GCCAAGCCACGCTCTTTCGCTACCAATTGCAACGTTACCAAGAGAGGCTAAGTAGCCTCAGCAACCTAGGCCTGCCACTAGAAAGACCCTATGCATACCACTCGTACCACCTCTACCCGGTTAGGCTCACTCAGGCAGAGAGAAGAAAAGAAGCATACAGAAAATTGCGTCAGGCTGGCATCGGAGTGCAGGTTCACTACATACCCGTATACTGGCACCCCTTTATGCAAGCCATGGGCTACAAAAAAGGTCTTTGCCCTGCGGCGGAGGATTTTTACTCGAGGCTGCTGAGCCTGCCTATATATCCGGGGCTGAGGGAAGAGGAGCACCATCAAGTAATTAGAATACTTAAGGAGGTAGTGTGTTGATAGGGCTGGTGATACAGGCAAGGAACGGTTCTAGAAGGTATCCTCGTAAGAGTATACAAATCCTCAACAATAGAATGGTTCTTGAGTGGGTTCTTATAAGAGCGGGTAAGGCGGAGGTGGATTTTAGGATCTTGGCAACTTCATTTTTGGAAGAGGACGAAATTATAG
>JANWVM010000224.1 GCA_025056115.1 Gloeomargarita sp. SKYG116
TTTTGCGCGACCAAGCGTTCGCGTCGCGTTATGCGCGGAACGGGCGCAGAGCGATTCGTGTCGAGAACCACGCCCGTAGAGAACTCGCTTTGTTGGTTTGAAACGCCCGCGTTGATGCGGAGCGAGTTTGCGAAGGTCATCGTGCCGCTGAGCGTAATCGATCGGCTCGAGAACTGTTGCGACGAGATGGATTGAATCTCAAACGGCGAGTAATACACGTTGCCGAGCAAGACATACTGACTGCCCGTAGAGTCAAACGGAGTTTTCAAGACGCTCAAATCGCGGTTTTCGCTCCGATTGGAGAAGACGGTCGAGAGACCAAGTTGCAACGTGCGCGATTTTTTAAGGTCGAAGGTCTGCTGAATGTCAAAATTGAACGTGTTAGTTACGTTGTCGATTTGCGCGCCCAACGCGCCGCGCGTGCCAAGAACGATTTGATTGCGACCGAGTCGGATCGAGTCGCTGTATGTGGCGGGCACTTCATTGACGTTGCTTTGACGACGATACTCGGCGCGCACCGATGGCAAGTTCAAGCC
>JANWVM010000225.1 GCA_025056115.1 Gloeomargarita sp. SKYG116
GTCAGCAAATCCCGAACCATCGCAGGACTTTGGTAGATGGCTGTGACATCATTCAGCAGACTTTGCAGGTCGTCGCCAAAGATAAGCTGTTGCTTGGTCACGGGTTCTTGCTTCAGCAGTGTTTCCGCCACTTTTGTTGCCTCCTGACAAATTTCCGCAATGGGCGCCTGCAGGTCTCCCTTTGCTTTTAGCGCGTCATACAGGGCTTGCGTGAAATGGAGATTGCTGAAAACTTCTCCGTCGCACAGCGCAATGCCCACCAGGTGATTGGTCATCGTTCCCGTGCGTGATTCTTGGGCGCCGTAGCGTTTGGTGCGCATGAGATTGCCCAGCACGTAGATAAAGGCTTCCCAGGTGGGGTCGCGCAGGGTTTCCACCGCCGGAAAATTCACTTCAGGAAGCACGTGATCCAGCTCGTTGATGGAGCTGCGCATCTTTCCTTGCTCGCTCATGGTTCCGGCCTCTGACGGCGCGTTGAAGGTAAAACTGCGGTGGGAAACCTCGTAGGGCGTCAGGGAAAACGCTGAATCGGAAT
>JANWVM010000226.1 GCA_025056115.1 Gloeomargarita sp. SKYG116
TAGCCAATAAGGTATCGTATGTGGGAGTTGCTCATCATCCAGCCGCTCGTCAACGCGATGCTGCTGCTGTATCAGCTGTTGGGCAACAACCTGACGCTGACCATCATCGCGCTGACGGTGCTGATCCGCCTGATCACGTTTCCGCTGACGTGGCAATCACAGGTGTCGCAGAAGAAGATGCAGCAGCTTCAGCAGAGCGACGAGTGGAAAGCGATTCAAAGAAAGTACGCCAACAATCGCGAAGCACTGGCTCAAGAGCAGATGAAGCTGTGGCAGCGCGAAGGCATCAACCCTTTCGGCGGCTGTCTGCCCCTGCTTATCCAGCTGCCCATCCTGATCGGACTGTATCAGGCCATTACCATTGCTATCGCCGCCTCGCCGGCGCAGTTGCTCTCCCTGTCCACCAACCTGTACAGCTTCCTGCCCAACGTCGAGCGCCTGATCCCGCTGGACAACCGCTTTCTCTGGATGAACCTCGGCTTGCCCGACCCATACTTTGTGATGCCGCTCCTTGTCGTTGTCACCAGCTGGA
>JANWVM010000227.1 GCA_025056115.1 Gloeomargarita sp. SKYG116
GGAGCAAGGTAATGAGCTCGGCTCATATTCGTAAGATTGGTAATGGCGTTTCCATCGGCAAATTCGTTGCTGATTTTATGGTTTTCTCAAACCCAATCCACTATGTCTATGTGAAATGAAAAGTTGTTCGATGAAGCAAGGTTGAAAATCCAATTCAAGAAAATGAGAAGACCAGAAACTCCAGACAAAGAATAAGAGAAATACGATGCGAGCGAAGAGATTTGCTCGCTTTGAAAGAAGGCGAAATAAAAGTAATAAACCGCATAAACGTTTATGGCATTCCAAAGGCATAAAACAAACGTATAGCCCACATGTCCAGATAGATCAAAAGCAGAAAAAATGAGTGCGAAAGGCAAGAGCAAGATTGACATATAATCAGCTCGAAAAAAGATGTTTATGTCTGCTTCTAAGTCTCTTAGAGCCAGAAAGTCTACGTATGGGGAGTTCATAGTCCATATAAACAACGCTAAATCCGTGCCTTCTACGCCTGTATATGTCATTCCTTCCGAAGAAAGAAAAAATCGGAACATCT
>JANWVM010000228.1 GCA_025056115.1 Gloeomargarita sp. SKYG116
CACAGCAGCTCGCCCGTGAAGCTGCGCACCTTACCGCCGTTGCGGTCGATGTAGCGCGAAAGGTTGGCGACCCGCGACGGGGTATCGCGCTCCACGAAGTTCATCTGCACTCTGCCCACCAGGTGTGCCAGCGGGTCAATAGCGTTCAGCTGCGACACCTGCGCCGTCTGTCCCTCTGGGATGTCCTGCGCGCGCAGCTCATCCAGGTTCATCGGCTGCGACAGGGGCGCCCCCTTCAACGCGAACAGGTCCTGCATCTTCAGGTTTGCCACGACCACTGGCGGCGACTCCTGCACCAGTCCCTGCCGATAGAGTAGAGCAGTCGCAGGGAACTGCCCCACCACCACTGGCGTCTGGATGGAGAACTTGCTCAACACCCCCTGCCACCAGGGACCCGACAGCGCAAAGAAGAATACGCCGTCCGTGCCCTGCAGCAGCCCATACGTGGCGAACAGGAAGGGGAAGTCGGCGCGGAAGCGGTTGGGCGGTGTCCAGTTCACCTCGCTGATAATGGAGGGCAAGCCGTTGTAC
>JANWVM010000229.1 GCA_025056115.1 Gloeomargarita sp. SKYG116
TTCTCGTGCGTCGACAAAACGATTCGATTCGCCATCTCAATGTGCTCCAACACGGGTTCCCAAACGGACGCGAGCGCAGGGTTTTTGACGCCAATCATCGGCTTCGACATACGGCATTGGAAATGCGTTCCAAAGACGAATGAGCAATTTATCACAAATCAAGCGTTTTGCAATAGCGTGAAACGCTTTGCCCTCGAATCGCGTATCTTTGCGAAGCGTCGCGTCTCGACGCGAAACTTTGACCATAATGATTCAGCGATACCTGTCCAATTTTCTTTCGTTTCACGACGACGTTCGGCGTTACCTTGCGGGCGCGTTTTTGTTCAACGTTGGCTCGTCCATCAACGATTTGCTCTACAACCTTTACCTCCATTCGCTCGGCTACTCGGATTCGTTCATCGGGGGAATGATTAGCCTGCACTCGCTTGGGGTGCTGGTTTTGTGCGTCCCCGGGGCGTTTTTGGCGCGCAAGCATTCGCACCGTTCGATGCTTCTTGCGAGCGTTTCGCTCGTGGCGTTGTTTCAAGCGC
>JANWVM010000022.1 GCA_025056115.1 Gloeomargarita sp. SKYG116
GGGTGGGACGCATTGCCTCGGTGCTGATTACGGCGCTGGCAGGACTGGCGGCCTTTTACGCCCAGGAGGTCACCACCGTGTTTCGTCTGGTGATTGCCATAGGAACGGGGCCAGGTCTGGTGCTGATCCTGCGCTGGTTCTGGTGGCGGATTAATGCGGCAGCGGAATGGACGGCGATGGTGGCGGGCTTCTTCATCGGGCTGGGAACGACGGTGGTGCCGGTGATCCGAATCCCAGACTTTGGTTGGCGGTTGATGGTGACAACGGGTCTCACGGCGCTGGCCTGGCTGACCGTTATGTACTGCACGCCCCCAGAAAGCGAGGAAACCCTGAACGCCTTTTACCGACGGGTTCGGCCTGGGGGACCGGGATGGCGACGGCAACAACAGGCAACGGGTTTGCCACCTTTGCAGGATTTGGGCTGGGAAATCCAACGCACGCTGGCCGGGGTTGGACTGCTGCTGGGGGCGCTCCTGGGTGTGGGGGGATTCCTGCTCTGGCAACCCCTGGCGGGCTGGACCTGCTGGAGTCTGGCGGTACTGGCAGGCTGGTGGCTCCATCGTCTAAATCGCCGCAAGAAAGCGAGCCAAATGTAAAGAAACAATAGAATTTCTTAATGGGGATCAAAACAATTCTTTATTAAATTGATTAAAGATGCGCGATTCATCCAGGCATGAGTAAGAGCAGCATTGAACAGTTGCGGCGGTACGACCCTGAGGTCATTGCGGCGTATTACCGGTGGCGGCTCTGGCGGGTATGGGGACGGCTGCTGCAAGTCGGTTGGGCGATGGTGCAGTTTGTTGCGGCGTTGGTGTGGGACCACATCACTGGGCGGGAGGAACCCAATCGGCCCCAGCGGGCGGCCCAACTGCGGAAGTTGATTACTCGCCTGGGTCCCACCTTCATCAAAGTGGGGCAAGCCTTATCCACGCGACCGGATTTGGTGCGCCGGGACTATCTGGAAGAATTGACGTTGCTCCAGGACCAGTTGCCGTCGTTTCCCAATGCGGTGGCCTACCAGATCATCGAGAGCGAACTGGGGCGGCCTGTAGCGGATATCTATGAGGAACTCTCCCCAGAACCAGTGGCGGCAGCGAGTTTGGGACAGGTCTATCGGGGCCGCTTGCGCACGGGGGAAGAGGTGGCGGTCAAGGTGCAGCGACCGGGTTTGATTCCCATTCTCACCCTTGATCTCTACATCCTGCGGGAATTGGCCCATTTCCTACAGCCCTGGTTGCCCATTCACATGAAGGATGACTTGCGCTCGATTGTGGATGAGTTCGGGCGTAAATTGTTTGAGGAAATTGATTATTTGCATGAGGCTTGCAACGCGGAGAAATTTGCCGATAATTTCCGGGATGACCCGACGGTGAAAGTCCCCAAAATTTACTGGGCTTACACCAATCACCGGGTGCTGACGCTGGAGTGGATTCACGGCTATAAACTCACGGATGCCGACGTGGTGAAAAAAGTCGGGATTGAAATGCACGAATTTGTGCAAATTGGGGTGCGGGCTGGGTTGAAACAGTTGCTGGAATTTGGCTTTTTTCACGCTGATCCCCACCCAGGCAATTTGTTTCTCACCACCGACGGCAAGTTGGCCTATATTGACTTCGGCATGATGGACCAGCTGACCCAGGAAGCCAAAGAGCAATTGGCCGATGCCCTGGTGCATTTGGTCAACAAGGACTACACAGAATTGGCCAGGGATTTTGTGCGGTTAGGTTTCTTGCCCCCCGATACGGACATTACCCCCATCGTGCCGGCCTTGGAAGCGGTTTGGCAACACGCTGTCGGGAGTCAATTGCGGGATTTTCGCTTCAAACAGGCCACCGATGAATTTTCGGATTTGATGTATCGTTATCCGTTTCGGGTGCCAGCCCATTTTGCGCTGATCATTCGTTCCCTGGTTACCCAAGAAGGAATCGCCATGAGTTTGGATCCCGATTTCCGGATTGTGGATGCGGCCTATCCCTACGTGGCGCAGCGGTTGCTTACGGGTGAAACGCCCGCGTTCCGGCGGCGACTGATGGAGGTGCTATTCAAAGATAACCGGTTCCAGTGGCAACGCTTAGAAAGTCTGCTATCGGTGGCGCAACAGGCGGGCGATTTGGATTTGCGACCAGTTCTGGGACCGGCGTTGAGTTATTTGTTTTCGGAGGAAGGCCAGTTTTTGCGCACCCAGTTAATTTTGGCCTTGACAGAGGATGACCGGCTGCACCTGGCGGAAGTGGAACGGTTGTGGCGGTTGGTGCGGGGGCAACTGCGTCCCAAAGCCCTGTTAGAATTAGCATGGCAACAGCGGGAGGCGTTACTGCTCAAATTTGGGTGAAATCCATGCACAAAGCGGCGGCGATTGGCCTGGCGCTGTGGATGCTGGGGAGCGCTGGGTTCATGTCAGGACGAGCAGCACCTACGCCGCTTGTTGCCCAAGCCCGCTTGAGTAAAAGTCAAATTGCGGATGTCGCGGAAAAAATCACCGTTTTGATTCAAACACCAGCGGGGCACGGGTCGGGGACAATTGTGGGACGCAATGGAGATGTCTATACCGTTCTCACGGCCAAACACGTGATTGAGAGCATTCAACCAGGGGAAGAAGCCGATATTACTACCCACGACGGCAAGGTGTATCCCCTGAATCGGCAAGCCATCCAACCCCTGCCCAACGTGGATTTAGCGGTGGTGCAGTTTCGCAGTTCGGTCAATTATCCCCAAGCGAAATTGGGCAATGACCTGGCCATCAAACGGGGGATGACGGTGCATGTCGCGGGTTTTCCCTTACCGGGCCAGGCCATCACGAAACCGGTCTTGCAGTTCACCAGCGGCGATGTCACGGCCACGTCTGAAAACCTTTTGAAAGACGGTTACTCGCTCACCTACACCAACAACACGCTGCCAGGGATGAGCGGGGGTCCGGTGCTGAACGAACAAGGCGAGGTGGTCGGGATTCATGGGCGCGCCGAAGGCCGCTATCAGTCCACGCAACAGGGGATGGTGGCGCTCAAATCCGGGTTTAATCTGGCGGTACCGATTCGCACCTATGTCGCCTGGGTGAATAAACAACCGATTCGCATCCAAACCACAGCCACCACAGCGCAAGAGCTTTACATTTCTGCGGAACGCAAGGCCAATGCTGGCGATATGGAAGGGGCACTGGCGGATTTGAACCAGTTGATCAAGCTGGAACCGAATTCGGCGTTGGCCTACATGAGCCGGGGGATCATCAAAGCCCTGGACCAGAAGGACTACGCTGGCGCCTTGGCCGATTACAACCAGGCCCTGAAACTCGACCCCAACAATGCCGACATTTACGGGAACCGGGCGTTTGCCAAGGCGGGACTGCGGGATTTTACAGGAGCCATGGCCGACGCCGACCAAGCCATTCGCCTGCGACCGAATTATGACCGGGCTTACATCGTACGGGGACTGGTGAAAAGTCAAATGAACGATTATGCCGGCGCTTTGGCTGATGCAACACGGGCGGTGGAATTGAACCCGAACTCGGCGGATGCGTGGTTAATGCGGGCGACAGCCTACGTGTACCTGAACCAGCCCCGCCGGGTTTTGGACGATGTCAACCGCGCGCTGGCTTTGAACCCTAGGGAGTCGTCCAGCTATGCGATCCGTTCGCTGGCCCGAGCCGCGTTGCAGGATGTCAAGGGGGGCGCTCGAGGATGCACAGCAGGCGGTTCTTTTGGACAACACCAGCGCGCTCGCGTTTACCGCCCGCAGTACGGCCCGTTTATTAATCCAGGACTACAGCGGCGCAATGGCTGATGCCGAGCGGGCGATGCAGTTGAACCCCGCGAATCCCGACAACTACTTCATGCGCGGGGCCGCCCGAGCTGGTCTGGGAGATGCGCGGGGAGCTTGTCAGGATTGGCAAACCGCCAGTCAACTAGGGAGCGCCGAAGCCCGCCAAATGCACCGACAATTCTGCTTTTGAACCGTTCTCAGGAAGTTGTAACAATTGTTCATAATACAAACGGGTGCGTTAACATATAGGGAAAACGATTCTGCTGGAAGGAGTAGGTCCGGTGAACAAGCGGTGGCGCAACGTAGGGCTTTACGTGCTGTTGGCGATTGTGGTGGTGGCGCTGGGGACTGCCTTTTTAGACCGTCGCCCGCAGGTGGAAGTGTGGCGCTACAGCCAATTCATTGACGCGGTGCAGGCGGGCCAGGTGGCCAAGGTGAGCATTACATCCGATCGGACGCAGGCGGAAGTGGTGCGCCAGGACGGGACGCGGGTGATGGTGAATTTGCCCAACGACCCGGATTTGATCAACATCCTGACGGACAAGAATGTGGATATTTCAGTGGTGCCCCGGCGCGAGGAGGGCTTTTGGTTCCGGGCGCTGAGCAGCTTGTTCTTGCCGGTGTTGTTGTTGCTAGGGTTGTTTTTCCTGCTGCGGCGGGCGCAAGCAGGTCCCGGCTCCCAGGCGATGAATTTTGGCAAGTCGCGGGCGCGGGTGCACATGGAACCCCAAACCCAAGTGACCTTTGCCGATGTGGCCGGGATTGACCAAGCCAAGCTGGAATTGGCGGAAGTGGTGGACTTTTTGAAGAATGCCGAGCGGTTTACGGCGGTGGGGGCCAAGATTCCCAAGGGCGTGTTGCTCGTTGGGCCGCCAGGAACAGGTAAAACCTTGCTAGCGCGAGCCGTGGCTGGGGAAGCGGGGGTGCCCTTCTTCAGTATTTCCGGCTCGGAATTCGTGGAGATGTTTGTAGGGGTCGGCGCGTCGCGGGTGCGGGACTTGTTTGAGCAAGCCAAGCAACATGCCCCCTGCATTGTGTTTATTGATGAAATTGACGCGGTGGGACGCCAGCGGGGGGCCGGTCTTGGCGGCGGCAACGACGAACGGGAGCAAACCCTGAACCAGTTGCTAACGGAAATGGACGGGTTTGAAGGCAACAGTGGCATTATTGTCATTGCGGCGACCAACCGGCCCGATGTGTTGGATGCGGCGTTGCTGCGGCCTGGGCGGTTTGACCGGCAAGTGGTGGTGGACCGGCCCGACTACAAGGGACGCCTGGAGATTTTGCAAGTTCACGCGCGCGGCAAGGTGCTGGCCCCCGATGTGGATTTGGAAAAAATTGCTCGTCGCACACCGGGATTTACCGGCGCTGATTTGGCCAACCTGCTCAACGAAGCAGCGATCTTGGCGGCCCGGCGCAACCTGACCGAAATCTCCATGGATGAAATTAACGATGCGATTGACCGGATTTTGGCAGGGCCGGAGAAAAAAGACCGGGTGATGAGCGAGCGACGCAAGACCCTGGTGGCCTACCACGAAGCCGGCCATGCGCTGGTGGGGGCGCTGATGCCCGATTATGACCCGGTGCAAAAAATCAGCATTATTCCCCGGGGACGGGCGGGCGGCCTGACCTGGTTCACCCCCAACGAAGACCGGATGGATTCGGGTCTCTACAGCCGCAGCTACCTGGAAAACCAAATGGCCGTAGCGCTAGGGGGCCGGGTGGCGGAGGAAATTGTGTTCGGTCCGGACGAAGTGACCACCGGGGCGGCCAATGACCTGCAACAGGTGGCGCGGGTGGCCCGCCAGATGGTGATGCGCTTTGGTATGAGCGACCGGGTAGGGCAAGTGTCCTTGGGGCGCAGCCAGGGCGGCATGTTTCTAGGCCGGGAAATCGCCATGGAGCGGGACTTTTCCGAGGAAACGGCGGCCCTGATTGACGAGGAGGTGCGGGCGCTGGTGGACCGGGCCTACCAAAAAGCCAAGTACGTGCTCACCCACAACCGGGCCTTACTCGACAAACTGGCGCAAATGCTGGTGGAAAAAGAAACCGTGGACGCCGAGGAGTTGCAAGCCCTGATTGATAGCCACGATGTGGTCATGGCGCCCCTAAGCTAGGGTTCCCTTTTCGCAACAAAACTTTACAACGGTTAGGCGGCGAGGGGGACGCCAGGGCATGATGGAAAAGATTATTGGCTGCCTGTTCGAGGATTACCGATGACCCGTACATCCCCCCGCCCTACTCCGACCGACGTTGCTACGCCTGAACCCACCAACGGCGTTCCACTAGCGCCAACCGTTGTCCCGATGCCTACTCCTAGCAAACCGGCACGGGTGTGGGCGCAGCGAGTGGTGACCTTGGCGGCTTTGACCGGATTGGCGGGTGCGGTCGCTGGTGTAGCCACCTACAACGCGCTTTTACCATCCACATCAACGCCCCAAGTGGAGCAGAAAACCTGGGCTGGCGGTGCAGCAGCAACCGTGGGCTTGGTGCTGGGTTTGGCGGCGGCGGCCTTACTCGGGCAAGGGTTGACCCAACCAGCGTGGCTGCTGTTGCAGATGGTGCAGCGACTCCGGCGGGGGGATTGGCAGGCGCGGGTGTCTCTCCCGGATGAATGGGCGGGTGTTGGCCAGGAGTTGAATGCGCTGGCGGCCCAGTTGGAGCAGCTGACCGAGCAGCAGCAGGCGG
The DNA here is from genome assembly GCA_025056115.1 of Gloeomargarita sp. SKYG116. Classification (GTDB taxonomy): domain Bacteria; phylum Cyanobacteriota; class Cyanobacteriia; order Gloeomargaritales; family Gloeomargaritaceae; genus Gloeomargarita. The sequence continues at coordinate 6,445 of JANWVM010000022.1, forward strand.
AACGGGAACAGGCCAACCGGTTGCGGGAGTTGATCCAGCACCTGCGCCAGACCCACGACCCCCAAGCGCTGATGGACTTGGTGGTGCGGGAAGCGCGGCAGGTGTTACGCTGTGACCGGGTGGTAGTCTATCGCTTCGACGCCGACTGGGTGGGCACGGTGGTGGCCGAATCCGTTGGACGGGGTTGGGTCTCGGCGTTGCGGGAGAAAATTGACGACCCTTGTTTCCGGGGCGAGTACGTCACGCAGTACCAAGCCGGGCGCGTGCAGGCGGTGGCGGATATTTACCAGGCCGGTCTCCAGGATTGCCACGTGCGTATCTTGGAGCGGTTCCAGGTCAAGGCCAACCTGGTGACCCCGATTCTCGTCGAAGGGAAATTACTGGGGTTATTGATTGCCCACCAGTGCAGCGAACCCCGCGAGTGGACGGTGGGAGAGCAAGAATTTCTGGCGCAGGTGGCGTTGCAATTGGGAGTGGCGCTGGAGCAAGCGCAGTTGTGGCAAGCGCAACAGGTGCAGATGACCCAAGCCGCCCTGCTCAACCAAATGATCATAAGAATGCGGGAGTCCTTGAACCGCCAGACGATTTACAACACCACGGTGCGGGAACTGCGGCAAGCCCTGCAATCCGACCGGTGCGTGGTGTACTTGTTTGATGAAAAGTGGCAGGGGACGATTGTCGCCGAATCCGTCGCCAATGGTTTCCCTAGGGCGTTGGGAGCGCAGATTGATGACCCCTGTTTTGCCGAAGGGTATGTAGAGAAATACCGCCAGGGACGGGTACAGGCTACGCCCGATATTTATCAAGCCCGGTTAACGCCATGCCACTTGCAACAGCTCGAACCCTTCCAGGTGAAAGCCAATTTGGTGGCGCCGATTCTAGCGGAAGGAAAACTGTTGGGGTTGCTGATTAATCACCAGTGCCGTGGCCCGCGCCAGTGGCAGCCCCACGAAATCGAACTTGCTCGCCAAGTGGCCCTACAAATGGGGTTTGCGTTAGACCAAGCCATTGCCCTCGAGCGGCAAGAGCAGTTGCGGCGGGAGCAGGAAACCAAAGCCCACCTGGCGCAATTGCTCAACGACATCACCCTACGGATTCGCCAGTCCCTCGACCAACAAGCGATTTTCCAGACCACCGTGCAGCAGATGCGCGAAGCCCTCGAAAGTGACCGCTGTGTGGTGTATCTCTTCGACGAAAACTGGAAAGGCACAATTGTGGCGGAATCCGTAGCGCCAGGATGGCCAAGAGCCTTGGGAGCGCAGATTGACGACCCTTGTTTTGCCCAGGGTTACATCGAGAAATACCAGCAAGGACGGGTACAAGCGACGCCAGATATTTACCGCGCCGGTTTGACAGAATGCCATTTACAGCAACTGGAGCCTTTTGCCGTCAAGGCCAATCTGGTCGTGCCCATTTTGCTGGGAAATAAACTCTTCGGTCTCCTGATTGCCCATCAGTGCAGTGGCCCGCGCCAGTGGCAAAGCGGCGAAATTGAGTTGATGAAACAGGTGGCGATCCAGGTAGGGTTTGCCCTCGACCAGGCCAACTTACTGGCGCAGCAAAAAGCTAAGGCCGAACAGGAGCAGTTGCTCAACCGGATCACTTCCAAAATTCGAGAGTCCCTCGAGCGCCAGACGATTTACGAAACCACGGTGTGGGAAGTCCGCCAGGCGCTCAAGTGCGACCGCTGTGTGGTGTATTTGTTTGACGAAAACTGGCAAGGGACGGTGGTGGCGGAAGCCGTCACGCCGGGGTATCCCCCCGCCCTAGGCGCGCAAATTGCCGACCCCTGTTTTGCCAATCAGTACGTTGAGCCATACCGCGCCGGTCGGGTGAAAGCGACGCCGGATATATACAACGCCGGTTTAACCCCTTGTCACTTGCAACAGTTAGAACCTTTCCAGGTCAAGGCCAATCTGGTCGCGCCGATTCTGCTGGGTAACAAACTCTTCGGCCTGTTGATTGCCCACCAGTGCGATGGCCCCCGCCAGTGGACAGAGTTGGAGATTGACTTGATGCGGCAGGTGGCGATTCAGGTGGGGTTTGCCCTCGACCAGGCGGTGGCGTTGGAAGAGCAAGCAGCCCTACGGCGGCAACAGGAAGCAGCGGCGGCCCAGGCGCAACGCATCAACGAAATCACCTCTAAAATTCGCCAGAGTTTACAGCGCTCGGCCATCTACAACGCCGCCGTCCAAGAAGTCCGTAAAGCCCTGCAAGCCGACCGGTGCATCGTCTATCTCTTTGACGACCAGTGGCAAGGGACGGTGGTGGCGGAAGCGGTGGCGGGTGCTTGGCCCAAAGCCCTAGGCGCCCAAATTCACGACCCCTGCTTTGCCGAAGGCTATGTGGAGAAATACCGCCAGGGACGGGTGCAGGCCACGCCCGATATTTATCAAGCGGGGTTGACGCCCTGTCACTTGCAGCAACTGGAACCCTTTGCGGTGAAGGCCAACCTCGTGGCGCCCATCCTGGCGGAAGGGAAATTGCTAGGGTTGCTGATTGCCCACCAGTGCAGTGGCCCGCGCCAGTGGAATGAACTGGACATTGACCTGATCCGGCAGGTGGCGATGCAAGTGGGGTTTGCCCTGGACCAGGCCATCTTGCTGGAACAGGTGGAACAGGCGCGGCAGCAGGCCGAAGTGGTCTCAGAAGAACAACGCCGGCAACGGGAAGCCCTTCAGGGACAACTAGCTCAATTCCTGGCGGACATCGAAGGCGCGTTCCAAGGCGATTTGACGGTACGGGCGCGGGTGACCTCTGGCGAAATGGGAACGGTGGCTGACTTTTTCAACGCCATCATCGAGAGCCTGCAACAACTGGTGCAGCAAGTGCAGGTGGCGGCCCAGGCGGTGGCAGATACCGCCCAACGCAGTGCTCCCCCGGTGAATGCCCTCTCATCGGAAGCGGCGCGGCAGGCGGAAGCTATCCAGGGCGCCTTGGCCCAAATTCAACAGATGGTGCAATCCATCCAGCAGGTGGCGGCCAATGCCCACAGCGCCGAATTGCAGGTGCAGCGGGCCAACGAAACCGTGCAGGCAGGGGACGAAGCCATGAACCGTACAGTGGCAGGAATTTCGGCGATTCGGGAGACGGTAGCAGCGACAGCGAAGAAAGTCAAACGTCTCGGCGAAGCCTCCCAGAAAATCTCGCGGGTGGTCAACCTGATCAGCAACTTTGCCGCCCAGACCAACCTGCTAGCGTTGAATGCGGCCATCGAGGCAGCGCGAGCCGGTGAAGAAGGGCGGGGGTTTGCGGTGGTCGCTGAAGAAGTCCGTTCGCTGGCCCAGCAGTCAGCCAATGCCACCCATGAAATCGAGCAACTGGTGGAGGAAATCCAGGCGGAAACCAACGAGGTGGTAGCAGCGATGGAGGCGGGAACCGAGCAGGTGGTTGCCGGAACCCAGTTAGTGGCTGAGGCGCGGCAAAAGTTGAGCCAAATTGTTGCCGCAACGGCCCAAATCAGCACTTTGGTGGCTGAAATTGCCCAGGCTGCCCAAGCCCAGTCGGAAACCTCAGCGGTGGTCAGTCGCACGATGCAGGACGTGGCCCAAATTGCCAACGACACCTCGCAGCAATCCGTCGCTGTGGCCGATTCCTTTACCCATTTGCTGGGGGTGGCGGCGGAACTCCAGAAAAACGTGGCCCAGTTCAAGGTGAGCTAGCTTGCAAGACGGGTCTCGCTGGTTGAACATTCCTGGGATTCGGATTATCAGCGGTGCCGTTGCGTTGGTACTTGCCCTGGTGTGGGTCACGCTGGGTGGCTGGTACTTCAGCGCTGGGGTGGCGGCCCTCGTGTTTTGGGGACAACGGGAGTATTTTGAACTGGCGCGACGCAAGGGCATTCTGCCAGCGACGAAAACCACCCTGGTTGTGAGCCAGATTTTGATTGTCATCGCCACCATTGCGCCTGATTTGGCCGATGCCGTATTACCGATTGGGGGTAGTTGGATTTGTTTTTACCTACTCTTTCAGCCGAAATTGGCCACGATTGCCGACATTGCCACCTCCATCTTGGGGTTGTTTTACGGAGGTTATTTACCGAGTTTTTGGGTGCGGTTGCGGGGGTTACAGCAAAGTACCTATAGCAATCTCCCGTTATTGGGCTTTTGGCCGGATGGAGGTGAATGGCCGCTGGGATTAAAAGTCACCTTGCTGACTTTCGGATGTATCTGGGCAGCGGATATTGGGGCGTTCTTTTTTGGACGAGCGTTTGGCAAAACAAAACTCTCGGAAATTAGCCCGAAAAAAACCGTGGAAGGCGCGGTCTTTGGTGTGATGGCCAGTATTTGTGTAGGGACGCTGGGAGCGATGCAATTGACCTGGCCTTGGGGTTTGGGATTGGCGTTGGGTTTAATGACGGGGATCACGAGTTTACTGGGAGATTTGACCGAATCCATGATGAAACGGGATGCAGGCGTCAAAGATTCGGGACAATTCATTCCAGGACACGGGGGCATTTTGGACCGCGCCGATAGTTATGTGTTTACTGCTCCCCTGGCCTATTACTTTGTGACCCTGCTGGTGCCCCTGCTGGTCGGATGAGTAGTTGACCGGATAAATGGATTGCGCCCGTTGCCATCGTTAACGTCTGGATTTGCACATCAGAGCCTAGGGATATGGAGATGGGTTGGGTGCGGGCGGCCAAGGGCGTCAATCGTATTTCATCGGGAGCAATAACCTCGACCTGAGTGATATATTGCCTGCCGTCCTGCATCAACCAGTAGAGATTTGGGTTTTGAATCTGGAGTTGCTGGACTGTTCCTATTTGACCCGTCAATGCCTGTAGATAAGGTTGCAAGAACGTCTGAAGATAGGGCAAAGATTGATTGAGATTTTGTTCCGTGATAACCGCCTGAATTTCTACCGTGATTGGCTCGACAAAAGGGTCTTCTTGTTTACGGAAAAACGGCCAGTGAAATTGGATACGTTCAGCGCGGATATTGACCTGATGCAAATGGATATCCCGATAAATGACGTTGCGGGCGTTCACCTGCACCAAAGGCAGATAACCGGCTGACCAAACCGGCGCGAGGTCGCCCAGTACTACCTCCAGGTTCTCCACTTGGGTCACTTGTTGTTGAATCCACCAGCGCAACAGGGCAGCCAATGGACGTGCTAACCCTCGATTAGCGAGCAAAGGCACCGACTCCGTAAACACAATTGCGAGCGGCACAGTGGCTCATTATTGCTTGGATGCGAAAGGTCGCCGTGCGTCGAGGGATAACCGTGACGATGGGTATATCATCTAGGGCTACATCTTCATCAATGAGATAGCCATTTTCGTCATAGAGCCGTAAATCCATATCACGACAGTCCTGGTCGCAAACGGCAACAATCACGTACTCGATGCCTGCCCTCAGCGTAATTTGAATCAAATCAAATTCGCCAGCACTGAGCAGGCCGGTGAGGGGTTCATGGGATAACTGATAGCCATCACGCCCGACAGCTCTAGCGGCTGACCGCAATTGCTCTCGCACACTTTGCAGAAACGGATTAGGCTGCGCCTGGACAGGTTCTATACTGCAATATCCAAAGACCAAACTAACTAGGCAAAGCCATCTTGCTAATACTCGATTACTTTGCATTAGAGAACAGCCCCCACTTGACCTTATATAGCTAAACCACCTTAGGTTTTCAAAGAAAGAACCAACATCGGGGCTTGGCCCTGCGACTCCGAAGGTATAGCCTAGCTATAAACAACGATAGCAGTCTCAAAACTGGTAATCAAGGGCTTGATAGATGCGAACACAATTTATTGATAGGCAATCCTAGAGCAACACTAGCCGTGTAAAGTCATTTCAAAATTGGGTAGTACAGCTTCCCCAGACAGTCGAGCCGGCAGAGTTGCCATTTCCAGGGGCGCATGGGAGCAGTAAATTTCAACTGTTTTACGATGGGGAATGATCAACCACCTAACTGGCAGCCATTGGCCATAGATTCCAGCATCTTGACCCCCAGGGTTTCCATCTCATCGCTAGGGGACGCCGACTCTATCACAAAATCGGGACATATTGCCGTTGCTCAGGGGCCAAAGCTTGCCAACGTTCCTGTTTGACCCAAGCCACATCTGGAGACCAAATCGCCCCATTAGGTAAACGCAATCCTGTAGTAGAATCAAACACTTCGCCGAGTTGAACTTGCCGGTTCCAGAGCACTAGTTCCGTGATTAATTCCGCATTGCAACGGCCTGTTTCTCCTCCTGTTGGTGGCATCACAATCAATTCTCCCGTCGCCGCCTGCTCCAAGCACAAGTCTGGGTTAGCTTGGCTAAGGGCCAGGAACTGTTCATCATCCACCTTAAAGGTTTCGGGTACATATACGGGAATGGGCATACCACTCATCTCGATTGTTGCGTCATTGCCTCCCACTCCGCCGGCGTCAAGGTTTTCATGGTTAACGCATGGAGTTCGTTGGTTGCCAGCACGCTCTGCAGGGCTTGATAAACCAGTTGGTGCCGCTGCACTCGGCTTTTCCCCACAAACGCCTCAGAGACAATCACCGCCTGCCAGTGATCCCCGCCTCCTGTCAGGTCCTGAAGTTCCACACGGGCGTCCGCTAGATGCGCTCGAATCAGTTGGGTGATGGTTTGCGGCGAAAGCATAGGCGCTTCTAGAACGTTGTACCCCCATTATGCCAAAGCCCTTGCCAGTAACGGATGCTGTGGCTCAATGCCATGCGCACTGCCGATTGCGTAACGTAATATATAGAATTGACCCGTGTTTGCTACGCCGTTGTTACAGCGATTAACAAACCTGATTGTTCGTTGGTGGTCAGACTTTACGCTGCAAACGCGGTTGATGGCGGCAGCGACCCTGGTGGTTTCGTTGTTAATGAGTGTATTGACGTTCTGGGCTGTTAACAGCATTCAACAGGATGCCCGGTTAAATGACACCCGTTTTGGACGGGATTTGGGTTTATTACTAGCAGCGAATGTCGCACCTTTAGTTGCTCAAGACAACCGCACTGAGTTGGCTCGTCTGTCAGAAAAATTCTACAACAGCACCTCCAGCATTCGCTACATTCTCTATGCTGATAAAGAGGGAGAAATTTATTACGGGATTCCTTTTTCAGCAGTCGAAGTACAAAATTCTCTGACGCTACGGCGACGCATCCAATTACCTGAGTTAACCACCCCTGAGCAACCCTTTGTGCGGCAACACTTAACACCTGACGGTTTGATCGCTGATGTGTTCGTGCCCTTGCTCCAGGACGGTCATTACCTAGGTATCTTAGCCCTTGGGATCAATCCCAACCCGACCATCTTGAACGCATCCCTTCTTACTCGCAACATCACGCTCGCTGTTTTTATCTCTATTTGGATTTTGGTGATACTGGGGGGTGTATTTAACGCCATTACCATTACCCGACCCATCCGTGAGTTGCTCATCGGAGTGAAAAATATCGCATCAGGGAATTTTCACCAGCGGATTGACCTGCCCTTTGGGGGAGAACTGGGAGAACTGATTGAGAGTTTTAATGAAATGGCCGAGCGGCTGGCCCGTTATGAAGAACAAAACATCGAAGAAATTACCGCACAGAAAGCAAAACTTGATACGCTCATGTCCACCATTGCTGACGGTGCAATTTTACTGGATCGAGAATTAAAAATTGTGCTGGTCAATCCTGCTGCAGAGCGCATGTTTGGTTGGTCGGGTAAAGAGGTTTTGGGACAATCCGTCGCCAACTTATTGCCTGAACCTGTCGCGACGACACTGGCACAACCCCTGGCAGACCTAGTGCAAAAAGCGTCTCCAACCAGTGAACCTATGGAATTTTGCATTACCCTTGAATCTCCCTACAAGTGCACGCTAAAAATTCTTTTAACAACTGTTTATGACCACCTGCGTAATCAGTTGCAGGGCATTGCAATCACAATCCAGGATGTCACTCGAGAAATGGAGCTAAATGAAGCTAAAAGTCGCTTTATCAGTAATGTTTCTCACGAGCTACGTACGCCCTTGTTTAATATCAAGTCCTTTATAGAAACCCTTTATGAGTACGGCCATAGCCTAACCGAGGAGCAGAAGCAAGACTTCTTGGAAACGGTTAATCGGGAGACAGACCGACTGACCCGTCTCGTGAACGATGTTTTGGATATTTCCCGGCTGGAGTCCGGTAAACCCTATCCCCTCAGTCCTACCTCAATCAGCGCCGTGATTGAACAAACCTTGCGCGCCCATCGTTTAACAGCGAAGGACAAGGGGATTCACTTGGCGGCAGTGGTGGAGCCAGACTTACCGGATGTGATTGGACATTACGACTTGCTGCTACAGGTGTTGGCAAACCTGGTGGGAAATGCCCTGAAATTTACACCAGCGGGTGGCTATGTCATCATCTGGGCGTTCCCCTGGGAGGGCCGGGTGCGCGTGGAGGTCAGTGACACTGGGATTGGCATTCCACCTGAGCATCAAAAGGCTATCTTCGGTCGCTTCTTCCGGGTAGAGAACCGGGTGCATACCTTAGAGGGGACGGGACTAGGTCTCTCAATTGTCAAAAGCATCTTGCAAAAGCATCACACCGATATTCATCTGATTAGTGAGGTAGGCCTGGGCAGTAGTTTCTGGTTTGATTTAGAACCCGCACATTCATAGTTTCTTTAGAAAAATTTGCAGGACTTTGCGCTAGAATGACAGCCGAAGCAGCGCATCACCGGTACCATGTCCTCATTTTGGCGCAATTTTTTAATAGCGTTTGGCTGTAGCGTACTACTAACAGCAGCGCTGATTTTCTTCGATAGTCAAAATTTACTAAGTTCAGAGTTTCACTTGATTGGTGCTAAGGGAATGGTTGCTGCCCATGGGCCTGGTCCTCGTTTGAGTGGGATTGGCTTTGTCTTTCCCCCCCTCCTAATTTATCTCACCATGTTAGTTGGCTCCCCAATTACCACTCAAGTCCTGACAGCAACTGGTCTTATTTTTTTCATGACCTGGTTGGTTGGTCAATTGCCCTGTCGGCCATTGTGGCGTGGTGTCATCTTAGTCTTGTTGTTGACTAACCCAGCATTTCTGATCATGCTCCTGACCAGTCCCAGTTGGACGGCTGCCAGTCTATTTCTGGGATTAGCTCTTCTGTTAGGATGGCACTTGGTTCAGCCTCGCGACTTGCAGTATCCCCTTAGCGCCAATTTGATTTTGCTAGGGCTAGTACTGACACCCCTCATGTTGTTGCGCTACGAGTTTTGGTGGCTGCTGCCCATCTTTATGCTCCTTAGTTGGTATATCCTCAAAGAACCCGATTTCCAGCTTAGGTTAACCGTTGTTCTTGTTACTAATTTTATGCCGGTGATTGCTATTCTAGGATTCATGTATGTGAATTGGTTAATTGCAAGAGATGGATTTTATTTCCTCACAGCGCCGGGGAATGGTTTACGGTGGCCAGGAATGGAACGTTGGCTAGAATTTACGCCAGGCATTGATGCCATAGTGCAGAGCGTCATCTGGTTAGGGCAAACATTACCCGTCTACTACCTTGTAGCTATCTTAGTTCTCTGGCAAAGTCGTAGTGGTTGGGTAGCTCGTTTCCTGCTGCTAATTCTACCGTTACTCATCGTAACTGTGATGTTGTGGCAGGGCAATTATTTCCCTCAGATGGGTATCATTGGTGCATTTTCCATCTTAGTTCCCATTTTGCTTCTACAGCTTGGGGAATGCAGAACTCAGCATTTATTACCAATCATCCTAGTTTGGGTGGTTTCCATCTACCTAGTGGTGAATGGGCTGCAGACACAGCGGTTGATACCGGAAGAGGAGTTAGTGTGGCGACAGATGACGGGACAGCCTATCACTGATGTTCTATCTGCTCGCTGGCGGCGGCGACAGATTGCGCAACAAGAAATTGCTCAGGAATTATTCCAACGACTACGTCCTGAACAAAAAGTTCTGCTCGATGACTCAGTCAATTTTAGTATTGTTTACCTATTGCCAAGTCCTAATGCTTTTGTTTTACCCCATCAGTATGAATTTGGATTAGCGCTCACCCAACCTGAAGAAGTTGTGGATTACATCTTAGTACAGCGGCAGACTGGTGTGGAGCCACTGACTGACAGAATTGCCAGGGGAATGTTTTCTCAAGAACGAAGGTTATTTACCCCAGTTGCAAGCAACGAATTTTACTCCCTTTTCCAGCGGCAGTAAACCAGTAGTCATCTGGGAAATATGGCTTGCATTTGTTCAATGGTCATACCATAGAACTCGTCCTGATGTTGCACGCCATTCAGTAACCAAAGGAAAACCCCCTTAGCGCCTAAAGAAAAAGCCAATTCTGCCCAATGCCGATACAAAGACGTTCGTTCTCGTTGCAATTCTTGACTGGATAGTGGACGTTTATCTGCTAGACTGCGAGGGCGACACCAACCTAACTCTCCCAGATACCAAGGTTTTTTATTCATGACCGCTGCCCGAGAACGCAACCATTCATCGCCCAACTGCCGGTAGTTACCAATTGTCTGCTGGCGGTCGGGACGCAGTAAAAAATCCCAGCCTCGGCGGTCTATAAAAGGTAGTCCGGCTACTGTCTTTTTCTGGAGTTCTACAGATGGATGCGTGTACATGTGAATAGAACCCATCGTTAATGCTGGGCGGGTCATATTCAATGCCAGGTCAATACCTTCATAAAATTGAGGTTCTGGGCGCAAGTAACGGGGAGAAAACGGCAGTGGTTGATTTAGCCATCCTTCTTCCCCAGAAGTTACCCAAATACGACGAGGTATTTGGCTTTGCACAAAAACTGCCTGTCGTTGTAGCCAACTAGCGACGATATCCTGGATTAATAGATTAGGTTTTACAGGCTGGTTGTTTTGGGCGTATATGCTTTTGCCACGGGGTTCATTGAGAATGTCAATTATAACTACATTTGGATATTGAGCTAGTATGCACAATACCTGCCGGGTGTGTTGCTGAAATAGTTGCTCTACCTGTGAATTGAGATAGAAATCAGCACCGTATTGTAAGTATTTGTCCTGGTCTTTAAGGGTTAAAAAGGCAGTGAGCCAAGTGCCAGACGGAATGACTCCAACCCATTCCAAATAACGTAAGATTCCCCCATAGGATAACCAGTAGTTACCCAAGACAGGAACCAGAAAAAAATCTAGTTCACCAAGACATCTAACCATGGTATCCAGAAGGTGAAAAACAAATTCAACTGGTTGATTTGGCGCTTGCCACATGGCACCGTCAAAAACGCCGCTGGGTACATCAGGAGCAGAAACTGGGTAGTCATTAAATGCCCAAAACCGCAAGGCATTGATGCGACTGTAACGACGGAGAGCATCTAGCCTTAAGTCCTGCACGAGATAGTCCATAACCACCTCTTTGAGGGGGCGCTCTGGTTGTTGCTTGGCTCGGCGATAACTTTCTACCAGTAGATAGTAGGCGTTGATGCCATACAGGGGGGGAATTCGAGCGGCTAATGGAGATGACGAAGTAGTTGTTGACAAGAGAGAGAGAGTCCCTAACAAAACAGTTCGCCGGGAAAGGGATGCCATTATCTGCCGGTGGCAATTGCCCCGCCAAAGGTAAACCACAAACCTAGCTCAAAGCCGTAACCTGGTCCATCAATTTGTTTGTAAGCTGCTGGAACAATGCGGATAAAGTCATTGGCCTTGATGCGAAATTGACCAACAACTTTCGTAAAATCTGCTTCCCGGTCTTGCGTGCCAATAATACTGTCAATTTGAGCAGCAACATCGAGACGATCAGTGACTGGAATGGCAATTTCACCAAAGGCGCGGAACTCATCGGAACGTTTGCTGAAATAAGGGCGATAACCCACTTCAACCGTCCAGTAACCAAACCGACGACCTACAGCAAAGGAACGACTGACCGGCACCCGTACATCCAAACCCACACCTCCCCGTGACAAGGGCAAGGGCGCGTTAGGGTCATAACCCAAAGGAATAATGGGTGTCACCTGCAGAGCGGCTGCCCAGCGAGGGTCCCGCGTAAAGCGCCAGCGCACACCAACTTCCGCATCAAAAAAACCACTATTAGTGCGAGCCGGATTGAACTGGTCATCCCGAATCCACTGGTAAGGCACTTTGAAGATTAGGGTGATGTTCTCTTTCAATCCGTATTCGGCATAGGCTTCTACTTCTAGCTTTTCAAACGTACGACTTTCGAGCGTCCGAAAAGTAGTACTGACAAAAGCACCACCTTCTGGTTGTGTGAAGCCCCCTGCCCAGCTACGACTAGCGCCAATAGCATTCAACAAAAGACCGACCCCGACTATCCCCCAAATATGTATCTTCCCCATACCAGATGACCTCCGTAAAGTGAATACGATGGCGTAGTGGGGGAGCGAAATGTTGTCACACCACAGCCTGATTATATCAGAGTGGGGTAGAAACTCCTGGCGTGTTGGCTCATTAGTGCCTACAGTAAAGAAGGTATCTCAACTCCAGAAGTTCCTTTGACCCATGGCTGAGCATCACAAAGCACGTCCCTTGCCTCCTGGCAGCCTACGCCCAGCAAAGCAACTGTGCAGCGAGTGTGGCCTATGCGATACCTCCTACATTCATTACGTCAAATCGGCCTGCGCTTTTTTGAATCAGCAATTTGATGCTTTAGAAATTCAAGTGCATGGTCGCCAACGGGATATCAATCAAGAAAATGAGTGCTATTTTGGTGTCCATCAAATGATGGTCGCAGCTCGTAAAAAACAACCCCTATTGGGCGCTCAGTGGACAGGAATTGTGACCACCATTGGCATGCGTATGTTGCAAAAAAAGTGGGTTGAAGGAGTTGTTTGTGTACAGAATACGCCGGAAGACCGTTTTCAGCCACAACCCGTTCTGGCCCGTACTCCCGAAGAGGTGTTCGCTGCTCGAGTGAACAAGCCCACTCTGTCGCCAAATTTAAATTTGTTGGATGAAATTGAGCGTTCCGGTATTCGCCGGTTGCTAGTCATTGGGGTTGGATGTCAAATTCAGGCGCTGCGGGCAGTGCAAAAATATTTGGGCTTAGAAAAGCTCTATGTTTTAGGAACACCTTGTGTAGATAACGTGACAAGGGCAGGTCTACAAAAGTTTTTGGAAACCACGAGTCGCTCGCCACACACAGTTGTTCACTATGAATTTATGCAGGACTATCATGTGTATTTCAAACATGAGGATGGTTCCGTAGAGAAAGTGCCCTTTTTCGGTTTGAATACAAAGGAGCTGAAAGATATTTTTGCGCCCTCATGTTTGAGTTGTTTTGATTACGTAAACGGTCTAGCAGATTTGGTGGTGGGCTACATGGGAGCGCCCTTCGGTTGGCAGTGGCTAGTGGTGCGCAATGAACGGGGACAGGAGATGTTTGATTTGGTACGGGATGAACTGGAATTGCAACCTGTGATGAGCCAAGGACAACGACATCAAGCTGTGCAACAAAGTATTCCGGCGTATGACCAGGGTGTAACACTACCAATGTGGGCGGCGCGGTTAATGGGTGTGTTCATCGAAAAATTTGGCCCCAAAGGATTGGAATATGCCCGCTTTTCGATTGACTCTCATTTCACTCGCAATTACTTGTATGTCCGCCGTCACTACCCCCACAAACTAGCAAGTCATGTACCAGAATTTGCTAAAAAAATTGTTAGCCAATATCGCTTACCTGAAACCTGATGAATATTCTGCACCTGAGTACCTACGACACATTTGGGGGAGCTGCAAGAGCTGCTTACCGTCTGCACCAAGGGTTGCAACAAGCCGGAATTCATTCTCAAAAATTAGTGCTCAGGAAACACAGTCAAGACCCAACAGTTCATGTCTATGCTGAATCCCGCTGGCTGCGACGTTTACGAACAATTGCTGACCAATGGCCGTTGAGTTTTTATCCTAACCACTCCCGTGCATTTTCTGTACATTGGGTGCCCAATTCAGTTGCTAGAAAAATTAAATATTTTGACTTTGATATTCTACATGTTCACTGGATTAACCGGTTTCTAATTCCAGAAATACTTCCTAAATTAACTCATAAACCTATCATTTGGACACTGCAGGATATGTGGGCAATTACAGGAGGATGTCACTACACGCAAGGATGTATTTTTTTTACTACCCAATGTGGCTGTTGTCCACAGTTAAACAGCACCCAGAAAAATGATTTATCCTACTGGCTGTGGCAACGAAAAAAGCGGGCATGGCGTCATTTTCAACCAGTGATTGTTACGCCCAGTACGTGGCTGGCTGATGCAGTGAAACGGAGTCCCCTCCTAGGACATTGCGAAATAAAAATTATCCCCAATGGTATAGATACTGAGCGCTATCGAGTCATTCCCCAATCCGTTGCTCGGCAGGTCCTGCAATTGCCTCAGGACAAAAAAATTGTCTTAACTGGTGGCGTTAGTTTACTAAAAGAATCGCATAAAGGTTGGGATTTATTCTGTAAAGCAGCCCAAATCCTCAAGACTCAGATGGATATCCTGTGGGTGATTTTTGGGCAACAAGAAGCGCCAGGGTTAGAAGAATTGCCTGTTCGTTGTCTTGGCACCTTAACCGATGATATTGCTCTAGCGCTGGCCTATAGTGCTGCGGATGTCATGGTAGTACCATCGCGGCAGGATAATTTTCCACAAACAGCAACAGAAGCAATGGCCTGTGGGACGCCGGTGGTGGGATTTGCCGGAACAGGGGTGCAGGACATTGTGGATCAGCAGGTGAACGGTTACTTGGCCCAGCCGTTTGACCCGCAAAGCCTCGCTCAGGGCATTACTTGGGTATTAGAAAAAGGGTTTGAACTACGGGAGCCGGCTCGGCAGAAGGTGGAGCAGGCTTTTAGTTTGAAAGTAATTGTCAAACAATATATCAGTTTGTACCAGTCGCTTATCCTGTCTTCTTCTTAGGTCGGTTGCGTTCAAAGGGTAAGGTTTCTGCTTGGGCGGCCAGCGTTTTTTTCTGCTCATCCACAATCTTTTGTAGATGTTCCGGCAGGGGTTCACGAGATAGGATAAAAGTCTGCACTGTCTGGAAGATGTTGGCAATCACCATATACATCAAGACGCCAGCAGGGAGGGGGAAAAAGAGGAACATGACTGCCAAGATCAATGGGAGTGATTTGTTGACTTGCTCTTGCTGCGGATTTTTAATCAAATCTCCTTGACTGGTAATCATCTGGCTGACGTAGGTACTGGTGGCAAAAATGAGTACTAAAATCACAGTGTCCCAGTGAATCATGCCCTTGCTATCAACAACCCCAACTTGACCCAGGGCAGAGATGAATAGAAAGCCTTCATTGGCGGCTAAGCCGGGTATGACACCAACTAGAGAAACTTTGCCGGGTTGCAGTGCCTTGAGTTTAGTCTCCCCGCTTTCTGTTGTGATGAGTTCTACTAAATCAGCGCCATTTTTGACTGTCCAATGCGGTGTGAGATCAGGATTGTTCACTTCCTGAATAATGCTGGATAAGCTGCGGCCATCAGGAGTACGAAAGTCCAGAACAGTTTCATCGCCAACACGGAGTTTATTCCCCGCTGTACTCACTGCTGTAATGGGATAGTGCAAACCGGGTTTGACGTAGATGTTGTGTGATTGGGAATAGAAGGGTTGAGATTGCACCACCTGCTCGCGCGGTACGATTTCTAATTCCACCGGATAGGACACGTCAGCAAATGGCGACCCGCGTAAGGTGGCAAATAAAGCAAATAGAATCGGCAGTTGCAAGATGAGCGGCAGGCAACCCGCAAGGGGGTTTCCAAACTCCTGATAAACCTTGGCCATTTCTTCCTGTTGCTTGGCGGGGTCATTTTTGTAACGTTCCTGGATTTCCCGCACCCGTTTTTGCATCACTGGCTGCGCCACTTTCATCTGTCGCATGTTACGAATCTGGCCAGCGCTGACCGGTGCTAAGGCTGCCCGCACCACTAACGTCAAAGCCACAATCGCTAACCCGTAGCTCGGCACCACCCCGTAGAAAAAGTCCAGAATGGGGAGCATGAGATTGTTGGAAAGGAAGTTTGTGCCGAACAGGTCCATAAGCTGCATCCCAATGGCGTACTTCCTCTGATATTAACCTTTGTTGCCGCTCGTTGGTGGCTACACTGGAACTATGGCATGGGACGGTTCACGGGTGGCGCAGGCGCTGGCGATTGAGCAACAAGCGGGCTATCCCAATCTCCAAGGCCGCCAGTACCAGTTTTATGAGTTTCTGCTGGAACAGATGCGCTTGGTGCCTTTGGATTGGCTGCCAACGGCGATGATTAACCAGTGGGAAGTGCTTCTGGCGGAGTTGCCCCACTATCCCCATCTGACCTGTGACCAACGGGAAGCCCTAATCCAGCGGATTATGAACCTGTTACCCCACATTCGTACCCCAGGAGCTGCGCCGCGCGTGCAAGAAAAAATGACATCCGCTTTTCGAGATGGCACGCCGATTCAGGAGTTAGACATACTAAAGCCGCAACAGAAGAAATATCTCTACCAATTGGGCCTGAGCACCCTGGGTGATATTTTGCGTTACTACCCCCGCAGTTACGTAGATTATTCCCAGCGCTTGCTGATCAAGGATTTGCAGCCAGGGACAACGGTGACCATCATTGCGACGATTCGCAGTTTTCGATGTTTCACTAGCCCCAAAAACCCCCAGTTGACTATCTTGGAATGGTGGGTGGCAGACCGCTCAGGCCGGCTGAAGATTAATCGGTATGTGATGGGTAAACGCTACGCCAATAAAGCCTGGCAAGAACAACAGAAAAGACAATATCCAGTCGGGACGTTGATTGCTGTTTCGGGATTGGTTAAAGGGACTAAATTCAGCAAAACGCTGACCGAACCTCAGATTCAAATTATTGACGAGGATGCTGAAGAATCGGTCGGTAAGATTGTGCCGGTCTATGCCCTGAAGGGGAATTTGAAGGCGAGTTGGGTACGACAGGCCATCCATGCGGTTTTACCCCTGGTGAAATCCTGGCCGGACCCCTTACCTGCATCCCTGCGACAGCGTTATCACCTAGTCCCTCTGGCTACGGCTTATCAAGGTATCCATGCGCCCCATCACTCTGAGGAACTGAAACGCGCCCGTACTCGCTTGGTGTTTGATGAACTGTTCTATCTCCAACTGAGTTTTTTGCGGCGGCGACAACAACAACGTCGTCAGACCAGTCCGGTGCTGCATGCAGAGGGAGAATTGCTGCGTAAATTTCGGGCGCAATTGCCGTTTCAACTGACAGGGGCGCAGGAGCGGGTGATCCAAGAGATTCTCCAGGATTTACGCCAGCCACAGCCGATGCAACGCTTGGTACAGGGGGATGTGGGTTCGGGTAAAACAGTGGTGGCGGTGATGGCCATGCTGGCGGCGATTGAAGCGGGATATCAGGTCGCAATGATGGCGCCGACGGAAGTGCTGGCTGAGCAACATTACCAAAAGCTGTTGGACTGGTTAACGCCCCTGCATATCCCGGTGGAGTTACTCACGGGTTCTACAAAAGCCAGTCAACGCCGGCAGATTTTAGCCCAGTTATCGACTGGAGAAGTGCCCCTCGTGGTGGGAACCCATGCCTTAATTCAAGAGGAGGTGCAGTTTGCGCATCTGGGGCTGGTGGTGATTGATGAACAGCATCGGTTTGGGGTGGAACAACGGTCGCTATTGCAGCAAAAAGGGATGGCGCCCCATGTACTGACAATGACAGCCACACCAATTCCTCGTACTCTAGCTCTAGCGATTCATGGCGATTTGGATGTGAGTCAAATTGATGAGTTGCCCCCCGGTCGCCAGCCGATTCAAACGACGGTCATTCCAGGCAGTCAGCGCCATTTTGCCTATGACTTGATTCGCCGGGAGGTGGCGCAGGGCCGGCAAGCCTACATCATCCTGCCGTTGATTGAGGAGTCGGAAAAGCTGGAGGCGCGAGCAGCAGTAGCAGAGTACGAAAAATTGCAGGCTCTCACCTTCAAGGGCTTGCGGTTGGGGTTACTGCACGGGCGACAGTCGGCCACCGAACGGGATGCCACCCTAAGAGCGTTTCGGGATGGGGAGATTCAAATTCTAGTCTCGACGACGGTGGTGGAGGTGGGGGTTGATGTACCTAACGCGACGGTGATGATGGTGGAAAACGCTGAGCGGTTCGGGTTGGCGCAACTGCATCAACTGCGGGGACGGGTAGGGCGAGGCGAGCATCCTTCCTACTGCATTTTGGTGACCCAAAGCCAAGGAGAGGATACACAGCAACGCTTACAGGTGTTAACCCAGTCCCAGGATGGCTTTTTTATCGCCGAAATGGACTTGCGCCTGCGGGGGCCAGGGGAGATTCTGGGAACGCGCCAAGCAGGATTGCCGGACTTAGCGCTCGCCAGCCTGATGGAGGACCAGGACATTCTGGAAACGGCCCGCCGTGCGGCTGAACAACTCCTGCAACAAGACCCCGACTTAACCCAGCATCCCCAGATTGACGCCGAACTCAAGCAGCGCTGGGAACGGCTGACGGGGCGAGTGGTGTTGAGCTAGCGGTAGGTAGGGCGCAAGGTTACGGTGGGTAAGGTACACTGCCGCAAGATGTTTTCAACCCGCGCCCGCATCTCCTCCGGCATCTCTGCAGCCAGGATGGAAGGGTGATAGGTGGCGACATAGGCGATAAACGCCCAGAAGCGAGTCATAGGGTCTGTGGTGTGGCGGTTGATTTCCCGAATGACAGCCCCAAACTCCTCGAGGGTCTCGACTGCGTAGTGATGGTCGCTGAACACGATGTCAAGCGAAATATCACTGGTTGCCCCAACCCCACAGTGCTCACACGGACAGAGAGCACCAAACTTGATCCCGCCGCAGTGAAAACAGAGCGCCAAAGTCATAGAGTTTGCCTCAGCTAAGGAACACTTTTTCAGACCTACACTGAATCTACAGTCGGTTAGGAAATGCACTGTTCCAGCAGCCAATCCCCAAAAAATAAGAAGGCCCTGCACTGATCACAGAGCCTCCTGCTATGAAGGGAGCTGCGTACTCGTTAGCTTGTGGCCTGAGGCAACAACTCCCGCTTTGTCGGTTCGCAGAGCACCTTTACCTGCTTTGTTTCGGGGTCCACGTCCACAATCGCGGTATCGCCCGACTTGATGCGCCCAGACAAGATTTCCTCCGCCAGGGAGTCCTCCAGCAGGCGCATGATCGCTCGCCGCAAGGGTCGCGCCCCGTAGGACGGGTTGTAACCTTCCTCTACCAGCCGGTCTTTGAAGGCTTCCGTCACCTGCAAGGTAATCCCCTGTTCGGCTAGCCGCCCATAGACCTCCTTGAGCATGATGTCGGCGATTTGCTTGACCTCGTCCTTGGTCAATTGCCGGAAAACAATAATTTCATCAATCCGGTTCAAGAACTCCGGACGGAAGTATTGCTTGAGTTCCTCATGCACCAGATTACGAATCCGGTTGTACTGGGTATCCTCTTGATTTTCGCCCAGCTCAAACCCTAGGCCACCGCCGCCCTTTTCGATGACCTTGGAGCCAATGTTGGAGGTCATCACCAGCAAGGTGTTCTTGAAGTCCACTGTGCGCCCCTTGGCATCGGTCAACCGGCCATCTTCCAGGATTTGCAGCAGTAGGTTGAACACATCCGGGTGGGCCTTTTCAATTTCATCGAACAAGACCACCGTGTAGGGCCGACGCCGCACGGCTTCTGTCAACTGGCCCCCTTCGTTGTAACCTACATACCCCGGCGGCGAACCAATCAGCTTGGAGACCGTATGCCGCTCCATGTACTCCGACATATCCAAGCGGATCATCGCCTCTTCGGAGCCGAAGAAGTAGGCCGCCAATGCCTTGGTTAGCTCGGTTTTCCCGACGCCGGTTGGCCCAGAGAAGATGAAGCTGGCAATCGGACGGTTGGGATTTTTCAGCCCCACCCGCGCCCGGCGCACCGCTCGGGAAATGGCCCGCACCGCTTCCTCTTGCCCCACAATCCGCTGGTGCAGGGTTTCCTCCATGTGCAGCAAGCGCTCCGATTCAGTTTCCGTCAACTTGCTCACCGGAATCCCTGTCCAAGACGCGACAATTTGCGCCACGTCTTCTTCGGTTACCATTGGGGTTTCACCGCCCCCTTGTTGGGCCTCCGCCTTCTTGCTCTGGACGATGGCTCGAATCTGCGCCTTGATTTCAATTTCCCGGTCACGCAGTTCACCAGCCCGTTCAAAGTCCTGAGCGCGCACGGCATCGTCTTTCTGGCGCAGGATTTGCCGCAGCTCCCTGTCCAGCTCCTTCGCTGCCGGCGGCAATTGCGAGTTGATCAAGCGCACCCGCGACCCAGCTTCGTCAATCAGGTCAATGGCCTTATCGGGCAAGAAGCGGTCAGAGATGTACCGGTCTGCCAGCTTGGCCGCTGCCCGCAGCGCTTCGTCCGTAATTTTTAGCTTGTGGTGCTGCTCGTACTTCTCCCGCAAGCCGAACAAAATCTCGATGGTTTCTTCGACGGAAGGTTCACCCACCATCACCGGCTGGAACCGCCGCTCTAAGGCTGCATCCCGCTCGATGTGCTTGCGGTACTCGTCCAGGGTTGTTGCCCCAATGCACTGCAACTCACCCCGAGCCAAGGCCGGTTTCAGGATGTTAGCCGCATCAATCGCACCTTCCGCAGCTCCGGCTCCGATCAGGGTGTGGACTTCATCAATCACCAGGATCACGTTCCCCGCCTGGCGGATTTCGTCCATGATTTTCTTGAGGCGTTCTTCAAATTCACCCCGGTACTTGGTGCCCGCGACCAGCAGGCCAATGTCGAGGGTCACTACCCGCTTGTCTTCGAGGATGTCAGGCACGTCTCGGTTAGCAATCCGTTGGGCCAGACCTTCGGCAATTGCCGTTTTCCCCACCCCCGGTTCGCCAATCAACACCGGGTTGTTCTTAGTCCGGCGCCCAAGAATTTGGATCACCCGCTCAATCTCTTTCTCCCGACCTACCACCGGGTCCAGCTTCCCTTCAGCGGCTAACTGGGTCAAATTGGTGCCAAACTCGTCTAGGGTAGGAGTTTTCGTGCGCGTACTACCGCCACCCGCCGTCACTTCCGCCGTTTCGCCCAGCATGCGGATCACCTGGGTGCGGACCTTGGACAAATCAACGCCTAAATTTTCCAACACACGGGCGGCTACCCCTTCCCCTTCACGAATCAGACCCAACAGCAGGTGTTCCGTGCCAATGTAGTTGTGACCCAGTTGCCGGGCTTCCTCCAAGGACAATTCCAAAACTCGTTTGGCTCGAGGAGTAAAGGGAATCTCGACCGCCACAAAGCCCGAACCCCGACCGATAATCTTCTCTACTTCAATACGGGCATCCTTTAGGTTCACACCCATGGACTTCAGCACCTTGGCGGCCACCCCAGTCCCCTCGCCGATTAACCCGAGGAGGATTTGCTCAGTCCCCACGAAGTTATGCCCCAGGCGACGAGCCTCTTCCTGGGCAAGCATGATGACTTTGATGGCCTTCTCCGTGAAACGTTCAAACATATCCTTCCCTGCCCTGAGCCGGTTGTGCAGATAGTTCTATCGTAACTTGTCCTACGGCAAATCGGTGGGGGATAACCGACCCAATTGGCGACAAGCTGGCATCAGCAACCAAATTTGTATCAATTTTAACTTTGGATGGGTACCACTCAATTGCGGGTCGCCACACCCAGCGCAGCAAACAAGACCGCCGGACTCCAGACGCTACCGCCGACCCACTCCCGCTCTTGACTCATGGCGGCAATGGGCGCTTCTAGAATACTACCAGCCACCATCGTGTTTTTCACCCGCCCGACAATTTCACCGTTGACGACGCGATAACCCAAGTCGAGGTTCACCGAAAATTCTCCGGCTAACTGGTTGGACTGACCAGCGCCCAGGACTTGGTCAACAATAACGCCATCTTTGATCTGAGCCACCAACTCAGCGTAGGGAACGCGACCAGGGGCAATACAGATATTGAGCAGTTCAGCGCCTGGGCGGGATAAACCGCTGCGATAGCCATTACCGGTGGAGGTGCGTCCGGCCCGGTGCGCCCAGGTGCGGTCCCAGTAGAAACCCTGCACAACGCCTTGGTCAATCAAGGTCTGGGTTTGGGTAGGTGTGCATTCATCGTCGAACTGGCGAGCGCTCACCCCAACGGTGGGGTCTTCCATCACAGTCCACTGGGCGTCAAACACCCGCTGACCAACCTTGTCTGCTAGGGGCGTTGCCTTCTGCACGACGGCCTGGCCCGATAGCATGGATTCGAATAACCCTGCCAGCACGCTAGCCACGGCTCGGGGTGTGAATAAAACGGGCAGATTGCCACTGGTAATAGTTGTCGTTTGCTCAGCCCAGCGGTATTTCTGTAGCACTTCCTCCACCAAGTGGTTGTAGTGAGGGGGATGGCCATCCGTGACCTCGTAGCTGTAGATTTGCAGGAAATCCTCCCCACGCACCCAGTTACCGCCGAGGCTGGCACTGAATGATTGCCGCTGGTAGTGCGCCTGGGCGCCTTTGTCAGTTAGAATCTGCACCTCTCCAGAACTGGGATTGAACGAGACATCTACCAAGATGTCGGGATTGTAGGTGTGGACTTGTTCAATTAGCCCTTTACCAATTTCTACCAACGCTTCGGTGGTGGGGAGTTCAACTGGCGGGCGGGTATCGTCCCACTGGTGGGCTGCGGCAAATTCAATTTCGGCAGGGTCACCCACACTGGCGGTTTCCAGGGCAGCGTTGACCAAATCCTCTAAACGAGTCAGGTCGGTGCTGGCTGCAAACCCCAAGCGACCGTTGTGAATCACTCGCAGCGCCACGCCCTCGACCGACTTGCTGCTCAAGGATTTGAGGCGATTGTTTTCAAACTGGACAGGGCGACTGTGGCTGCGCAGGTAGTACACTTCTACCCCTTCCGCGCGCGGGCGGGCTAGGGCCATCAACTGCTCCAAAGCCGGATGTTCCATGGGATACCAGCAGGGATCACCGCTTCCCCATCCTAGCGCACCGTTTTTTGTGGTAGGGTCGTGCCATGACCGGACATGTGACCAACCAGCCCTTCACTTACCAAGGCTCAGGCCCAGGCGCTTGTCTGCTCATTCACGGTTTGGGGGGCGGCGTCTATGAATTGCAACCCCTGGGGAAACGACTGCATCAGCAGGGCTGGACGGTGCGGGCCATGAATTTACCTGGTCACGACCAACCTAGGCCCCAGATGCCCGCCTCCACCTGGCCAGAGTGGGTTGCCTGTGTACAGAAGGAATACACCCGATTGCGCCAACGCCATGAACAGGTCGCTGTTATCGGTTTTTCCAACGGCGGGTTGCTAGCGCTATACCTCGCTGCTCAGGCGCCGGTCTATCGGTTAGTATTGCTAGCGCCGTTTTTAGGGATGTGGCGATGGCAGTGGCCATTGCTCTACAGCGTGGGGTATGTAATTCCCAGCCTGCCGCGCCGCCGTTTACCCATTGCTGACCCAGTGATGGAGCGGCAAGCCTGGCAATGCGCGTTTTTCCGAGACTTTAACCTGGCTGCTGTCCGTAGCGCCCTGGCGTTACAGCAGAGGGTGTGTGCCCTCCTACCACAAATTACGGTTCCCACCCTGGTCATTCAGGCTCGTCACGACCGAGTAATTGATCCACAGGCGACCTGGGAAGGGTTTCAACGCCTGGGCAGTACCCAAAAGGTGTTTCATTGGCTAGACACAGGCAACCACATCATCACTTGGGACTATCCCCGCGAGCAGGTTTATCGCTTAGTGCAGGACTTTCTGCCGCTGCCGGGTCCGCCACTGCTGGATTAAACGACGGACGTGGTGCTGGTAAGTGTGCAACTCACCGCGACTGAGGGAGCGCTCGCCGAAACGTACGTCCATATAGGTGTTGATGACCTGCAGGGCGATGTCCCGGTCTGGTAAATCACTCACTTGCACGACCTGACGCACCGCCAAGGGACCCATGTCGGCAGAAATCGTCAGCCCTTGTTCCACCAATGCCTGCCGCAGTTGTAGGTACAAACGCGATACTAAAGGCACACTTGCTTTCGCCGGTTCCCCCTGGAGATACCGAGCCAGGAAGAAGGCTAGCGGTGGGGCGATACCTCCCAGCGCACTGCTCCAGGGCCAGGGCAACGGTTGAGCAATCCAGGCAGTTACCCCCGTCAGCGCTACCAAGCCCGCACCCTCTCCCAGTCGGAGCCAGCGACCCCGCCGATTGTATCCCCACACCCCGCCGGCCAAAGTGAGAACCAACACTGCCCCTGCTCGCCATGCCGTTTGCGCGTTCCATCCACCGTCTGCCGACTTGGGCCGGGGTTGCAACCAGGATTGCACTTGCTTGACTCCTTCCATCTGGGTATCCAGGTCATACTCCAGCACGTACTTATTCCAACGGAAACGCAGGGCATCCAGTAAATCCGACCACCAGTTCCCCACCTGTGGCAAGGCGCCGGGCGGCGTCGGGTCAAAGGTCACCCAACCGTAACCGGCAAACGGCACTTCCACCCAACTATGGGCGTTGGCTGCCTGCACTGCCAAGTACCGGTCGTAAGCATTCCACCGTCCCCCCAAGTAGCCATTGACCAGCCGCGCCGGAATGCCAATGCTACGCAACATCACCGCCATGGCCGTCGCAAAGTATTCACAGTGCCCGCGCCGATGGGTGAACAAGAAGGCATCCAGGATAGGCTCTTCGCCGGGGTCGGGCAGGTCGGTGGTGTAGGTGAAATTGCGCGACAAATAGGCCCGAATGGTCTCTACCTTATCGAACACGGTGGGGGCATTGCGGGTCAGGGTGACTGCCAGCTCTCGTATCCGGGGATTCAAGTCTTTGGGCAGTTGCAAGTACACGTCTTTGAGTCCCACCTGTGCCAATTGCTGCATCGTCTGAGCCATATCCACCCGCCGTAGGTCATTGGCGCTGGGAAAAATTGGGCGACTCCAGGCCGTGTACTGGTAACCCACATCTCCCACGTAGTTGTAGTACACATCGCCGGTGCGGGTGACGTAGAGAGACCGTCCGCGGTAGCGAATGATTTGTGCCCGTTGCTGCGTTTCCCCTAGCGTCCCCACTTGCACCCGCAGCCCCTGCACTGTTTCCGGCAATCGGACGCGGTACAGGGGATTCAAGGCGAACAGCACCAGATGCGGCGATGGTTCGAGGTAAATGTCCTGCCGAATGAGGGAAAGATTGGCTGCCGGTTGCCGCACTTCTACGACTTGGTCTTGGGCTACCCGTAGTTGGCCATCCAGACGTGTGCGTAACCAGGACTTGCCGTCGTAGCGGTCAAAGCTCACCCCTCGCCAGTACAGCGGCATGATTAGTGGCGGTCGTCCCTCCGGAAATTCCACTCGCATGACCACGCGCGTATCCTGATTCAACCGGCCATGGTCGCCTACATTCACCTGCTCCTCAAAACCCTGACTGATCTCCTGCTGACCAGCGCCCCCCCGGCCAAAAAAACCCAACCCGATCCGGGGAAACAGGAAAAATAACCCTACCGACAAGATAAATGTCGCCAATCCTACCCACACCAGTGTGACCAGCGCCCGCGTGCTGAATAACCGGGATTGAGACGCCGCTTTGGGATACTCCCGCACCTGCACCCGCAGGTGATACAGCGTGAAATTCACCACCCCCAAAATCACGTACAGGGCAAACAACAATCCGAACAACATATCGCTGGTGTAAACGGTGGTGGCCGCCAACACCAGAAATGACAGCGCCATTGCCTGGTTGTAGTCTTCGGGGCGTTCGCGCTGAAACAATTTTGCCAGGGTCAGGTACAGCAGCAGGTACAGGGACGCATCGAGGGGATTGGCCCGTAGCACGACAACGGCCCCTGCCAAGGCGATGAGGACTCCCACGGTCAAGGGCAGCCACAGGCCAGCGTACTGCTCCCAGCGAATCCGGGGCGGTTCCCAAAACCAGCTCACAAGTCCCAACAGTAGGAACACGCCATTGGCTAGGGGATGGGTGGCATTGGCAACCAGCAAAGCCGCAAAGGCAATCCCCACCAGCGCGTAGGTGCAAATTTTGTGGGCATCGGTTAGGTTCCAGTTCATCGAGCGCCGGGGGAATGTCAAAATTAGTCTCACCCTAGCATACGCATCTAACCCAACGGCAGTTCAAGGCGCCCAGCACTCTGAGTTGCCACGGCTAGATCGCCTTACAACCAGAACGGGGCTATGCCCTGCAACCCAAGATTAAAGACAACCACGAATAACAGCGCCCTGCGCTTGTCCAAGAAAGAACGGGGCTGTGTTCTGTAACCTAGGGAATGACCAGTATCAGCGACTTGGCCCTACCATAAAGATGCAGGTTCTGTTGAACAACCTTGACTGTGACCACTGTTTTAGCCATCGAAACCAGTTGTGACGAAACGGCTGTCGCTTTGGTGCAAGACCGGCAGGTGCTCGCCGAAGCCGTGGCCTCCCAAATTTCCCAGCATCAAGTGTATGGGGGAGTGGTTCCGGAAATTGCCTCGCGCCAGCACCTGGAAGTGATCAATTTTCTGATGGCCCAAGTGCAGGCGGAAACAGGCATTCGCTGGACGGATGTGGACGGCATCGCTGCGACCTGTGCGCCAGGGCTGGTGGGGGCCTTAAACGTGGGATTAACGGTGGCCAAAACCCTGGCAATCCTGCATCGGCGACCGTTGGTGGGCATTCACCATTTAGAAGGCCATATCTGCGCGGCATACCTAACGGAACCCGACCTGACGCCGCCTTTTTTGTGCCTGTTGGTTTCGGGGGGACACACGAGCTTGGTCGCGGTACGAGACTGGCAGACCTACGAACCCTTGGGACAAACGCGGGATGATGCCGTTGGGGAAGCCTTTGACAAGGTGGCACGGTTGCTGGGGTTAGGCTATCCGGGCGGGCCGGCCATTGACCGCTTGGCTCAAACTGGGAACCCGCACGCCTTTGGGCTTCCAGAGGGCAAAATTTCCCTGCCCCAGGGCGGTTATCATCCCTACGACATGAGTTTCAGTGGGTTGAAAACTGCGGTCCGGCGTCTGGTGGAGCAACTCCCCCAGCCTTTACCGGTTGCAGATTTGGCCGCCAGTTTTCAGTACACTGTCGTGCAAACCCTGACCCGCCGTGCCATTCGGTGCGCCCTCGACCAGGACCTCAAAACCCTGGTGGTGGCTGGGGGTGTGGCCGCGAACCGAGAATTGCGGGCGACGATAACCGCAGCAGCGGCCCAGCACGGGATTCGCGTGGTGATTCCCCCCATGCGCTACTGCACCGACAATGCCGCGATGATTGGGTGCGCCGGCGTCATTCGTCTATCCCAAGGGCAACAATCGCCGTTGAGTCTGGTCAGTCAATCGCGCTTGCCCTTGACCGCCGTGGCCAGTCTCTACGCTGCCTAGGACGTGGTATCGCTCAGGTAGGTGTAGCGATTCAAGCTGTGTTCGTAGTGGGAGAGCAACCGTTGCGCTTCCTCCAATGTAATGCGTTTGGCCTGCAAAGCCGCTTCACTCTGGCGACGCAGTTGCTCGAGTAAATCCTCCGCGTTGTACTGCACGTAACCCAGCACCTCCCGCAGCGTATCGCCCTTGACGACGTGCTCAATCTGATAGCCGTTAGGGGACAGCCGGATATGCACCACGTTGGTATCGCCAAATAGGTTGTGCAAATTGCCCATGATTTCCTGATAAGCGCCGCCGAGAAACAACCCCAGGTAGTAGGGTTCGCCCGGACGATAGGGGTGCAATTCCAGCCACGATTTCACATCCCGCAGGTCAATAAACCGGTCAATTTTGCCATCGCTATCGCAGGTCAAATCCGCTAGCGTCCCCCGGCAACTCGGTCGTTCGTTCAACCGGTGAATCGGCATGATGGGAAACAGTTGGTCAATGGCCCACGTGTCTGGCGCCGACTGGAAAACCGACAAGTTGATGTAGTAAATAGACGCCATGTTTTTGGGCAAGTCTTCCAGGTCATCCGGCACGTAGTCCTGTTGCTGGGTAATGTCCAGGATTTTTTGACAGCAAGCCCAGTACAACCGTTCCGCTTCGGCTCGTTCCCGCAGGCTCAAGTACCCCAGGTTAAACAGGCTAATGGCTTCATCTTTGAACTGAGTCGCGTCGTGATAGGCCTCCTGGTAGTTCTCTGGGCGAATGGTGGCGTAGGTTTCGTAGAGATTTTTCAACACCATGTGGGCGGACTCTGGCGGCGGTGTGGGTGTCCCTTGCCAGACTTCGCTGGTTCCTAGCACATTGAACACCAGCACCGATTGATGCGCTGTTAAGGCCCGGCCACTCTCACTGATGATGGTTGGCACAGGCAAGTTTTTCTGCACGCAGGCATCTTTAATCGCCGCCACCACATCGTTGGCGTAGTTCTGCATGGTGTAGTTCACCGACGCATAGAAATTGGTTTTCGACCCATCGTAATCAACGCCGAGACCGCCCCCCACATCCAGATAGCCCATGGGCGCGCCCAACGCCATCAATTCCGTGTAAATTTGCCCCGCTTCCTTCAGGGCATCCTTGAGCACG
Organism: Gloeomargarita sp. SKYG116; assembly: GCA_025056115.1. Lineage (GTDB taxonomy): Bacteria > Cyanobacteriota > Cyanobacteriia > Gloeomargaritales > Gloeomargaritaceae > Gloeomargarita. The sequence continues at coordinate 34,816 of JANWVM010000022.1, forward strand.
CTAATGGCGGAAATTTGCGAACCAATATGGAAATGCAACAGTCGTAAACAGTCCAACAAATCTTCACTGCGCAGGCGCTCGACTGTCTCCAGAATTTCCGGTATTGTCAGCCCAAATTTCGCCCGTTCCCCAGCAGAATTGCCCCAGCGTCCCACCCCTTTCGTACTGAGTTTGGCGCGCACCCCTAACACCGGTCGAATCCCTAAATGCTGGCTGGCTTGAATGACGAGTTCCAATTCCGCTAGCTGCTCCAGGACGATAATGGTTTGGTGTCCCAGTCGCCGGCTGAGCATCGCCGTTTCAATGTATTCCCGGTCCTTGTAGCCATTACAAATCAACAGGGGTGCATCGGCCTCTTGACCAGTCGGCAGCATCGATAAAGCAATTAACAATTCCGGTTTGGAACCGGCCTCTAATCCAAAGTGGTAGGGTTCACCAAAGCGCACCAATGCTTCCACTAGATGACGTTGTTGATTGCATTTGACTGGAAACACGCCCCGATAGACGCCGTTGTAGTTGTAACGGGCAATGGCTTTGGCAAAACAGGCATTCAAGCGTTCAATCCGGTTTTGCAAGATGTCTGGAAAACGAATCAACAAGGGCAACTGGATGTTGCGTTTTTGCAGGGCTTGCACCAGTTCAAACAAGTCCAATGACCCGCCTCGTTCACCCATGGGCGAAACCGTCACGTGCCCAGCGGCGTTGATGGAAAAATAGGGTTCCCCCCAGCCGCGAATGCGGTAGAGTTCTTCGCTATCCTCGATGCTCCAATCAGACGCAACCGCCGCAACCGTCAACGCCCCTGCTGTACTCATGGGTGACTCCCCTGCGCTCAACATGACAAATTGTACCGATTCGTCGCTACAATGAAGAGCAACTTTTCCGTCGGGTGTGGCCTATGGGTTGGTACGCCAAGTGGTTGGGGGGCTGGGCGTTGAGTTTTTGCTTGTGGAGTGGTGTGGCTCAGGCGCTACCCCCAGAAACGGCTCCCGAACCAGTGAAAACCTTTGTCCAGCGCTTGGAAGAAACCCTCAACCAGCGCAGCGCCGATGCGGTTTTGCAACTCTACAGTCCCAATTTCACCCATGCCGACGGCTTGAACCGGGATGTCCTGGCGCAATCCCTGACCCGGTTGTGGCAGCGCTTTCCCAACTTAACCTACCGGGCGGAATTGCTGGACTGGCAACCCCGCGAGCAGGGGTTTGTTGCGGATGTGCAGATGACCTTGCGGGGGACAGAGACCCAGAAGAATCGCCAGTTTGACCTGACCAGTGTGTTGAAAACCCGCCAAACCGTAGTCCAGGGGCAAATCCAGCGCCAGGAAATTCTCAGCGAACAGACGCAGTTGACTTCCGGTAAAGAACCGCCCCAGGTGACCGTTACGCTTCCTGAAGTGGTTGCTCCCAGCCAAACCTATGAATTCGACGTCATCGTGCAGGAACCCTTACAGGACGACCAAATTTTGGGGACGGCGGTGGCAACCCCGGTGCAGCCCGAACAACTGCTGGAAAATCCCCGCCTCAAGTTAGAAGTGCTGTCATCTGGTGGTTTGTTCAAGATGGGGCAAGCGCCAGCGACGCCAGGTAGCCAGTGGCTATCAGCGGTACTCGTGCGCCAGGGCGGCATTACCATCATCACGCGGCGGTTGCGCGTAGCGACACCATGACCTTCCCCTTGGTGCAACCCGGCACTGAAGGCCTTGACCTGGTGTTGCCTCCTGAACCGGCTTGGCCCTACCTGCAAGAACTACTACAAGCCTACTTCCAACTCACTGAACCCTGGTGGTCGCCCCACAGTCTGGTGCGGGTACTGGCCGGAGAACGCATTATCACAACCGAACAATGGCAATGGTTAGCGGCGTTACTCCAGCAGCAACAGTTGGTCTTGACGACCGTGCAATCAACCGTGCGGGCGACAGCGGTAGCAGCGGCCATGGCCGGGTTGTCTGTAGAGCAAAATTCTCTGGATACGGCACCAGCAATTTACGCATCGCCGCCCCTGTATGTCGTGCAGCCAGTGCGGTCGGGGATAGAGATTCGGCATCACGGCACGGTGGTTGTGGTGGGAGATGTGAATCCGGGGGGGTGTATCGTGGCCGATGGAGATATTTTGGTGTGGGGACGGTTGCGGGGCGTGGCTCATGCGGGCGCGAACGGCGATAACCGCCGGCTCATCATGGCTCTGGAAATGGCGGCGACCCAATTACGGATTGGCGACCGGGTGGCGCGGATGCCGGACCAGCCAGCGTTTTATCCCGAAGTTGCCTGCGTCCAGGGAGATGAAATTCATTTACGGCCAGCACGAGATTTTGGCAGAACTGCCCTCGGGGGAGTATTCTGATAGAAAAATCAGGCGCGATTGGAAACGCACATGGGGCGGGTGATTGTCATTACCTCTGGCAAGGGGGGCGTCGGCAAGACCACAACCACAGCCAATCTAGGAATGGCTTTGGCACGCATGGGGCGAACAGTGGCCCTGATAGACGCTGACTTTGGCCTGCGGAACCTGGACTTGCTATTGGGACTGGAAAACCGGGTGGTTTACACCGCGCTGGACGTGCTGGCCGGAGATTGCCGGTTAGAACAAGCGCTGGTGCGGGACAAACGCCAACCCAATTTAGCCCTGTTACCAGCGGCCCAAAATCGCAACAAAGACGCCATCACCCCCGAGCAGATGCGCCATCTGGCCGGACTGCTGAGCGAAAAGTTTGACTACGTGCTGATTGATTGCCCAGCAGGGATTGAAGCCGGATTCAAAAATGCCATCGCCCCCGCCCAGGAAGCCCTGTTGGTGACCACGCCAGAAATTGCCGCCGTGCGGGATGCCGACCGGGTGATTGGGTTACTCGAAGCCCATGGGATTCGCAAAATTGGTTTGATTGTCAATCGCATTCGGCCCCAGATGGTGCAGAGCAACCACATGATGTCCGTCAGTGACGTGCAGGAAATTCTAGCGATTCCGCTGGCAGGACTGGTCCCGGATGACGAACGGGTAATTATCTCCACCAATCGCGGCGAGCCATTGGTTCTGGACACCAACCTGTCCTTACCGGGAATAGCATTCCAGAACATTGCCCGGCGCCTGGAAGGTGAAAAAGTCCCATTTTTAGACCTGGATGCCCCCTACAATACGCTTATGGGTCGTTTACGCCGTTTCTTCAGTCGTTGATATGCCGGTGTTGCAAGCGATTCGGGAGTTATTCGAGCGTTGGTTTCCCCGTTCTGGCGGCAGTCGGGACGAAGTGAAGCGGCGGTTGCAATTGGTCTTGGCCCACGACCGCGCCGATTTAACGCCGGAAATGCTGGAAAAAATGCGGCAGGACATTGTGGAAGTGATTGGCCGGTACGTGGAATTTGACGCGGAAGGCATGGAATTTTCCTTAGAAATGGATGAGCGCGTGACGGCCCTGATTGCCAATGTTCCCATTCGCCGGGTGCGGCGGGAGTTGCTCGAATCCTAAATCATGGTGCGCTATTCGCTGGTCGTACCCGTCTATAACGAAGCCCCCAATCTCCCTCATCTGTATCAGCGTTTGCAACCCATCATGGACGGTCTGGATGGCCCA
>JANWVM010000230.1 GCA_025056115.1 Gloeomargarita sp. SKYG116
CGGCTATTGTTCTTTTGGGCTTCCTTGATGAGTTCGTCTTTCTTCGATGGAATGATCGCGTCGGAGAGCGAAATCGAAAGTCCGCCCTTCATCGCGTATTCAAAGCCCATCGCTTTGAGGTTGTCCAAGAACTCGACGGTTTGCACGTTGCCAACCTTCTCGATGACTTGGGCGATGATGTCGCGCGAATCCTTCTTCTTGATGACGCGATTGACGAAGCCGACTTCCTTCGGAATGATTTGATTGAACAAAACGCGCCCGACGGTCGTGGCGAGCATTTTCTTTTGCTTCAATTGCTCTTTGAGCCACTGGCGCTTGTTTTCGTCCTTGACGAACTCGACGGCGCGGTCGGGGTCGATTTTCTCGTCGCGTTTGCCGTCGTAGCGCAGGAAAATGCGCGCGTGCAAATCCACTTCGCCTTCGTTGTAGGCGACGATGACTTCCGACATGTCGCCGAAGATTCTGCCTTCGCCCTTTCTGCCTTTGGCTTCTTTGGTGATGTAATAAATGCCAAGCACCATGTCTTGCG
>JANWVM010000231.1 GCA_025056115.1 Gloeomargarita sp. SKYG116
CTAGTAATGGCGCTGTACGCTACAGCCCGATGAATATCTAGCGCCTGGAAATACCGGTCGCAGGGTATAGTGAATTGCTGTGTTCTTTATCACTGGAGGCGCCGGTGACCGTTGCCGATTGGGTGGTTGTGGGGCTTTATCTGGTTGCTAGCTTGGGGTTGGGGCTATATCTGTCGCAACGCGGTAGTCGCAGCTTAGAAGAGTTTTTTGTCTCAGGCCGAGCGCTCCCCTGGTGGTTGGCGGGAACCAGTATGGCAGCGACTACGTTTTCGATTGATACGCCGTTGTATGTGTGCGGGTTGGTAGCCAAACGGGGGGTGGCTGGCAATTGGGAATGGTGGAGTTTTGCCTTTACCCCTGTGGTGTTGATTTATCTTTTTGCGCGGCTATGGCGACGGGCAGAAATTATCACCGATGCGGAATTAACGGAATTGCGCTATGGGGGTAAACCGGCGGCGTTCCTGCGGGCGACCAAGGCCTTTTTGTTTGCCGTGCCGATCAATTGCATTGGTATGGGCTATGCACTCC
>JANWVM010000232.1 GCA_025056115.1 Gloeomargarita sp. SKYG116
CGAGCATGTACGCGGTCTATCACGGGCCGGCGGGACTGAAGCGTATTGCTGAAGACATCCATCAGAAGGCGCGGGTGTTCGCTATCGGGTGCAAACAATTGGGCTATCGGCTGCGGTCGCCGGTTTTCTTTGACACGGTGTTTCTCGAACTCCACCCTGAACAGCGGGATGCCCTGCAACGGCGTTTGACGGAGGCCCAGATCAATCTGAATTGGTTTTATCCGGAGGGCGTTGGCATCAGCCTGGACGAAACCACTACCTGGGCCGATGTGGAAGAATTGCTGAGGCTGTTGAGCAGTCAACCAGAGTCGCCTTTGCAGTTAGAGACGCTGAAGGCGCAAACGACCACCGATGACTTGGCTGGCTGGCGACGCACCGATGCATTTCTGCGGCAACCTGTCTTTCATCAATATCAATCCGAGACCGAATTCCTGCGCTATGTGTGCCGGCTGGAGCGGCGGGATTTGTCCTTGACTACAGCGATGATGCCCCTGGGGTCCTGCACGATGAAGCTGAATGCCACCAGT
>JANWVM010000233.1 GCA_025056115.1 Gloeomargarita sp. SKYG116
CTGCATCCAGCCAACCTGGCAGCCAGACATCCCCGTGATTTGGCCATGCTGTCGCTGCCAGACTATTTGGGTTAGACAGCAGCACGTCAAATCCGTAGAGGGCTTTCCCGTGAGCTGCTTGTATCCATTGTGCAAATACTGGTTCAATCAGGATTTGCTTTTCTGGCGTGCCGAAGGCGACGACTACGTCGTTGTGGACGTATAGTCCCAGGGTGTGGAAGCCCAGGAACAACGATACCCAACTCAGGTGGGAGATGATTGCTTCTTTGTGTTCTAAGACTCGTGCCAAGACGTTGTCTTTATTTGCTTCCGGGTCATAGTCCCGCACCAAGAATATGGCCCCATGGGCAAATGCTCCCACCATTAAAAAGCCGGCGATGTACTGGTGGTGGGTGTACAGTGCTGCTTGCGTGGTGTAGTCTTTGGCGATGAAGGCGTATGCTGGCAGCGAGTACATGTGCTGCGCTACCAGGGAGGTGATTACTCCTAAGCTAGCTAGAGCTAGGGCTAGCTGGAAGTGCAGGGAG
>JANWVM010000234.1 GCA_025056115.1 Gloeomargarita sp. SKYG116
ATCCCCCTACCGCGCAACGAGATGCGCTTTGACGACGTGAGCGTGCAGCCCTACGCCGATGGCCGGCGCGTGAGGCTCAAGTTCAAATTCCCGCCGTTCGCGGAGCGCCCCAGCGTGGATGCCTGGGTGACCAACGCCGAAGGCCACGTCGTGGCCAGCATGAGTCTGATCGAGGCCATCGAGCAGGATTTCGAGTTCACGTTGCATCTGCGCGGGCCGGAGCCGCGCGGCGACCATACCTTGCACCTGACGCTCTACTATCCGCTCAGCGACGAGCGGCCCGACGAGAAGCAATTGGTGGACGAGCGTACCGTCCCGTTCACCCTCTAGCCGCCCTACTGAAGCCTGCCTTCGAACGCAGAAGGTTCGCGCGTAACGAAATTTTTTCACTTCTGCGAGCGCCCCGCCGCTCAAGGCCCTTGACCATGACCGATCTCCGTCCCTGGCAGGTGCTGGCCTCCGAGCAACTGCTGGATTATTCCCCCTGGCTGCGCGTGCTGCGCCAGACGGTGCAATTACCCAACGG
>JANWVM010000235.1 GCA_025056115.1 Gloeomargarita sp. SKYG116
CATTTCACAGAACGATGGATGTATTATGTCGGAAACAGGTTATTACTCACAGATTAAGCGAGCGTTCAGAACAGCTCTTTATCCATATTTGTATAGGCTAAGCGACTACTGGTTACCTATTGGCAATCATAACGAGATCTATCTGCGCTTTTTAGGCGTGCCAGAACAGAAGATGTTTCCAGCACCCTACCCATTTGATAGATTACGCTTCGTTGAAACGTTGGAGAAAGAAAGAGAAGAGATTAAAGCCTTGCGCGCCAAGTTTGCTAAAAACTCAGAGACGATACTATACGGATTTGCAGCGAAGTGGATCAAGAGAAAAGAGCCAATCGATTTCATTGAAGCTGTCCGTATTGCGCATCAGAAAAATCCGAACATATACGGGTTATTAATTGGCGGTGGTGAGTTGGAGCCTGAGATAGATCGAAGATTGGCTACTATGAATGGAGAAGTCGTAAAAGTAGGATTTGTAAATCAAAGTAAGCTGCCGCTTTACTATGCAGTAATGGATGTGTTCGTTTGTCCG
>JANWVM010000236.1 GCA_025056115.1 Gloeomargarita sp. SKYG116
TCGCGGGGCGCTACAACTTGTCACCGCCGGCACCGGCACCATTATCATCACGGATGCGGCCTTCAACGCGATCGGCAACGGTTATATCCCGGACATCCCCGGCCTCGAGAATTTCTTGCCGAAAGTCCACAAACTAACCCTGTTGCTGGGCGCGATCGGTATCCTGGTCTTTTTCATCAGCGAAATCAACAACCGGCGCCAGAAGCAGGCTTACGGCTTCGAGGTCCTGCCGATGGATATCTTCATCCTGAAGCTGGCGTTCGTGGCCGCACTCATCGGCGGCGTGACCTGGGTGCTGGCCGGATACAACGGCCTATCCTGGACTGTGGTGGTGGTGCTGATCGTGGTGGGCGTGTATCACTTCGTCACCACGCAGACCGTACTGGGCCGGCACATCTACGCCATCGGCGGCAACCCGGAGGCGGCGGAGCTGAGCGGCATCAACGTCAAGCGGCTGACGTACATCGTCTTCGGCTCGATGGGGATGCTGTCCGCCCTGTCGGGCATCCTGTTTGCCTCGCGATTG
>JANWVM010000237.1 GCA_025056115.1 Gloeomargarita sp. SKYG116
GGGATTCACGATCCATTCAAACTCCTGGGGGTGAATCATAAAGCCCAGTTCCAACAAGACGGCGGGGCAAACCGTAGGACGGGTCAGGGCGAGATTTCCCCAGAAAACCCCATAGCTGGGACGCCGGGCGTGCTGGGTCAGGTAGTTGTGCAAAAAAATGGCCAGGTCTTGACTCTGGGGGTGATACCAAAATGCACCGATGCCCTGGGTAGCCCAGACGTCGCCCGCATCCGGTAGGGCATTGTAGTGCAGGCTGAGGGCCAGATGGGGTTGCTGTTCCTGGATCAGCCGCACTCGTTCGGCCAAAGGGACGTCTATATCCTGAGTACGGGTGAGAAGGACAGCGGCTCCCCGTCGTCGCAACTGCTCCGCCAGCAGCAGGGCGATTTGCAAGTTCACCTGCTTTTCGGGGGTGCCATCTGGCCCCAAGGCTCCCAGATCGTCCGGCCCCCCGTGCCCAGGGTCAAGCAGGATGCGAATGCCCTGAAGCGAATGGGCGGCCAAACGGGGCGGATGCCGGATGCT
>JANWVM010000238.1 GCA_025056115.1 Gloeomargarita sp. SKYG116
GCAGTTTTGGCAGCTCGGGTTCGCAACCAGACTGATTGACGGGAAGCTACAACTGCAACTATTCACTGGGGACAAGTTCCCAACTCACCGCTTGGTAGAAAAGGGCTACAAGCTAAAGGGCGGGGATAGAGCCGGAAGGCAACGTCAAGCTGCTTGCCCACTGAAAAAACAGAACGCTGATGATCACCATCAAACCCGCCCTTGAGAACCAAGAACTGCGCCTGGGCGTCAGCACCACCGACCCGGACGAAGAGTTTGCAACTAGTTTGATGCTGGTGGCAAGGCTGTACTCCCGATACAACGAAGTGCTGATTGCCCTGCTAAGGGAAGGGTTTGACCTGACGCTGACCTGGGACGGAACTACCCTGACTCTGCAGGCACGCAAGCCCTAGAAGTCCACCACTATATCTGAAAACAGTTAGGTTGTCACGGGCAAATCGGAATCAAGTCTGGCAACTCAAGAGTTCTATAGCTAAAATCACAAAACTTGACATAAGCCACGGATAGTTTCATTGACCAAGGAT
>JANWVM010000239.1:0-280 GCA_025056115.1 Gloeomargarita sp. SKYG116
GGAGGTGCCGCAGAAAGAGACAACGCCATTCTACCCGCGTAGCCCGTATGGGGTTGCCAAGGTGTATGGCCACTGGATTACCGTAAACTATCGCGAAAGCTATGGGATGCATGCAACATCTGGCATCCTGTTTAACCACGAGAGTCCGCGGCGCGGGCTTGAGTTTGTCACTCGCAAGATTTCGCACGGTGTAGCGCGGATTAAGCTCGGTCTCGATGAGGAGCTGCGATTGGGCAATCTTGAGGCTCGGCGCGATTGGGGGTTCGCCGGTGATTATGTC
>JANWVM010000239.1:290-522 GCA_025056115.1 Gloeomargarita sp. SKYG116
GCGAAACACATTCAGTCCGCGAGTTTTGCGAGTTGGCGTTTGGTTATGTCGGTCTTGACTATCGTGATTACGTGGTGATTGACCAGCGCTTTATGCGCCCAGCCGAAGTGGATCTCCTCATCGGCGATGCCACTAAGGCCCGCCAGAAGCTCGGCTGGCAACCACGCACCTCGTTCCCCGAACTGGTGCAAATGATGGTCGAGGCTGACCTACAATTAGTTAAGGAGCAGAT
>JANWVM010000023.1 GCA_025056115.1 Gloeomargarita sp. SKYG116
TGGGCGTACTGCTGCATATTCCCCAGAATCCCCATCGAAGCTCGCTTGTCCAGCACCTTTTCCACTTCCGGCGGCAAGGAAATGTTTTCGATTAGCAACTGGGTTAACTCAATCCCCCAGCGCTCCAAATCTGGTTGAATTTCCGCGCGAATTTTATTGCCCAAATCCCGATATTGCGCCGCTAAATCCAGCACCGGAATCTGACTACGCCCCAACCACGACGCAAAGCTGGAAACAATCTCATTGCGAATTTGATTGCTAATTTCATCCACCTGGAACAGACCATCAGTGCTCACCAATTGCTCCAGCATTTTGCGGGGGTCGGTAATGCGCATGGCATAGGTCCCAAACGCTCGCACCCGCACCGGCCCAAAGTCCGCATCCCGCAGCGTGATGGGGTTTTGCGTCCCCCATTTCAAATTGGTGAAGTTGCGGGTGCTAAAGAAATAAACTTCCGCTTTGAAGGGGGAATTAAATCCGTGGGGCCAGGCTTTGAGCGTGCTTAAGATAGGCAAATTGCGGGTGTAAAGCTCATACGTCCCTTCGGAAAATACATCGGCAACTTGGCCTTCGTTGACAAACACTGCCATCTGGCCAGGCCGGACTATCAACTTGGCACCCTGTTTAATTTCGTTATTGAAGCGCTCGAACCGATAAACCAAGGTGGTATTGGTCTTGTCCAGCCACTCAATAACGTCAATAAATTGCCCGCGAAAAACGTTGAAGACTAACAACGCCATTGCCCCATCCCCCAGTCCCCGAGCTACTTGGCCAAGCTTGCTTTACTATACCATAAGGCTCAAGGCGGGAATGACCATGACCAAACCTGAGCAAATCAACCTATTTGATGGACAACAATGGCGGGCGATGAGCGCTCCCGGGGTTTATCGCACGGGTCTGCCCCCGCTGGACTGGTCGCTGGAACAATTACAGGATTGGAAGCAGGCAGTTATCCGTTATCAACAAAACCAAACTGTTTTCATTCAGGGCGATTTCTGGACGCAGCACACGAGTGCGACCTTGCCTTTGATTGACCCCTTTACACTGGGTAGTGAAAGCGACCGTTTTTTCCGTTTCCCCAGCCGTTTTCATCAAGGCGACCCCTGCATTTATTTCGTCCTAGACCGGGCAGCGCCCCTGATTCTGTATATCGGCGAGACGGTGAATAGTCGTCAACGCTGGCAAGGACATCACGATTGCAAGACGTATTTGCGCCACTACTTGAACGCTCACCGGCGCTACGGATTGACCACCCAAATTTGCTGGACCTTTTATTGGGAAGTGCCCTGGCAAACCCGCCCCCGCAAGCAACTGGAACAAGCCCTGATTCAGCAGTGGTTGCCCCCCTTTAACCAAGAAAGCTGGTCGCGGTGGGGAGCGCCTTGGCGAATTCACTATCAGGCGACGCGGGACTAGGCGTGGTGTTGTTCCATGAATTGCTGCAACCGCTGGCGATATTCCTGGCCCCAATGGGTCACCCATTCCCGCTCTAAACCGTTGACCACAAAGTGCAGTTGGGGTTCGGTGGCGTCAGGGAGAAATAACACCCAATGATCCGGGTCGTAACCCTGGGGAAAAATGCGCACGCCGTCGGTTAAATCCAGCAGGTCAGGCGTGTGGGTTTCCACCAGATGACGCATCCAGGCCCCCTTCAACCGCCACGGACAATGAATGGTTTGGGATTTCCAAAACACCTGGGGCAAATGGGCGTTGATTTGGGCGAGCGACCGCTCCTGGACGGTGAGCAATTCCAGCAATTTGGCGGTGGTGAACATGGCGTCAAATCCAGGGTGCAATTGTGGAAAGATAAAGCCCAATTCGCCGCTGCCAGCACACAAAATGCGCGGTTTTTCTTGACAGGTACGCATCAGAGCCGTCGGGTTGGCTTTGGTGCGAATGACGTGGCCTTCGTGGTAACGAGCAATTTGCTCAACAAGACTGCTGGTGGTCACCGGCACGGCCACCATGCCCCGGGGTTGTCCCGCTAGCACGAGTTCCATCACCACCGCCGTTAACCGCGACCCCTGGATGGCTTGGCCCGTTTCATCCACCAGCACCAGCCGCTCCCCGTTGGCCCAAATCTGCACCCCCAGCTGCGCCCGCACCGCTTCCACCACGCGCCCCAATTGCTGGAGTGACGCTTCCCGTTCCTCGGCGGTCAGGGGCGTTTGTCGCAAACTGGCGTTGAGCACCAGGGGGTCGCACCCGTACCGCACCAGCAGTTCCGGCAGGATGGCCCCCGAAACCCCGTGCGCGTAGTCCACCACCACCTTGGCCCGCGATTGCCGGATGGCCTCCACCTGGAGTTGCCCCTCGAAGGCGTCGCAGTACAGGTCCACCACCCGCGCCGGAATCACCATATCGCCAATATCCGCCAGCGCCGCCCGCCGAAATTCTTCCCGCACCAGGGTGGCTTCGATTTTTTTCTCCAGCGCCGGTGGAATGTTCAGCCCCTGGGCATCCAAAAACTCAATCAACACATGGCCAGGGTGGTCGGGGTCCAGCCGCACGTGGATGCCTCCCTCGACGTGGGATGTCCGGGCCACCAGGCGGCTGATGGGGATGGCGGTCGCTTCCAGGTTTTGCACCTGTACCCCCACCGACATCAACCCGGCAATCACCGAGCGGGAAATCATCCGAGAAACCTTGCGCTGGTCGCGGGAGACCTGGACGTTGGCCCCCGGCGGTAAACAGGACCCAAACGCGGCTCCTAACCGCATCGCCAGTTCAGGGGTAATGTCCACATTGGCCAGGCCGGAGACACCCCGCACGCCAAACAGATGCCGTCGCGCCCCCGTGCCCCAGATGAGATTGGTGTTGACGGTGGCCCCTGGTTCGATGTACTTGCCCGGCCAGACCCGGCAGCGTTCCTGCACCAAGGCTTCTTCCCCGACCTGGCACAGATGCCCCAGCACTGCCCCTTCCAACACCTGCGCGCGCGGCCCGATGCGACTGCCCCGCCCCACCACACAGGCCCGCAGGTGACTTTCTTCCCCCACCATCACGCCGTTGAGCACAATGGCCCGCTTCAAGTCCGCCTGGGCTTCGACAATCACGTTGTCGCCAATCACGGTCCCCGGCCCCAAGCGCACCCCTGGCCCCAGGCGGCAGTTGTGCCCGATCAGCACCGGCGCTTCCCAGGTCACCGACGGGTCCAGGCGCACCTGTTCCCCCAGCCACAAGCCGTTTTGCACTTGCCGGTACGCTGGCGACAAATGCACCTTGCCCGTGAGCGCATCCCACTGCACCTGGCGGTAGCGGTCCAGATTGCCCACGTCGCACCAGTACCCTTTGGCCACAAACCCGTACACCGGTTCCCCTTGGGCCAGCAAATAGGGCAGCACGTCCTGGGCAAAGTCAGCGGGCTGGTCAGGGGCCAGGTAGGTGAGCGCCTCCGGTTCCACGATGTAAGCGCCGATGTTCACCGTGTCGGAAAAGACTTCCCCCGGCGTTGGTTTTTCCAGCAAGCGCACAATCCGCCCCTCGCTGTCGGTAATCACCACCCCAAATTCCGCCGGGTCCGGGACATGGGTGAGCATGACCGTGAGTTTGGCGCCCCGTTGCCGGTGAAAATGAATGGCCGCCTGCAAATTGATGTCCGTAATCACATCGCCGCTGACCACTACAAAGGTTTCCGGCAGCAGAGACAAAACCTGGCGCACTGACCCCGCCGTACCCAGGGGACGCAGTTCCTCCACCGCGTAGGACAAGCGCACGCCCCAGTCGCGGCCATCCTGAAAATAGGACTGCACCGTATCCGGCAAGTAGTGCAATGTGACGATGCATTCCGTTAGACCGTGCCCCCGCAACCAGGCCAGCGTGTGCTCCAAAATGGGGCGATTCAATACTGGCAGCAAGGGCTTGGGGAGATCACAGGTCAACGGTCGCAAGCGCGTCCCAGCCCCGCCCGCCATCAACACCGCCCGGATCATGCCACAGCTCCCCCTTTTCTCCCCATTATCACCAGCCCCACCGTCGCCGATGGCCTAAACTGAGAAATGTGAAGTTATGTGACAGGTCGTACACAGTCATGACAGCCCCTGTTCTGACGCCTGACCAGCGGCGCAAGTTGGATGAGCGCGACGATGCCCTGTTCTACCAGATGCCCCGGTTGGTGACCCACGTTGATGACGGGTTTATCCAGCAGTTGACGCAACTGTACCGAGAGCGCCTGACGCCGGGGGGCTGCCTTCTCGACCTGATGAGCAGTTGGGTGTCCCACTTGCCGCCGGAGATGGACTTTGCTGAAGTGGTGGGGCATGGGATGAACGCCGAAGAACTGGCCCGCAACCCCCGCCTGACCCGCTATTTTGTCCAGAATTTAAACCGGGACCTGCGATTGCCCCTGGCCGACCACAGCTTTGATGCCGTGCTGAACGCAGTCTCGGTGCAGTATTTGCAGTACCCAGAAGCCATCTTTGCCGAAATCCATCGCGTGCTGAAGCCCGGCGGCATCGCCATCGTCAGTTTTTCCAACCGGATGTTTTATCAAAAGGCCATCCAAGCCTGGCGGGATGCCACCGACGAGCTGCGCATTGAACTGGTGAAACGCTATTTTCAAGCGGTGCCCGGTTTTGGCGAGATAGAAGTGATTGCTCGCCGACCTGTCTCCGTCAACCTGGCCCTGGCGTGGCTAGGTCTGGGTGGGGGCGACCCGTTCTACGCGGTATTGGCCCGCAAGGTGGGTTAGGTCATGTTGTCGCTTGTCAACGTCACCTATCACCCGCCGGCCAGTCCGCACCCCATCCTGCAGCAGATCAACCTGACGGTGCCGGCCCCGTCGTTGACTTTGATTGTGGGTTCCAGCGGTGCGGGGAAAACTACATTGTTGGAACTGGTGGCGGGTTTGGCGGCTCCCACCCAGGGGCATATCCGCTGGCGGGACCAAGCGCTGAAGCCCCAGGATTTGCAGATGGTGGCAGGACTAGTGTTTCAGTTTCCCGAGCGTCATTTTTGCGGGCTGACGGTGCTGGAAGAGTTGCGCTTGGGTCACCCGGAACTCACGTTTGACCAAGTGCAGCAGGTGCTGGAAACGGTGCATCTGACCGATGTGCCCTGGCATCAACCGCCCCATTTGCTCAGCGGGGGGCAGCAACGCCGGTTGGCCTTGGCCGTGCAATTGATTCGCCAGCCCTACCTGTTACTCCTGGATGAACCCCTGGCGGGTCTGGACTGGTCCATGCGCCGACAGGTGCTGCAGTTGCTTCAGGAGTTGAAACAGCAGTGGTCGTTGCTAGTGGTGAGTCACGACACGCGGGAACTCAGCGCCATGGCCGACCAGGTGTGGCGATTGGAGCGCGGGACGCTGGTGGCCCCCTAAATGGAGTAGTTCAGGGGAAAACACCGAGCCTCGCGGGGCCGCACGTACACCTGCTGGTGGGGTTGCAACTGGAGTTGGGCAAACCGCTGCCGGTCAATCTGGGCCATCAGGGTCTGGCCGTCTTCTAGGGTCAATTCCAGGCGCACTTCTGGCCCTAGGTGCAACAGCCGTTGAATGCGGGCGGGGGTATGGGCTTCCTCGGGATTTGTACTAATAATAATGTCGTGGGGACGCAAAAACGCCTGGCCATGCCCCATATCTAGCCCCTGGCGCTGGAGCAATCCGGCGTTTCCCGGCAAGACATTCACCGGCCCGATAAAGCTCATCACAAAGGGCGTTGCCGGATGGTCGTAAATTTCGGCGGGCGTGCCCACCTGTTCCACCCGGCCCTTGTGAATCACCACGATCTGGTCCGACAGTTCCATCGCCTCTTCCTGGTCGTGGGTGACAAACACGGTGGTGACGTGCATTTCGTCGTGCAACCGCCGCAGCCATGCCCGCAGTTCCTGGCGCACCCGCGCATCCAACGCCCCAAACGGTTCATCAAGCAGCAACACCTGGGGTTCGACCGCCAGCGCCCGCGCCAAGGCCACCCGTTGCCGTTGACCACCGGAGAGTTGGTGGGGGTAGCGGTCCCCCAGGCCCTGTAATTGCACCAGTTCCAGGAGCGTTTCTACCCGCTGTTTGATGCGTTGCTTGGGCACCTTGCGCACCTCCAGCCCAAAGGCAATGTTTTGCCGCACCGTCATGTGCTTAAACAGGGCGTAGTGCTGAAACACAAACCCAATGTTGCGCTCTTGCACCTGGCGATGGGTGGCGTCTTGGCCCGTCAGCCAGATTTTGCCCGTATCCGGCGTTTCCAACCCGGCAATCAAGCGCAACAGGGTGGATTTGCCCGACCCCGACGGCCCCAGCAGTGCCACCAGCGACCCGGTGGGAATGGTCAGACTCACGTCATCCACCGCCAGGAAATTGCCAAACCGCTTGGACACGTGCTCCACGACAATCCCCATCGCCGTCGCTCCCTACACCGACCAATCCACCTGGTTATCGGCTTGCCAGACTTGGATGCCCCGCTGGCGCAAGTAGTCCAGTCCCTGGGCAATCTGCTCGGCGGTTCCCTGCACCTCCAGGTCAAACCAGCCATCGTCCTCGCGACTGGGACTGAGCAATCCCCCCCGCAGATTCACCACCAACCCGTACCCGGAAACCAGGCCCGATAGGATGGGCACATCGCAGGCCGCCTTGGGAATCCGCACGTGGATATGGGTGCGTTGGACCGCCGTGGTTGCGGGCGGCATGACTGGAGTGGGCACGGTCATTTCTGGTGCATCGGCAATGGGGGACAGGTTAATCAACTCCCACTGGCGCTCCTGCATCACCGCCAGGCAGCGTTCCAAAGCTGTTTCCGCGCCGTAGAGTTCCAAATCCAGCCAGGCTTCCGCTTGGTTTTGCGGGTCGAATAACGCACCCCGGATGTTCACCGTCACCCTGTAATGGGTAATCAACTGGGACAACACCGGTTCATCCTGACCGCCCGCCGGCACCCGCACCCGCACCGTTACCCGTTTGGCTTGCGTCATCCTGGGCCTCCCCCCGTCGGTCACCAGCTTCATTATCGTGCTCATCGCCACAGCAAATAGCGCAATCCCACCAGCAGCAAAAATCCCCCGTACAGCTTTTTCATCATCTCACTGGTGATAAACGGCTGATTGGCCAGCACTGCTCCCAGTCCATTGCCCAGGAGCAAGCCCACCACCATGATCACGGCGGCCCGCAGGTCCAAATTGCCGCTGCGGTGATACACCCAAGCCCCCACTAACCCAATTGGCAATACCTGCGCCGCCAGGGACGTTCCAGTAGCTACCTTCTGGTCAAATCCCAGTCCTAGCACCAGCGCCGGCACCATAATCGCGCCCCCGCCAATGCCAAACATGCCCCCCGCCAAACCCGCAATCAGTCCCACCGTCAACAACGGCCCAATCAACGCCCTTCCCCCACAATACTACAGTAAGTTTATCGGATTTAGTGACAATTTAGGCAAGAACAGGCAAGGTCTGGAAGAAATCCCAAACGCTGGTTCGTTCACCCCGGTTGCTTGTTAGAATCGCCGGTATCAGCTTATTTTAAGGTCATGCTGCAGCCCGGGGACATTCAGATCAAGGCCGACTCGCGCAATGCCGTCACGGGCGACCGGCTCACCACGGTGTTGCTCACGCGGTTTCCCTACACCCTGATCCAGGAATTGGCCACCCACCGGCTGCTGCGGCAAGGGGGAGTGGTGGAAGTGTTGGGCGACACGAATCCCTTTACCGAGTGGGCAAGCCGTTCCAGTGGTTCCACGCGGGCAATTCCGGTGGAGCGGGTGATTCAACGCATCCTAGACGACCCCTTTATCCCACGCTTCAGCCGCCACCAGAAGGGGATGCAGGGCGTAGAAGTGGATGACCCGGAGTTTCAGGCAGAAAATGAATGGGTGTGGCGGGCGGCGATGGAACAAAACATTGCCCTGGCGCGGCAACTGGCGGCCCAGGGAGTGCATAAACAGCATGTCAATGACCTGCTCAAGCCGTTTCTGCGCATCCCCATCTTAATCACCGCCACCGAGTGGGATAACTTTTTTTACCTGCGCACCGACAAGCCCTGTCGCCCAGAGTTTCGGGAGTGGGCTATCGGGATACAGCAGGCAATCCAGGCGTCGCAACCGCAGGTGCTGCAACCAGGGGAGTGGCATATTCCCTTTGGCGACCAGATGCCGGCGGGACTGTCGCTGGCGGAGCAGTTGCAGGTGGCGGTGGCCCGGTGCGCTCGGCTGTCCTATGCCACCCACGACGGCAAGCGGGACGTGCAGGAAGATGTCCGGCTCTACCACCAATTGCTCCAGGATGGGCACATGGGACCCTTTGAGCACTGCGCGATGGCCGTGAGCGACTATCTCACCACGCCCCAGAAAATTCCCTGCTACGCCTATGTGCCGGGGCGCGATACGCCCGTGTTTACCCGTAATTTCCGAGGCTTTTACAGTTACCGGGCGATGGTGGAAGATCAACAATGGCCGTTGACGTTGCGAGCGTGAGAACGATGGTGCTTACCGACCAGGAATTGAACCAACTGTGTCAAGGCACACCGCCGCTAGTCACCCCCTTTGACCCGACCTTGATTAACCCAGCATCCATTGATATTCGCATCGGCACGTCGGCGCTAGTGGAGCAGGAAAATGGCGAGCAAGTGCCCCTGGATTTAAGTCCTTACAACGCGCATCAACCCTACATCCTGGAACCCCAAACTTGGCTGCTGGTGGCGTCGCTGGAAGTGTTCCATATTCCCGAATTCACCGCAGGCGAAGTGCGCTTGAAATCATCGCGGGCGCGGGAAGGGTTTGATTTGTCCCTGGCGCTGTGGCTGGACCCTGGCTGGCATGGTTCCCACTTGACGATGGCGCTGCGCAATGCGACCCGCTTCCGGCGCTTGGGGATTTATCCGGGGATGAAAATGGCCCAGGTGATTTTGCACCGGCTGTCGAACCGTCCCCACCGCAGTTATGCCGAAACGGGACGCTACAATCTTGACCGGCAAGTGCAGGGGTCCAAGGGTTAAAAAATGGCGAAATTTGTGGTCATGGGCCACTATTGCGAAGACGTGCTACAGCGGCGGGAACCTTACCGGCAAGCCCATTTGGACGGTCTGGCGCGACAAAAAGCCCAGGGGGTGCTGATGACCATCGGCCCGACCCAGGACCTGCGGCGGTTTTTCGGGATCTACGAAGCCGAGTCGGCAGAACAGGTGCGGGCGCTGATTGAACAAGACCCCTACTGGCAAAACGGCATCTGGACGGATTACGAGGTGATTCCGTGGATTCAGGCCATCTGAGGGCGCTGCAGGAACGGTCATGGTGCAAGTTCATTAGCGGGGCCAGTTTTGAAGACACGGCGGTCATTGAACCCCTGAGCTGGGTGTTTGCCCTGGCGGGTGTCCATTGCATTGACGTGGCGGCGGACCCGGCGGTGGTGCAGGCGGCCTATCGAGGTATCCAGCGGGCCAACGTGCCCCATCCTCCCTGGCTGATGGTGAGCCTGAACGACGACAGCGACCCCCATTTTCGCAAGGCCCACTTTGACCCAGCACTCTGTCCCTCGGATTGCCCCCGTCCCTGCGAACGGGTGTGTCCGGTGCAGGCGATTAGCCCGGCGGGTGTAGCGACCCCTTTGTGCTATGGCTGTGGTCGGTGCTTGGACATTTGCCCCTATGGGTTGATTAGCGCCCGGACTTATGTGCATCGCCCCGAAGCAGTGGTAGCCCTCCTGCAAACCCAACCGGTGGCGGCCCTGGAAATTCACACCCAAGTGGGGCACGAACCCGGTTTTGCCCATTTGTGGAGCGTCCTGCGCCCCTGGGTGTCCCGCTTGCAGGTGCTGGCAATTAGTTGCCAAGACCACGAGCAGGTGATTCCTTATCTGTGGCGTTTGTACCACCTCATTACGCCGTTGCCCTGCCCCTTGATCTGGCAAGCGGATGGACGGCCCATGAGCGGCGATATTGGGGCAGGCACCACCTGGGCCACTATTCGTCTGGCGCAAAAGATATTGCAGGAAGGACCGCCAGGGTTTGTGCAGTTGGCGGGGGGCACCAATCAAGCGACGTGGCCACTAGTGCAACGCTTGGGTTTGCCGGTGCATGGCGTCGCCTACGGGAGTTATGCCCGCAAGTTGCTACAACCCTATTTGTCCCACTTGGAGGACCCCCAAACCCTGCATGCCGCTGTGAGTGCTGCCCAAACGCTCCTGCCTGCTAAAACACCCGGTGCTGGAGACTGGGCATCTGCCGCCGTACCTGAGCTAAACGTTCCGGGTTGATTTCCGCCATCGCCAGTCCCGGCTGGTCGCCCGCATCGGCCAAGACCACGCCCCAGGGGTCCACAATCATCGCATGACCGTGGGTTTGCCGCCGGGGATAGTGCCACCCCACCTGAGCTGGTGCCAGGACGTAACAGGTGTTTTCAATCGCCCGCGCCTGCAGCAGCACCTGCCAGTGGTCCTTGCCCGTGTAGGCCGTAAACGCCGCCGGGATAAACAAAATTTCTGCCCCCACCTTCGCTAGATGCCGGTAGAGTTCCGGGAAACGCACGTCGTAGCAGATGGATAAACCGATGGCGCCTAAATCGGGCTGGTGATACACCGGGGGGAGCTGGGCGCCGGCAACCACAGTGCGGGACTCCTGGTAGGTGTTGCCGTCCGGGAGATTCACGTCAAATAAATGCACCTTGTCATAGGCGACGGCGATTTCCCCTTCAGGCGTCATGACCAGCGCCCGGTTGTACACCCGGTGGTTGTCTGCCGGTACGGGCATCCCCCCCGCCAGTATCGTCACTTGGAACCGCTGGGCCAGGGTGCGCAGACATCGTTCCGCCGCCGTGGCAATGTAGGGTGCCTGGGTGGCTTTTTGCTGCTCGTCCCCCATGAAGGCAAAGTTCTCCGGCAGGCCAATCAGGATGGCACCTCGCCGGCAGGCCAATTCCACCAAATCGGTCAACTGATTCAGGTTTTGTTCAACATCCGGCCCACTGGTCATCTGCAGGGCAGCCGCCAGGTAGGAGTGCCTCATGGGTCAGGGAGACGCACAGCCATATCCCGGTGTCACCCTTAGGTATGCCGCAGTTTACGAATTAGCTCCCGCAGCACGTCGGTTTTGGTGCGACCCTTAGCGGCGCAGTAACTCTCCAGTTTCATGAGCTCCTCATTGGGCAGGCGGATGGTCAGGACACGATCCGAAGGAGGTTTCGTTCTAGGCATAGCCAAAAGCACCGATGAATAACCAGAGTTGTACCGATCTTGTAGGGGAGCTTAATTCTGGAAGCTGCGACAACGTTGTACTCGGTATCGAAGTACCTTAATCAGGTATTAAACTACGTTTCGCTGTGGTTGGCAAGCACTTGACAAGGGCGAACGGTCACAGGTTAGTGGTAATGGCGGCGACTGGACAGGCAGGAATACATTGTTCGCAAACGATGCAGCGACTCCGCGTAAAGGTCAACCGGAAGTGTCGGTCCAGGGCGAGCGCTTGCGTCGGGCAAACACCGGTACACAGCCCACAGTCAATGCACTTGTCCGTGTCAATGAGAATCTCGCGGCTGCTCTGGGCAACTTCGATGCCATTGTCTTTAAGCCACTCCAGCGCTGCCGCCATTTGGTCCATATCCCCCGATAGTTCCACGACCAGCTTGCCCACTTGGTTGGGAGCCACCTGCGCCCGGATGATATTCGCTGCAATGTTGAAATCCTTCGCTAGGCGGTAGGTAATCGGCATCTGCACCATCTGGCGGGGGAAGGTCAGGGTGACCCGTTGTTTCATGGCTAGAGGGACGCAGCGCTGGGATTTGCCTTCAGTATAACGACGGATGGGGCTAGGCAGAGAGATGGTCTATGCTGGGAAAGCAGTGATGGATACCTGTCCCATGGACGTTGTGATTCTCACGCCCACCACCCAAGAATCCTACAGAGAGACGGTGTTGACTTTGCCCATCACCCGGCTTGACAGCAGCCAAATCGCTCGCTTCAAAGCGCAGTACGAGCAGGAGATTGCTGGGCGAGCTTGTCACGTGGGCATTGATCTATCGCGGGTGGAATTCCTTGACAGTGCTGGCTTGGGAGCACTCGTCGCCTGTCATAAGCATGTGCGGCAATTCGGCGGCCAGGTAGGTCTGATTGCTCCACGCCCGTTGGTGCTCAACCTACTGGCGATGACCTCCCTAGACAAAATCCTGCCCATCTACGCCAGTGTGGACGATTTCACTAGCAGCGTCGCTCAAATCCCGTAACTTTTGCCAATTACCCAGTGCCGCCGGAAAAACCGGGCCAGTTGGGTTTCTGCCAGGGTAAGACAAATCGGACGACCGTGGGGACAGGTGCGGGGGTGGCGCGTCGCTTGCCATTGCTCTAACAACGTTTGCATCTGGGGCAAGGTTAACGGCGTACCGTTACGAATGGCGCTGCGACAGGCCAGGTCCACTGTGGCTTGCTCCCGGTCTGTGCATTGGCTCAATGTCACTAGCGCTGCTGCCCATTCGTCAGGACGCTCCGTTAACACTTGGGGAATTTGCCGCACCGCCCATTGCTGGGGGCCAAAGGGTTCGGGGGCCAGGCCGTAGGCAGTCAACCGTTCTACCTGCTCTGGCGTCAGTTGGGTGAGAATCACGGGGCTGTCCAGCGGTAGCAGTTGCCATCCCTGCTGCAATTGTTCATACAACACTCGCTCGTGAGCAATGTGTTGCTCCACCAGCCACAGTCCCGTGGGATGTTCAGCCACGATGTAAGTGCCATGAATTTGCGCCAGGGCTTTGATTGCCGGACGGGTGGCGTAGCGGGGACTGGTTTCGGCGACCTGCATGAGTTTTTTCACCCGCGGGTAATCGGTTTTCACCGGTGGCGTTGCCTGTAAACACACATCACACAGGTGCAGCAGTTGCGCTTGCCAGTGCTCCCAGCGGCGCAGGTAAAGTTGGGTTTTGGCGGGATGACGATGCCAATCAACTTCTTCCGGCGGCACCCGCAAATGGGCAAACAACACCGGGAACCGGCCCCTGGGCAAAATGCGCTGAAAATGCTGGATAATAGCAGTGCTTAGTTCTGGTAGTTCGACACAGCGACCATTGACAGCCAGCCAAATCCGGTCTGGGCGAGGACGGTGGCAGGCATCGGGCAAGGCGATGGCCACCTGAATACCGTCTTGTTCCGTCCAGCGCAGGGATGCTGAGTCAAGGGGTGACCAAACTTGGTTCAGACGTTCCTCAAGGGTGCCCGGCCACAGATGCCACGTCTTGTTAGGGGTCTCAATTTGCCAAGTAACGTGCGGATGGCACAGGGCCATTTGATAAATCCACAGCTGAATGTGCCGTAACTGCTGGGGCCAACTGGGTAAAGCGTCGCGCCGCTGGGGCCAACCTGCAAACAAGTCGCTCACCGTCACAACGGTTCCAGGCGCGAGCGCCACCACCCGCTGCTGTCGCACCTGCCCCTGGTGATCGTACTGCACTTGCCACCCCTGGGACGCATCGGCGCAGCGGCTAGCAATGGTTAAACGCGACAGTTGCGCCAGGCTGTAGAGGGCTTGCCCCCGAAAACCCAGGGTACGAATACGGCCCAAATCGTCCAAGGTTTGGATTTTGCTGGTGGTGTGAGGGCTAGCGGCAAGCATCAGCATCGCCAAGGTCATGCCCTGGCCGTTATCCGCCAAGCGAATTTGCTCCGGTTCTACCCGCAGATGCAGATAGGTGGCGCCGGCATCCAAGGCGTTTTCCACCAACTCCCGGACCACCGCAACTGGCGAATCAATCACTTCTCCCGCCGCCATGCGTTGGACCAGGTCGGGTGCAAGACGGTGCAGCATCATAGCCAATGCCATGCTTAATTCCCAATTTATCGTTCGGGAAAGTTGGCTAGCTGTTGAGATGGCTGGCGCTATCAACCTATGGCAAAATGCAGCCAGGATCAATAGATACAGTGAATTACATTAGGGTGCTTCTATTAATTGTCAATTGTCAATGTGCAGCTGTAGGGGGCCACTCGCTGGCTTGCCCCTGGTTCCCATCATCTCTGCATGCTCACTAGGAAATTCTCTACCGGCTTGAATTTAGACATGATTCGGCATAAAGAACCCAGCCTTGCTACATCTTCCGCGAGGACTCTCTGCTCATTTGGCGATAAAGATAAAGAAAAAATATAACCGTTCCATCCCTGGGAATAGCGGTGGTAAAATTCGAGTTGCCTGGAAGATATGGTTAAGCAAATTGGGATAATGCTTATGCCGGTGGGATTACTGTTTGGTCAGCGGACGGTTGGTGGGTTGAAATTTGCTCAAGTCACCACTGGCACTGAACGATGGATTAATTTAAACTTCGAGCGTTTGGTGCCATTTTTATTCAACTTACTCGGAGCGTTGGGAATCTTTATTATAGCCTGGATCGTTGCTTCGCTCCTAGGGAGAGTGACTCAAACAATTCTTAAACGTACTGGGATTGATGACCGGCTTTCCCAACTAGTTTCTGGCACGGCGGAACCGCCAATTTCTGTTGGCAAATGGCTGGGGCAAATTATTTTTTGGTTGGTGCTGTTGTTGGGGCTAGTCGGGGCGTTGGATGTTTTGAATTTGTCTGGCGTTTCCCAACCGCTAACCCGATTGCTGGATGAAATTTTTACCTACGCGCCGCGGTTGATTGGGGGCTTAATCTTGGCGGTCATCGCCTGGGGAGTAGCGACGGTGACCAAGCTGGTGGTGGTACGCCTGGCGCGTTCGTTGCAGTTGGATCAACCGCTGGAATTGCCGGCCCAGGCTGAAGGCGCAGCGCCTGTAACCGTGGGGGAAACGCTGGGGACAGCCTTGTACTGGTTTGTGCTGCTATTTTTCCTGCCGTTGATCCTGGATACGTTGCAGCTCCAGGGGCCACTCCAGCCAGTGCAGAATCTGTTGAATGAGCTACTGGCAGCGTTGCCCCGGATTTTGAAGGCAGTGTTGATTGGTCTGGTGGGCTGGCTGGTCGCGCGGGTGTTGCGGGCGATGACGAGTAATTTGCTGGTAGCGATTGGGGCTGACCACCTGGGTCAACGGATAGGTATCCAGGAACCGGTACGTCTTTCCCAGGTGGGGGGTGGGCTGGTGTATGTGCTGGTCTGGATTCCCACGGTGGTGGCGGCGCTAGAGGCTCTGGAAATTCAGGCAATTTCCCAACCGGCGGTGGCAATGCTGAATACGTTTTTAACGGCGTTGCCGCGGGTGTTTACGGCGAGTTTGATTCTGTTGGTCGCTTATGGGAGTGGGCGGTTGTTGGGTGAAGTGGTCACGCGGGCGCTGACGCAGGCAGGGTTTGACCAGGTGCTGAACTGGCTGGGGTTGCCGGCGCCGACAGAAATGCCACAAACGCCCTCGCAGGTGGTGGGGTTGATTGTGTTAGGGGGCGTGGTGCAGTTGGGCATCATTGCGGCGGTGGAGGTGCTGGAAATTCCCACATTGACGGCGGTGGCGACGGGGTTGCTGGTGATTTTGGGGCAAGTGCTGGTAGGGCTGCTAGTGCTGGCCGTGGGGTTATACGCGGCAAATGTGACGTTTCGCTTGATTGCCCAAGCGGGGACGCCGCAAGCCCGGTTGTTGGCCCATGGGGCGCGGATTGCGACACTGGCGCTGGTGGGGGCGATGGCGCTACGGCAAATGGGGATTGCGGCGGACATTGTCAACCTGGCGTTTGGATTGTTATTTGGGGCGGTGGCTGTGGCAATTGCCATTGCGTTTGGGCTGGGAGGACGGGATGTGGTGGCCCAGCAACTCCAGGAATGGCGTACCCAGATCAAGCGGCCTCCTGAATCCGAGTAGCAGCGCTGGCGGTAGGCAATTATCCTTTTAGGACGCCACCCTGTCGTTGGGTTTCTCGCTGACCCACGGGGCTGGGCGATATAATGCGAGAGCAGTCCTATCCCCCTAGCGACCATGGCTGACATTGTCGATATTGCGGTAAACGCGGGTTCGTTCCAGACGTTGGTGACGGCAGTCCAGGTGGCGGGTTTGGTGGAGGCCCTCAAAAGCCCTGGCCCGTTTACGGTTTTTGCGCCCAATGATGAGGCTTTTGCTGCCCTGCCACCTGGCACCATTACCACTCTCGTCCAAAATCCCCCCCAGTTGGCCCGTATTCTCAAATACCACGTGGTGCCAGGGCGTTATACCAAAGCGGATTTGCGAGATGGCGATTACCTGCAATCGCTGGAAGGCTCCCTGATCCCGATTTATCTGCAGGGGGATGAGTTTGAAGTGAAAAACGCCACGGTTTTAGCCGCCGACATCCTAGCCGATAACGGGGTGATTCATGTCCTCAATCGCGTGATTCTCATGGGCGGGGACGGCGGACGGCAGGGAGATGTGAGCAAGGGTTGGTATTCGCAACCGGTGACCGGACTCTGAAATTTTGTTAACGTCACGGGCATCCATCTAACGTTTCATTGCAAAAGTGGGGGCAAGTCCTACACAGACGGGGAGCAGGTGTTACCTTTAGCCAATGTCTGTGCAGAGATGGGTGCCTATGTATCGTCGGAATCAACGGGATTGGCCGACTGCTCTAGCAACAGCGGGCTTGGGTGCAGGGGTGGTAACGTCCTGGGCAGTGATGCAAGGACAACATCCAGGCGTTGCCTTGGGCATTACCCTGTTTGCGGCAGTCATGGCCGTCCTAGTGGACGAATTGCAGCAGGGATAAAGATAAAAGCAAAAACCAGGGGGATTTGAAGAAAAACACTATAATAAGGGATGCTGCACCTGCCTGGAACACGGCGCGTAGGTGTCGTTGGGGTATTGTGCCACATGGCATCAGCGAATCAGGTCATCGGCGGATGACAGCGGCAGGGAGGCGCGTCTTTAACAAACCCCCTCTATGGAATGTTCAGAATACGGGTGTCCTATGAGCAATTCCCCTTGGCCTTGGTTGACCGATGAACGGGATGCCTGTGGTGTTGGCTTTATTGCCGACCGGCGCGGGCGAGTGAGTCACGATGTGGTCAGTCAGGCATTGGCCGCATTGACCTGCTTGGAGCATCGGGGCGGTTGCAGCGCTGACCGGGATTCCGGAGACGGCGCTGGACTCATGACCGGCCTGCCGTGGGGCATTTTGCAGGCATGGGCTGATGCGCCGGGATTGCCGCCTCTGGTACCGGGCCGGACGGGGGTCGGGATGGTTTTTCTGCCGCCTGCTGCGGTCGTCCCAGCGCAAGAGTGGGTTACCCAGGGGCTGCAAGCGGAAGGATTGACAGTGATTGGCTGGCGGGAAGTACCCGTGCGCCGGGAGGTGCTGGGGGTGCAGGCGCGGGAAAATTGCCCAGCGATTGCCCAGGTCGTGGTGACGCACCCCTACTGGCAGAACGAGGTGTTGGAGCAGCGGCTCTATTTGGCTCGCAAGCGGCTGGAACGGCAGGCGGCGCAGCAACCCTGGGGTCAGGATTTGTATATCTGTTCCTTGTCCTGCCGCACAGTGGTGTACAAGGGGATGGTGCGGGCGGCGGTGCTGGGGGAGTTTTACCAGGATTTGCGGGATGAGCGGTATCAGAGTGCCTTTGCCATCTATCACCGGCGCTTTAGCACGAATACCATGCCCAAGTGGCCGCTGGCGCAACCGATGCGGTTGTTGGGGCACAACGGAGAAATCAATACGCTGCTGGGAAATATCAACTGGATGATGGCGCGGGAGGCGAGTTTTGCGCATCCGGCTTGGGAGGGCCGCCTCGACGACCTGCGACCGGTGGTCAACGGCCAAAACAGCGACTCAGCCAATTTAGACAGTAGCCTGGAGTTGCTGGTGCGGTCGGGACGTAGCCCACTCGAGGCGATGATGTTGCTCATCCCCGAGGCATACCGGCATCAACCGGAGCTGGCCGCCTATCCAGAGGTGGTGGATTTTTATGAGTATTACGCTGGGCTGCAAGAACCGTGGGATGGACCGGCGCTGGTCGTGTTTAGCGATGGTCAGGTGGTGGGGGCAACGCTGGACCGCAACGGGTTGCGACCGGCTCGCTACGTGCTAACCCAGGACGATTGGGTGATTGTGGCCTCGGAAGCAGGGGTGGTCGAGGTGCCGCCGCAGCAGGTGATCGCCAAGGGCCGCCTCGGTCCTGGACAAATGCTGGCGGTGGATTTGGTCAAGGGGGAACTACTCACGAACTGGACTATCAAACAGCGCGTGGCGCAACAACAGCCCTATGGAGTCTGGGTGAAACAGCATCGCCGGCATTTGGAACCACAGCCCTTTACCGCTGCGTGCCAAACCGATGCCGTGACCTTGCTGCGCCACCAAACCGCCTTTGGCTACACCGCGGAAGATGTGGAGATGATCATTGAGCCGATGGCCAGCACGGGCAAAGAACCCACCTTTTGCATGGGAGATGACACGCCGCTGGCGGTGTTATCGGACAAGCCCCATCTACTCTACGACTACTTCAAGCAGCGGTTTGCCCAGGTGACCAACCCGGCCATTGACCCCCTGCGCGAGAGCCTGGTGATGTCCTTAGAGATGGGACTGGGGGCGCGGGGGAATTTGTTACAGCCCCGGCCTGAAGATGCCCGGCAATTGTGGCTGCAGTCGCCGGTGTTGAATGAACAGGAGTTGCAAGCGATTCAAACCAGTGACTTCCAAACCGCGACCCTCAGCACGTTGTTTGATTTTACCCGCCCAGAGGCTTTGAAACAGGCCCTCGATGAACTGTGCGACCGAGCCGTGCAAGCGGTGCAGCAGGGGGCAGAAATTCTCATCCTTAGCGACCGGTTGGAACCTTTAACAGCGACGCGCACCTGGATACCGCCGTTGCTGGCTGTAGGTGCCGTGCATCACCACTTGATTACCCAGGGATTACGGCTGCGGGCGTCGCTGGTGGTGGATACTGCCCAGTGTTGGAGCACGCACCATTTCGCCTGTTTGATTGGGTATGGCGCGAGCGCAGTTTGTCCCTACCTGGCCTGGGAAACCGTGCGGCACTGGTGGCAAGACCCCAAGACACAAGCCTTGATGGAGCAGGGGAAACTGAGTCGTTGTACGGTCACCGAGGCCCAGGCGAATTATCGGGCAGCGGTGGAGGCGGGCCTGCTCAAAATCCTGTCCAAGATGGGCATTTCCCTGCTGGCCAGTTACCACGGGGCGCAAATTTTCGAGATTTTGGGGCTGGGGCCGGAAGTGGTGGATCGGGCATTCCGGGGGACGGTCTCCCAGTTGGGCGGGCTAAACCTCGCCGAGCTAACCCAGGAGATTATGCGTTTCCACCAGCAGGCGTTCCCGGAACTGACCCACAAGCGCCTAGAAAATTTGGGGTTTATCCAGGCCCGGCCCCGCGGGGAGTACCACATGAACTCGCCGGAGATGGCCAAGCTGCTGCATAAGGCGGTGCGTTCGGGTCGGGCGGAGGATTTTGCAGCTTACCTGCAACTGCTGGAGCATCGTCCCCCGACCGCGCCCCGCGATTTGCTCACCATTGCCAGCGACCGAGCGCCAATTCCCCTGGAGGAGGTGGAACCTGCCAGCCAGATCGTCACTCGGTTTTGCACCGGTGGCATGTCCCTCGGGGCCTTATCGCGGGAAGCGCATGAGGTGCTGGCGATTGCCATGAACCGCTTGGGGGGCAAATCCAATTCAGGAGAAGGCGGCGAAGACCCCTTGCGCTTTCGGGTGTTGACCGATGTGGACGAAACCGGGCATTCCCCCACCCTGCCCCATCTCAAGGGGTTGCGCAATGGCGATACCGCCAGCTCAGCCATCAAACAGGTGGCTTCGGGCCGGTTTGGGGTGACGCCGGAGTACCTCATCCAGGCCAAACAAATCGAAATCAAGATTGCGCAAGGGGCGAAACCGGGGGAAGGTGGCCAGTTGCCGGGGAAGAAGGTCAGTCCCTACATCGCCATGCTGCGCCGCTCCAAACCGGGCGTGTCCTTGATTTCGCCGCCGCCCCACCATGACATCTACTCCATCGAGGACTTGGCCCAGTTGATTTTCGACTTGCACCAGGTCAACCCGCGGGCGCAAGTGTCGGTGAAGCTGGTGGCGGAAATCGGCATCGGTACCATCGCCGCAGGCGTGGCCAAGGCCAATGCCGACGTGATTCAAATCTCCGGTCATGACGGGGGGACGGGCGCTTCACCCTTGAGTTCCATCAAACACGCTGGTACGCCCTGGGAATTGGGGCTCACAGAGGTGCATCGCGTGTTGCTGGACAACCGCCTGCGGGACCGGGTGATTTTGCGGGTGGATGGCGGCCTCAAGACAGGATGGGATGTGGTGATGGCCGCGCTGATGGGGGCGGAAGAATTTGGGTTTGGGTCGGTGGCGATGATCGCGGCTGGCTGTATCATGGCCCGCGTTTGTCACACCAATAATTGCCCAGTGGGGGTGGCCACGCAACGGGAAGACCTGCGGGCTAGATTTCCGGGCCTGCCAGAACACGTGGTGAATTTCTTTTTATTCATCGCGGAAGAGGTGCGGCTGCTCCTGGCCCAAATAGGGTACCGGTCGCTAGCGGATATTGTGGGCCGAGCGGATTTGTTGCAACCCCGGTCGATCACTCTCAGCAAAACCCAGGGCCTGACCACCACGGTCATGACCCACCTGCCTGACACCCGCACCGACCGTCATTGGCTCCAGCACGAACCTGTCCACAGCAACGGTCCGGTTTTGGATGACGAACTGCTGGCCCACCCGGAGCTGCAACAGGCCCTTCACACCCACGGCACCTGGACGCTGGCGTTGCCGATTCGCAACACTGACCGGAGTGTGGGGGCGCGGATTGCGGGAGAAATTGCCCGTCTCCATGGCGATGACGGTTTCCGGGGCCACGTGACGCTCCAGTTCCGAGGCAGTGCGGGGCAGAGTTTCGGGGCTTTTAACCTGCCGGGGATGACGTTGCACCTGACGGGGGAAGCCAATGATTACGTGGGCAAGGGCATGCACGGCGGGGAAATTATTGTCGTGCCGGACCCGGATTTGGCCTGCGACCCCAGCGCGCAAGTGATTATTGGCAATACGTGTCTGTATGGCGCGACGGGGGGACGCCTCTTCGCCTATGGCCGGGCAGGCGAACGCTTTGCGGTGCGCAATTCCCTGGCGCAGGCGGTGATTGAAGGGGCCGGCGACCACTGCTGTGAGTACATGACCGGCGGCGTGGTGGTGGTATTGGGGCCAGTGGGACGCAATGTGGGCGCGGGTATGACTGGCGGGTTGGCCTATTTCCTGGACGAAACGGGCGATTTCCCGGCCAAAGTCAACCTGGAAATCGTCCGGATGCAGCGGGTGATGAGTCCAGCCGGGCAAGCCCAACTGCGCACCCTGATTGCCGATCACTACGAGCGCACCGGCAGCCGCAAAGCCGCCCGGATTTTGGCCGAGTGGGAGTCTTACCTACCGCGGTTCTGGCAGTTAGTGCCGCCTTCGGAGCAAGACACGCCAGAAGCTCAGGGTGCCGCGCCGTTACCGCTGTTGGAACGGGTCTAAGGCAGCTTCGTCTCCAAGGGTTACAATGAAGGCCGGAACGATGGAGTATCGGTCTTGGTGCGCCTGGGGTTACTGCTGCTGTTGGTAGCGGGGGGAGTGTGGTGGCTAGACCGCTGGTGGCGACGACGTTCCCACAATCCGCTGCGTCTCACCCGCGGCTACTGGCAGATGGAAATCCAGGAAACCGATCGCTGCCGCTGGCGGGGGCACTTGGAATGGGTCAATCCCAGCCTCCGCTACGAGGTCATGGTGCCGGAGTGTACCTTGCAGGTCAAGGTGCTGTCCCGCCACAGCTTGGAAGACATTCGGGTTACCGCGCAACTGATTTCCCATCATCCTGATGCCCCGACTCGCCCTGATGGTTACTGGCGCGCTCGCATTATCAAGACCCGGCAACGGATAGGGATGGAAGTAGTGGTGGATATCCAAGGCCAGGACTTGAGCGGGTTGCAGGCAGCTTGGTTGCGCTTTGATTACGTCAGCTATGGACCGGCTGGTTGGCAGCCCCAGCAACAGCACGTCGTGTTACCCCTGGCCTTTCCAGACCCCACCCGCACCATCAATAGTCTGCACGTACCCGGTCAGGCCGAAATTTTACTCATTCATACCCACTTACTGAGCCACCTAGACGATCCGGTGGGCGTGGTGAAACGCTATGCCCTGCCCCATGCGTTGCCCGGCGATATCGTGGTCATCGGCGAAACTCCGGTGGCGATCATGCAGGGGCGGTGGCGGCATCCCCAGCAAGTGCAACCCGGCTGGTGGGCGCGGCGGTTATGTACCTTTTTCGCACCTACCTCGAGCCTGGCGACGGCTTGCGGCATGCAAACTTTAATTGATTTGGTGGGGTGGCCGCGAGTGCTAGGGGCGTTTGTGGTGGGGGCGCTGGCGAAACTGGCGGGACGACCGGGTGTGTTTTATCAATTGGCCGGGGAACAGGCCGCGTTGATTGACGATGTCACGGGTACGTTGCCCCCCTACGACCAGTTCATCGTCCTCGGGCCGGCGCGACCCCAAACAGTGGTGGATGACATCCGGGAACAGACAGGCCTGGCGGCGGCCATCGTAGATGTCAACGACTTGAAAGCAGTTAGAATAGTGGCAGCGACGGCGGATGTGGACCAGCAGTTTTTGACCCGTGTACTGGTGGACAATCCCGCTGGTAATGCTGATGAACAGACGCCGCTGTTGTTGATTCGCCCCCTAGCGACTGACCTGACGGATGACCTTGACGATTCGTCCCCCCCACCCCCAGGAGTGGAAATGGATACAGACCCACATGGGGGATGGCGACCTGGTTGAGCGGCGCGGTTATACGTGGCTGGCAGTGACCGAGTCAGGGATTGTCGGCGGGATTCAGGTCGCTCCGTTTAACCGCAGTCGCAGCACGTGGCAGGTCCAGTGGGTCACTAGTGAGACGCTCGAGGTGGGGTCGCAACTGTTGCGTTATGCTCTAGAAACAGTCTTGGAGGCGCGCACCTGGGTGCTGGAAGTACCGACGCCGGATCAAGACAGGCTGGCTTTGTATCGGCAAAACGGATTTCAACCCCTGGCCCACTGCACCTACTGGCATTTGCACGGCGAAGCGTTGACGGCTCTGGCCCGGTCGTCCCTGGAGGCACCCCCTCTGAGTCCGGTAGGTCAGCGCGATGCCTATTTGCGTTACCAGTTGGACACAGTGGCGATGCCCCCCTTGGTTCGTCAAGTCTTTGACCGGCATCCCCAGGACTTTGTCGTACCCCTGTGGCGTACCCTGTGGTATCGTTGGCGAGCTTGGCAGGGGCAGGCGCGACCCATTCAAAACTACGTGTTTGAACCCCAACGCCAAGCTGCCATCGGCTATTTCTGTCTCTGGTTTGACCCCCAGGCCAGCCAGCCCCATCCGGTTGATTTAACCGTCCATCCGGCCTACACCTGGCTTTACCCGCAATTACTGGCCCATCTGACTAGGTTGGTGGCCCCGGAACCTGGTTTGCGCTTGACTTGCATGGATTACCAACCGGAGCGGGAAGCCTGTTTTCGCTGGGCTGGCGCTGTGCCGCAGGGGGAAACGCTGTGGATGTGTCGCTCGGTGTGGCACAAGCTGCGGGAAGCGAAATTTTCGTTCCAGGAACTGCCAGGTCTAGCCGAAGTCTTACCCCATTTACAACCAGTGCCCCTCACCCAACGCGACTC
The DNA here is from genome assembly GCA_025056115.1 of Gloeomargarita sp. SKYG116. Lineage (GTDB taxonomy): Bacteria > Cyanobacteriota > Cyanobacteriia > Gloeomargaritales > Gloeomargaritaceae > Gloeomargarita. The sequence continues at coordinate 23,493 of JANWVM010000023.1, forward strand.
GTTTGGCGGGGACCAGAACATGGCACAATGACCCTAAGATGTCCAAGTAGGAATGGTTGTTGGTTTGGGTCTGGATATTGGTCGGAAACGGATTGGGGTAGCTATCAGTGACCCTACCGGTTTAGTGGTGACGGGTTTACCGACGTTGACGTGGCCGACGGCGCCCCAGGAACTAGCCCGCTTGGTCCAACAACGGCAACCCCACGTGTTGGTGGTGGGCCTCCCCCGCTATCCCGATGGCCGTCCCAGCGCCCAAACACGCTTTACCCGCAAACAAGGAGACTATCTGGGACGGTATCTGGGGTTACCGGTTGTCTATGTGGACGAAGTCCTCACGTCCTGGGCGGCGGCCCAACAACTGGACCGGCGACGTTATCGGTCTGCGGCAGAATACCGAGCAGCGCTGGACCAGCAGGCCGCTATCCTGATCCTGCAACAATGGCTGAGTCAACCATCCCCTTGTCGTTCTGGAGAAACCTATGGGTCGTAATTCCCAACATCACTTTGACATCCCCGCGCAAGTGGTTCTGGTGGACGACCAGGGCCGGTCCTTGGCGTGTTATGTAGACCGCACTCTCGAGGTGGACGAACGCCCCTACCTGTTGCTGTTGCCGGTGGATACGCCGGTGGAATTGTTTGCCTGGAACGAGGCGGAAGACACGCTGTTGGACTTAGACGAGGAAGAACTGGCCAAAATTTTCCCTATCGCCCGCGACATCCTGGCCGAGCAGAACCTGAAACTGTTGGATACTGCCTTAACCTTGACGGCCCAAGGGGAATTACCCCAGCCCCAAGAAACGGAAACCCTGTTTTTGGACTACGAAAGCCAAGACGGGGAAATCGAATCCGAGGAATTTCAAGAACTGGGCATCTTTTACCATGAAGGTCGTCGCTACGGGGTGTACACACCGATTGAACCGCTGTTGTTTTTTGCCCGCATCAACAGCGACGGCCAGCCGGAACCCCTCTCTGCCGAAGAAATGGAACGCATCGGTCCCCGCCTGGAAGCCCAGTTACTGGATGAACTCGACGACTAGGGTCGAAACAGGTGGCGGTGTTGGGGGTGGTACAGACACGAACGCCCCGCCTGAACGCCCAGTACGGGACTGACCACATACAAGGTCGTGCGGGTGAGGTTTTCCCGGTGGGTTAGGGCGGCCATCTCAGTCAAAGGCGCTAGCCAAATCCGCTCCTGCGGCCAACCCAAGCGATGACAGATAGCCACAGGGGTGTCAGAAGTGTAATGCTTTTGTAACTCAGCTTGTGCTTTGTCCACCAAACGGGCGCTCAGGTAAAGGGCCAGAGTGGCGCGATGGGCGGCCAAGTCAGCGAGATTTTCTGGCATGGGGGTTGCGCCGGGTGTGCGGGTGAGGATGACCGTTTGCACCACTCCTGGCAGCGTCCATTCCGTCAGTAAGCGGGCGGCAGCCAACTGTAACGACCCGATTCCCGGTACGATTTCGACCGCAACTCCTGCCTGGTGCAACGCCTGGATTTGCTCGGCAATCGCCCCGTAGATACTCACATCCCCCGACTGCAACCGCACGACGTGTTGACCGGCTCGGGCGCGGTCCACCATGAGGGGAATTAGCTCCTCCAGGGTCAAGCTTTTGGTGGGGATACGCGTACAGTCCGGACGAGCCAGCGCTACAATCGCCGGTGGAACCAGAGAATCCGCATACACCAGCACATCGGCTTGTTGAATGAGCCGCATGGCTCGCACGGTCAGTAGTTCGGGGTCGCCCGGTCCCGCCCCGACGATATAAACCTTCATAGTGGCTGGCCCCTATCCCGTTTGCCATTCTAGAGCCTGATATAGTGGTATTTCTGGCGTCAATCAATCAACCAATGCCCACGCAACCCCTGCGACCGAAACGACCCGTAACCCCGCGCGCCCCCAGGAAATCCACACCGCCGCCGGAATTGCCGGATTACATCTACGGGCGGCACACGGTCTTATCAGCCCTGGAAGCCCAGCAGCCCCTGAACCGGGTGTGGATCATTCCCCAACTGCGCTATCACCACCGGTTTCAACCCCTGCTTACCCAAGCCCAAGCCCGCGGCACGGTGATTGACCAGGTGGAACCCAGCCGGTTAGACCAGCTCACCCACGGCGCGAACCATCAAGGGGTTGTGGCCCAGGTGAGTCCCTACCGCTACTGGGACTTGGACCAGTTTCTCGCCCACATTCGCGCTCATCCCCAGCCGCTGGTGGTCTTGGCCGAGGGCATCATGGACCCCCAGAACCTAGGCGCTATCATCCGCACCACGGAAGCCATGGGCGGTCAGGGCGTGATCATTCCCCAGCGGCGGTGTGTGGGGGTCACCAGCACAGTCGCCAAGGTGGCTGCCGGCGCCCTCAGCCATTTACCAGTGGTGCGCGTGGTCAACCTGACACGGGCCTTAGAAGAACTTAAAGCCGCTGGTTTCTGGAGCTATGCCCTGGTGCCGGAAGCCCCTACCCCCCTCTACAAGGTCGAATTTGCCAATGCCGTCGCCCTGGTGGTGGGTTCCGAAGGTAGCGGTCTAACCCTGAACATCCGTCGCCACTGCGATGTTTCCCTGTGCATTCCCCTGAGCGGCCACACCCCTAGCCTCAACGCCGCTATCGCCTGCGGTATGGCCCTCTACGAAGTCCGCCGCCAGCACCAACCCGCCCGTCTCCTCACCCCAATGCCTGATATATCCAACTGACATACGGCCTTAATCCGGTCGTTGCTGGTGCAGTTCGCTACAAAAATTTAAGAAGAGTTACAAAAATTTAGTATCACTTTAGGTAGAATCTAGGTAAAACACTGTTGGGGTTGGGCAACTTGCGTACTGGTGTCGCGGGTGGGATAAGACTATGAGATTCAAAGAGTCGTTTCGGGAACTATTTATCTCGGTATTGGAGCGGGTCGGTTTGGCCTGGTGGGTAGAAATGCGGACGGAGCGTCCCCCTTGCCTGTACTACTTTGGGCCGTTTGCCACCCGTGAGGAAGCTGAGGCCGCGCAACCGGGTTATTTAGAAGACTTGCTGACGGAAAAGGCGGAGGGGATCACCTGGGTGATTCGGCAGTGTCGTCCTTCCGCATTGACCATCGAGAATCCAGACGGGATTGCGGCGGCCAGCGCCAACGGTGCTCATCAATCGCAACTGCCGCTGGGGTAAACCCGGCCTTTCCAGGCGCCCCCCCGACCCTGCCAGTAACGGCGGGCAGAGTCCATCGTCATCAGGGTGTAGAGAGCAGCAGCCAGGGGTAAGGTGAAACCCCACCAGGCGGGCAAGCGATACCAGCGCAGGGTAGGCGTGTAGAGCATGGCCATGAGTCCCCACGTCGCCAGTGCAATAGTCGCCCATAGCCCTTGCCCCGTCACGCCGCCCCACAGAGTGCCCACTAGCGGCCCCAGGTACACCAGACTCATGCCCACCACGGTGCCCAGCAATCGCCAGGGGGAATAGCGCAATTGCGTAAACGCCGTCCGGGCGACCATTTGCCAGATGCTACCCAGAGAACAGTAGCGGCGCACGCTGATGGTTTGGTCTGTCAACCCCAACCACAAGGGCACACCCAGCGCCTTTACTCGTTGGGCGAGCGTGCAGTCATCAATCAGGGCGTCCCGTAGGGCTGCGAATCCCCCCAGTTGTTGCAGTATCTCGCGCCGTAGCAATATACAACCACCGGCGGCGGCAGCCGTGGGACGGCGAGGGTCATTTACCCAGGGGAACGGGTAGAGTTTTTGGAAAAAAAACACAAACGCTGGGATCAGCAACCGGTCCCACACCGATTCACAGCGCAGCAAGACCATCCAGGACACCAAGCCCACTCCATCTGTTTCCGCCTTGGTCACCAAACGGGCAACGCTAGCAGGCCCATGGCAAATGTCGGCATCCGTTAGCAAAACGTACTTATAGCGGTCGCCCTGGGATTGGATAGCTCGCCAGCCCTGCTCTAACGCCCAGAGTTTCCCCGACCAACCTGGTGGCAGGGGAGCGCCCGCCAGCACCTGCACAGGGTGTTTGCCAGCTTGGGCGATTTGCGCCGCAATGGTCGCTGTCCCATCCTCGCTCTGGTCGTCAATGACCCAAATTTCCAAAACACCGGCATACGGCTGGCGACACAGGCTGGGCAGGGTTTGGGGTAACGTCATCGCTTCATTGCGGGCGGGGATCAGTACGGCGACGCCTGGCCAGTGGGAGAGGGTTGACTGTACCTGGGGCAACACCTGGTCCGCGCGCCAGAAACCGCCCCGGAAGCAGGCCAGTCCCAACCACACCAATCCTGCCAATCCCACCACCAAGGCCAGCAGCATGGTTGTATCTCTATCATCGAAACGTCCCCCCTTATTATCCCGTCCCCATGCCGCGCAATGACTTGACCTACTATGACCGACACGCTGACCAGTGGTGGCAACCCGGCGGTTCCCTCAATGTGCTGGCCTATCTCAACCCCGCCCGGTTCACGTTTTTCGACCAGTTTCTCCCGGATTGGCGAGGGGTGCGGGTGCTGGATGTGGGATGCGGCGGCGGCTTGACCTGCGAGTTTCTGGCCCAACGGGGCGCTCGCGTGAGTGGTGTGGACCCCTCAGCCGGTTCCATTGCCGTCGCTCGAGAACACGCCCAGCGCCAGGGTTTGGAGATTGACTACCGCCTGGGGGCGGGGGAAGCCCTGCCCTATCCGGACAGCGAATTTCAGGCGGTGGTGTGCGTGGATGTATTGGAGCATGTCCAGGATGTAGCCCAGGTGGTGCGCGAGTGCAGCCGTGTCCTGCAACCGGGGGGACTGTTCTTTTTCGATACGATTAACCGCACCTGGGAATCGCACGTTCTCATGATTTGGTTGCTTGAAGATGTCCTACGGCAAATTCCCCAGGGCATTCACGACTGGAAGAAATTTATTACCCCCGCTGAACTGGACCAAATTTTGCAACAAGCGGGTTTCCAAAACATGGTTTACCGAGGGTTCGACGTGACCAATGGCGGTGACTGGCAAGCGATGTTATCATTGCTGTTGATGGGCCTCAGACGCGCTGCCCAGCGGGGTTTACTCAACGTAAAAATCAACGACAATACTCGTGTTATTTACATTGGCAAAGCCGTCAAAAGCGCTGCCTGAAACCCGTTTGATGACCGTGGCTTAACCCAAACCTTAAACCTGGATAAATTAATAGCAGCTCAGCCAGTGGGCAAGGCTAGAGTGTTAGCAACGGCAGCCGGTGATGACAATTCTGTACCCGGCGTAGTGATTCACAGAAACGCTTTGAGGGATTGGTTATGGTTGCGACACCAACGAAGCCTGATGTTAGTAATCTGAGTGCGTTTGGTCCGGCCCGTTCCACCATTACCGGCGCACCCCTGTCACCGGCAGAGTTGCAACAGTTACACGCCTTTTGGCGGGCGGCCAACTACCTCGCCGTCGGGATGATTTATCTCCAGGACAATCCGCTGTTGCGGCAACCCCTGAAGCCGGAACACATCAAAAATCGTTTGTTGGGTCACTGGGGGTCGAGTCCAGGAATTGCCTTTGTCTATACTCACCTCAACCGAATCATCAAAAAATTTGACCAAGATATGCTCTATATCGTGGGGCCGGGGCATGGGGCACCTGGTTTCCTGGCACCCTGTTACTTAGAAGGAAGCTACAGCGAGTTTTACCCCAATTGCAGCTTGGATGAACGGGGGCTGCGGCGGTTCTTCAAGCAGTTTTCCTTCCCTGGCGGCATTGGCAGTCACTGCACCCCGGAAACGCCCGGTTCGATTCACGAGGGGGGCGAGTTAGGTTACGCCCTGTCCCACGCTTTTGGCGCCGCTTTCGATAACCCCAACCTGATTGTGGCGGCTCTGGTGGGCGATGGTGAAGCCGAAACCGGTCCCCTAGCGACGGCCTGGCACTCCAACAAGTTCCTCAACCCCATCCGCGACGGGGCGGTGCTCCCCATCCTGCACCTGAACGGCTACAAGATCAACAACCCCACCGTGCTGTCGCGCATCAGTCACGAGGAACTGGAAGCCCTCTTCCGAGGCTATGGGTACACGCCCTACTTTGTGGAGGGGTCGGAACCCGAGAGCATGCACCAGGCGATGGCAGCAACGCTCGACCACTGCATCACGGAAATCCACCGGATTCAAGCCGAAGCGCGCTCGACCGGTCAGGCGATGCGTCCCCGCTGGCCGATGATTGTATTGCGCACGCCCAAAGGTTGGACCTGCCCGGCCTACGTGGATGGCAAGAAAATTGAGGGGTTCTGGCGTTCCCACCAGGTGCCGATGGCGGATGTGAAGAAAAATCCTGAACATTTGCGCATCTTGGAGGAATGGCTGCGTAGCTATAAGCCAGAGGAACTGTTCGACGAGCAGGGCGCGCCTCGACCGGAGATCAGGGCCGTTGCCCCCACCGGCACCAAACGCTTGGGTTCGACGCCCTATGCCAACGGGGGATACCTGCGGCGGGATTTGCGGATGCCCGATTTCCGCGACCCCAAGTATGCCATCCATGTCCCCAAACCAGCCACGATGGAGGCCATGAACACCAAACCCCTAGGGGCCTTCCTGCGAGACGTGATGCTCCTGAACCCCCACAATTTCCGGGTGTTTGGCCCGGATGAAACTACTTCTAACCGGCTGGATGCGGTGTACGAAGCGAGTAAAAAATTCTGGATTGCCGAGTATTTCCCCGAAGATGCCGACGGTGGGGAATTGGCGCCCGATGGACGGGTGATGGAGTACCTGAGCGAGCATACCCTAGAGGGCTGGTTGGAGGGCTACCTGCTCACGGGGCGGCACGGCTTTTTCTCTACCTACGAGGCTTTTGTCCACGTCATTGACTCCATGTTCAACCAGCACGCCAAGTGGTTGGATATATGTAGCCACATCCCCTGGCGCCAGGCCATTTCCTCGCTCAACATCCTGATTACCTCCACGGTCTGGCGGCAAGACCACAACGGGTTTACCCACCAGGACCCCGGTTTTTTGGACATTGTGGTGAACAAAAGTTCCAGGGTGACCCGGATTTACCTGCCGCCGGATGTCAACTCGCTGCTGTCGTGTGCGGACCACTGCCTGCGCAGCAAAAACTACGTCAATGTCATTGTCTGCGACAAGCAACTGCACTTGCAGTACATGAACATGGACGAGGCGATTCGCCATTGCACCAAGGGCCTTGGCATTTGGGATTGGGCCAGCAATGACCAGGGCAGCGAACCGGATGTGGTAATGGTGGGTTGCGGCGATATTCCTACCCAAGAGGCGCTAGCGGCGACGGCTCTGTTGCGCCAGGAGTTTCCCGATTTGAAGATTCGGTTTATCAACGTGGTGGACCTGTTCCGGTTGCAGCCCGAGAGTGAACATCCCCACGGTATGAGTGACCGCGATTTTGACAGTTTGTTCACCCTCGATAAACCCATCATCTTCAATTTCCACGGCTATCCCTGGTTGATTCACCGCTTGGCCTACCGGCGGCACAACCACCGTAACCTGCACGTGCGGGGCTACAAGGAGAAAGGCAACATCAATACGCCCCTGGAATTAGCCATTGCTAATAACATTGACCGGTTCTCCTTGGCGATGGATGTGATTGACCGGGTGCCAAAGTTGCAGGTGGCCGGAGCGCATGCCAAGGAAAAATTCCTGAATATGCAAATTGACTGCCGCAACTACGCCCACGAACACGGGACAGACATGCCGGAATTTGCCAACTGGCGCTGGCCGTTCTAGTGATTGCCTGCGAAAGGGGGAGAAGTACATTGCCGACATCACTTTTCCCCCTTTTTTGCCGTGCTTTAGGAGGAAGGGTTATGAAAGTGGCTGTATTTAGCAGCAAATCCTACGATAGGCAATTTTTAGACGCCGCCAACCGGGCAGCCGGTCACGAACTCATCTACTACGACGTGAAATTGGATGCAAGTACCGCAACGTTAGCTGGAGATGCCCAGGGCGTATGTGTGTTTGTCAACGATGTACTCGACCGGGAGACGCTCACCATTTTGCATCGCCAGGGGGTGAAACTGATTGCCCTGCGGTGTACGGGGTTCAATAACGTGGACTTGCAGGCGGCGGCGGAATTGGGATTAACCGTCGTGCGGGTGACCGCCTATTCCCCCTACTCAGTCGCTGAACATGCCATCGGTTTGATTCTCACCCTGAGCCGGAAATATCACCGGGCCTACAACCGCGTGCGGGAGGGTAATTTTTCGTTAGAGGGATTACTCGGGTTTGACTTGCACGCGCGCACGGTGGGGATCATCGGCACTGGGAAAATCGGCATGGTGTTTGCGGAAATTCTCCAGGGGTTTGGTTGTCGCCTGCTTGGTTACGATGTTTATCCCAACGACCGTTTTCCGCAGCTCAAAAACGCCCGCTATGTTACGCTCGACGAACTGTATGCCCAATCGGACATCATTTCGCTGCATTGTCCCCTGCTGCCAGAAACCTATCACCTGATTGACCAGAGGGCGCTGGACAAGATGAAGCCCGGTGTGATACTGATTAACGTCAGTCGGGGGGCGTTGATTGACACGCGGGCGATGATTGACGGGCTAAAGTCGGGGAAAATTGGAGCGCTAGGTCTGGATGTGTACGAAGAGGAAGAAAATTTATTTTTCCAGGACTTGTCTATGCAAATCATTCAAGACGATTTGTTTCAACGGTTATTGACTTTTCCCAATGTCATTGTCACAGGCCACCAAGCCTTTTTTACCCAGGAAGCCCTAACAGAGATTGCCGCTACGACCATTGCCAACTTGAGTGATTTTGAGGCCGGTCGTCCTTGTCCCCATGAGATTCGTTACACCCCTAGAGCTGCGTAGTTAACTGTGAGGTCAAGCCATGAATATCCGCACCGTTTTAACCCAACCGTTTGCTGGTCAGAAACCGGGCACTTCGGGACTCCGTAAACCCACCTCCACCTTTCAGCAGCGCCATTATTTGGAAAATTTCATCCAGTCTATTTTCAACACCCTTCCCGAGCGGCAAGGCGCCACACTAGTGCTCGGGGGTGATGGTCGCTTCTATAACCGCACGGCCATTCAAACCATTTTGAAAATGTGTGCAGCCAACGGCATCGGTCGGGTGCTGGTGGGCCAGGGCGGGATTCTTTCGACACCGGCGGCGTCTTGTCTGATTCGCAAGTATCACGCCTTGGGGGGTATTATTCTCTCGGCCAGTCACAATCCAGGCGGACCCAACGGCGATTTTGGGGTGAAATTTAACACCAGCAATGGGGGGCCAGCGCCAGAAAAAGTAACCAACCAAATCTATGAATACACCCAAAAAATTGAGGCCTATTGCATCTTGGAAGCGAATGACATTGACCTGGACCGGTTGGGGCCAACCCGCCTCGGTGATATGCAGGTGGAAATTATTGACCCAGTGGATGATTACGCTCAATTGATGCAGCAATTATTTGATTTTGACCGCTTGCGGGAGTTGCTCACCAATGGCCGGTTTCGCATGTGTTTTGACGCCATGAATGCGGTGACAGGTCCCTACGCCCATCGCATTTTGGAAGAAATGTTAGGGGCGCCAGCAGGAACCGTGATCCGGGGTACGCCTTTGGAAGATTTTGGCGGTGGTCATCCCGACCCCAACTTGGTCTATGCGCGGGAGTTGGTGGACTTGATGTTTAAGGAAGATGGTCCCGACTTTGGCGCGGCATCGGACGGAGATGGGGACCGGAATATGATTTTAGGGCGGCAATGTTTCGTCAGTCCCAGTGATAGTTTGGCCTTGTTAACTGCCTATGCGCGTCTAGCGCCGGGGTATCAAGCAGGATTGGCTGGGGTTGCCCGCTCGATGCCGACCAGTCAAGCGGTGGACCGGGTGGCGAAAAAATTGGGCATTGCTTGTTACGAAACGCCGACGGGCTGGAAGTTTTTTGGCAATTTACTCGATGCAGGCAAAGTCACCCTGTGCGGCGAGGAAAGCTTCGGCACTGGGTCCAATCACGTGCGGGAAAAAGACGGGCTGTGGGCGGTGCTGTTCTGGTTGAATATCCTGGCGGTGACGGGAAAATCGGTGGCGGATTTGGTGACGAACCACTGGCGGGAATACGGGCGGAATTACTACTCGCGCCATGACTACGAGGGAGTGGACAGTGACCGGGCCAATGCCATGATGGAACGCCTGAGGGAGCGGTTACCTGCGCTGGTGGGCACCACCTGGGGGCGTTACACGGTGCAGTACGCCGATGACTTTGCTTACCAGGACCCCATTGATGGCAGTCTCACCACGCACCAGGGGATTCGGATTGGGTTTAACGACGGGTCGCGTTTGATCTTCCGGCTGTCGGGCACGGGTACGCATGGGGCTACTGTGCGGGTGTATATGGAGCGCTATGAGCCAGACGTGACCCGCCTGAATCTGGACCCCCAAGTCGCATTAGCCGACCTGATTCAAATTGCCGACCAAATTGCCGATTTGCAGTCCAGTACGGGGATGGAGCGCCCGACAGTAATTACTTGAAAAAGCGCTCAGCGCCCTAGTGAATCTGGTTTGTCGTTACGCTAGTCATCGCGTTTGGGTGGCAACGCCGTTGGTGGTTCTCTCTCCCCGACAAACAGAAGCCGTTAGATATATAGCCATGTCATTTCTGCTTGTCATACTCTTGGGTCGCAGGGCGTAGCCCCGCCTTTGTGTTTTTCTCCCATCTCTCTGACAAACTGAACAATGGGCTTTCCTAATGCTTGACACAGGCAGCAACCTAAATGTTTTTTGCTACAGTGAGCGAGGTGCTAGGGCCAATCGGCGCGCGTATCGCAGAGAAAGTCATCCGCCAGCACTTGCAGGAAGGCGTAAGGGCATTGTTCGGGAAAGGTACGCAGAGGCAAATCTGTTTCTCGCAACGCCAGGTCCACTCCTGCTTCAAAGGCATCCGTCATGGCTTCATCGGCCAGAGCTTGGAGACTGGGATTGCGCCGTAGATGACGTCGAATGGCCCGGCGTTGCTCCCGAATCGTTAAAAACCAGCTGCGGGAACGGCACTCTGGTTGGTATTGCCATTTCAGCAGGTGACCGATGAGAACGGTGAGTCGGCTAACCAGTTCTCGATACTCCTGCCGGCCCAACGCGGCGATTTCCTCCTGCAAATGGGGCCAGTCTAGCTTAGTGACATCCCGCTCAGCTAGGGCTTGCGCTTGCGCCTGGGTCCACGCATAAAAGTCCGTCTCGTACAGGGAATTCATAGCAACTCCCGCACATCTGTCACCCGGCCTGTCACCGCTGCCGCCGCCACCATCGCCGGACTCATGAGTAACGTGCGTCCTGTCGCTGACCCTTGCCGTCCCTTGAAATTGCGGTTGGACGATGACGCGCTGATTTGCCGCCCCTGCAACTTATCGGGGTTCATCGCCAAGCACATCGAACACCCCGGTGCGCGCCACTCAAACCCCGCCGCCAGGAAAATCTCATGGAGTCCTTCCGCTTCCGCCTGGCGTTTGACTGCTTCGGAGCCTGGCACCACAAACGCTTTGACGCCTGGATGCACCCGTCGCCCTTGGGCCACCTTAGCCGCTTCCCGCAAATCCGTAATCCGCCCATTGGTGCAACTGCCGATGAAACACACATCTACCGGCATCCCGGCAATCGGTTGTCCCGGCGTTACCCCCATATATGCGTAGGCTTCCTGGGCCAACTCCCGTTCCGGCGGCGGCAAGTCCTCGAGTTTGGGAATGCGCTCGTCCACCCCAATCCCTTGGCCCGGCGTAATGCCCCAGGTCACCGTTGGCGCAATGTTTTCCGCCTGAAACTGCACCACATCGTCGTATTCCGCATCGGGGTCGCTGGCGAACTGTTGCCAATAGGAAACGGCAGCTTCCCAATCCGCCGGTCGCAGGGGCCGTTCCCGCAAATAGTCATACGTCACCTGGTCAGGGTTCACATACCCACAGCGCGCCCCACCTTCAATGGACATATTGCAAATCGTCATCCGCTCCTCCATGTTCATAGCGTGGATGGTGCTGCCGCTGTATTCGTAGGCATAGCCCACCCCGGCTTTCACTCCCAGCGTGCGAATGATGTGCAAAATCACATCCTTGGCATAGACCCCCCGCGCCAGTGGCCCATCCACCTGAATCTTGCGCACCTTGAGTTTATTCACCGCCAGGGTTTGCGTCGCCAGGACATCCCGCACCTGCGAGGTGCCAATCCCGAACGCAATCGTCCCAAACGCCCCGTGAGTGGACGTGTGACTATCCCCGCAGGCAATCGTCATTCCCGGTCGGGTTAGTCCCAACTCGGGCGCAATCACATGCACAATTCCCTGATTCCCCGACCCAATGTTGTATAACTTAATGCCAAAGTCTTTGCAGTTTCTCTCCAGCGTTTCGATCATCTCTTCTGCGAGGGGGTCCAGGAAGGGGCGCTGGCGTTGGTCTGTCGGTACAATGTGGTCCACCGTCGCCACCGTCCGCTCTGGAAACAGCACCGGCAACCCCCGCTCCCGCAGCATGGCAAACGCCTGGGGGCTGGTCACTTCGTGGATCAAATGCAAAGCGATAAATAGTTGTGTTTGTCCGGACGGCAGGGTGGCCACTTCGTGCTCGGCCCAGACTTTATCAAATAGCGTTCCCC